>NZ_CP087139.1:1470357-1776785 GCF_045160025.1 Spirosoma sp. KNUC1025
TGCTTTCATGAGTTTAAAAATTAAGTGGTTGAAAAGTTAAAGAGATTGAGAAATTGGTTATTGTAAGTTATTAAGAATCCTCGATTTTATAGTAACTTATGTAACGTCCAGATTTTTTTATTCTGAGTATTCTATCGATTCTGTTCGTTCAATTTTCTGATTTTCAATGGCTTGAATGAACTTTGTAGAATCTATAGAGCCTTACGTTATCTTCCTGCGGCTTATCTGGGGCGGCCACCTGCCGGAGCAGCCTGCGGTTGTTGATCGCCACCGCCTTCACCACCTTTTACGTCGTCGTTGCTAACCGAACGGGCTTTCTTACGCGTTTCTTCGAAGGTCATTTTGCCGATGCGGTACGTGAACGTCAGTTTCACGTTTGAGTTGTAGAGATGGTTGACGTTCACCTGAGAAAGCAGGGGCGAATTCAGTGTCGTGCGCATCGTTACACCATTGCCAACGAAGTTTTCTGCCGCCAGGCCAATGCTGCCTCGTTTGCTGGCCAGATCTTTCCGAATCCCTAACGAGTACATGTAGAAGCTGCCCATTGTACCCTGCAGTTGTGGATTTGGTCCTCTGAAGAAGCTGAACACCTGAGCGCTCCACCCCTTGTTCATCTGCAACTGGCTCATTAACCGACCACCAATGCTGATACCGGAGTTTTCGATAGTCATCGACTTGCCGTCAGTACCCGGCGTTGTGCCTTGCAAATACATATAATAGGCGTCGACTCCGCCATTTACGCTCCATTTCGGGGTCAGGTTGGTGTTGAAAAAGACGTTGGTGCCTATGGTGCGCTGTACGCCGATGTTCTGGAACGTAGTAATAATGGCGCCTGCCGGATAGGCAGAGTTCGTCGTGTCGGCCGGGATACGTACCTGCGTGATCGCGTTGTCGGTTAACCGCCCGAATATGGATGCATTCAGGTAGGTTTTCTTAATGGTCGAACTTAGGCTTAACTCAACGTTGTCGGTTAGTTCCGGGCTAAGGTTCGGATTTCCCTGCATAACCATCAGCGGATTGGCGGCATTGACGTTCGGGTTCAGCTGTTGCAGGCCCGGCCGCTGAATCCGACGGTTGTATGCTGCTTTCAGGGTCGAACCGCCCTTCAGGCCTTTCGATACGTTGATGCTGGGTACCAGATTGCCATACGCCGGAATATTCAGCGGTTGTGTTTCGTCAGCCTTTGCCGAAATGCCTGTATGTTCATAACGAGTACCCACTTTGAAGGTGTATTTACTTGGCGTTACGTACGTATACGAGATATAACCCGCCCCGATGTTCTGGTCGTAGTTGAGCGACCCCGATGGACTGGCCGGATTATAAACCAGTTCGCCCGTGCTGCCACCAATTTTATATTGATAGTCGCTGTCTACCTTCCGCATGATCGCTTTTACCCCAAATTCCAGCAGCTGGTTTTTCCGGATAGGCGTTTGATAATCCGTCTGAATCGTGAATTCCTGGTTGGTATTATTGTTCAGGTTCTGCTGGCGGCTCGTCAATATGCCCGTCTGGTCCAGAATGTTCGCGTAAAAATTATTAACCAGGCTCGTGCGGCTGTACTGAGTCGAAATGCTCCACTCCTGCTGAGGTTTGAACGTACGGATGTAATCCAGGTTCATATCTACTGAATTGGAAAGGTCCTTCCGATCCACATCGCGGTTGTTCATACTCTGTAGCACATCGCCAGCGTAAATACTGGTCAACTGGTTCTGTTGCTGAACGAAATTGCGCGTACCGAATCGCACGTTGGCCGAAAGCGACTGATCTTTCGCCAGATCGTAATCGAATCCCAGTGTATACTGCCCGAACAAAGGTTTATCGAAGGCTGTATTCTGCTGACTGGTACGTAACAATTGCGAACCCACCAGCGTTGTCTGATCCAGCGTCGATGACGCACGGTTGTACATAGTCCGGCCAAAACCACCTAACGTAATACCCAGTTTGCCCTGCCGGTACGAACCATTCAGACCCAAATTTGAAGCCCGTAAGCCTACTCCTGCATCAACGTTCAGCGTCAGACCGTGTAGCGTATTCTTTTTGGTGATAATGTTGATAATTCCGGCGGCACCTTCGGCATCGTACTTGGCTGATGGACTGGTAATTACCTCCACAGACTTAATCATGTCGGCGGGTAGTTGCTTCAGGGCATCGGCTACGTTTGCGGCTACAATTGTCGAGGGCTTGTTGTTGATCAGCACCCGAATGTTCTGACTACCGCGTAAGCTCACATTACCGTCCAGATCGACGGACAGCATCGGTACGCGTTTCAGTACGTCCGAGGCATCGCCCCCTTTGGCGGTCATGTCTTTATCGGCATTGAAAACCAGCCGGTCCACTTTTTCTTCAATTACGGCTGCCTGACCCGTTACTACAACTTCGCCCAGGGTGCGGATGTCGGGAGAAATCTTTACTGAACCCATGTTGAGTTCGGTGCCTTTCGCAATGGTAAACGCTTTAGAATCAAGATTTTTGTAACCGATGAAGGAATACTGAAGCCGGTAATCGCCCGGAGCCAGTTTGGTCATTGAAAAGTTTCCTTTTGCATCCGACGTAGTACCGTCGATAGGTTTGTTGGTTTTGGTGTTGATCAGTGCAACGGTGGCAAATTCGACCGGCTTACCCGAAAGTGAATCGACCAGCAAACCTGTTATTTTGCCGTTCCCTTTTGGAGTGTCTTCGGCCAGTCCCGTAAATTCTTTTTTACGTCGGGTATCCTGATTACCAAAGCCGCCTGGTCCACCAGGCCCGCCACCCGGAGGCCCAAACTGAGCGTAGGTTGATTGGATTTGGGTAAAACCGCTCCAAAGGCCAAGCGTTAGAAGTAGAAATAGTATTTGCTTTTGCATCGTCAGGCAGATTACAGATTGATGCAACAAAGCAACGCGTCTTTATTTAATCCAAAAAATGCAATAGACCGAAAGGCGTAAAGTGTCGGCAGATCGGCTATTTCAACCGATGAAAGGCTTCTGGTATCCTGACTTTATCCAATCGGGTCGTTCGTCGGTTAAAACCCGTGACTCATCGGGAAACTCTGTGTATGTGACGATTAGCGAGGCAATTCTGTACTTTTTCCCCTAAACTTGTACCTTTCCCGACGACAATGGCCACTACTCTTATTTCCCGTCGCTACGTTCCGCTGCTGATTCATGTGCTGGGATGGATTTTGATGGGGTACCTGCTTTTCTTCTATCAGTCGCTGAATTCCGAGATTCAGTTTCCCCGCTTATTCTGGGTCAGGCAGGTAATCTTTTTTGGGCTAATGGTCGGTGTGTTTTACTTCAATTCGCAATGGCTGGTACCCCGGTTATTTCTCCAGGGACAAACTGGCCGATTCATAACGGCGCTGCTGGGGATAGTCTGTCTGGTACTTGCCGTAATCTGGTTTCTGGAATACAGTTTTAATCTGTCTGTACTGATGCACCGGGCTTTTCATCCCCACGGCGGAGGACACCCTAAATCGTTCGGATGGATTCAGCCGACGCTGTTCACCATTATTCTTGTATTGGGAATTAGCACCAGCATTGCCATGTCGCAAAAGTGGCAGGACGAAGCCAATTTCCGGACGGCACTGGAACAGGCGAAAACGACTTCTGAGTTGTCTTTTCTGAAGGCCCAGATCAACCCGCACTTCTTTTTCAATACGCTCAACAACATTTATGCGCTTACCCTGCTTGATGTAGAAATGGCCCGCGAGGCTTTGCATCGGCTTTCGCGTATGATGCGCTACGTGCTCTACGAAACTCAGTCGGGCACTACGTTGCTCAGCAAGGAAATCGCCTTTCTGAGCGATTATATTCAGCTTATGCAACTTCGTCTGACAGATAAAGTGTCGGTTACGCTGGATACGCCATCCCCCCTGCACGATCAGCCAATTGCACCGATGCTGTTTCTGCCCTTTGTCGAGAATGCGTTCAAACATGGCGTGAGTACGTTAGATCCTAGCTGGATTCGGATCAGCATTCAGCAGCATGATCGTCAGTTGTTTTTGGATGTCCGGAATACGTTGTTCAGTCAAAAACCACAATCATTAGAGGTTGGCAATGGTATTGGCCTAGTCAATACGCGCCGACGGCTCGACCTGCTTTATCCGGGTCAATACGCGCTGGAGATTGATGATCAGAACTCAGCGGGCGAATACCACGTACACCTAACCCTCAACCTGGCATGACGCTTTCCTGCATCGCTGTCGATGATGAGCCTCTGGCGCTCGGGCTGGTTTGTGCCTTTATTAAAAAAACGCCATTTCTGACCTTGTCGGGCCGATTTAGCAGTGCTGTAGAAGCCTTACAGTATTTATTGCAGCATCCGGTCGATGTTATTTTTCTGGATATACAGATGCCTGACCTGACCGGGCTGGAACTGGCGCGTGTACTGGAACGTAGCAACCGGGGAATGAACACAACCCGGATTATTTTCACCACAGCTTTTGATCAATTTGCTCTCGACGGTTTCCGGGTTGATGCGCTGGATTACTTGCTGAAACCTTTTAATTACGAAGAGTTTTTGCGGGCGTCCAGCAAGGCAAAAAATTATTTCGAGCTAATACAACGGCCTGATCCTGCGCCTGCTACGGTTGTCATTTCTGCCAACGCTCCGGTGGACGTAGCAGATGATTATTTATTTTTAAAAGTCGAATACCAGTTAGTTCGGGTGGCCTATAACGATATTCTGTACATCGAAGGCTTGAAAGATTACGTAAAAGTTTACCGGCAAAGTGATCCGTCAAAACCGCTGCTGTCGTTAACGAGCCTGAAAACCCTGGAAGAAAAATTACCTGCCCGCCGGTTCATGCGGGTACATCGCTCCTTTATTATCGCCCTCGATCACATCAGCGCCGTTACGCGAAATTCGGTACAGATCGGCACGACCACCATTCCAGTTAGCGATCAGTACAAAGATGTTTTCGGCGAGTTTATCAGTCGCTGGCTTTGATCTACACCCTGGATAAGGCTGGTTCCTCAGGCTAATTTTATGAAAAAGCGTAGCAAGCTGATAAAACCAGTGGCTATGACATGGGGTTCGTTACGTACCTTTGAGTACGAATTCAATCAGAACCTATGAAATACAAAAAGCACGTTTTTATTTGCAATAACCAGAAACCAGCCCCTAAAAAATCCTGTGGGGAAGTGCATGGCAATGAATTAGTCGATGCCTTCAAAGCGGCCCTTGCCGAGCGGGGACTCCTCAAAGAAATGCGTGCCCAGCGGACCGGCTGTCTGGATGCCTGTGCATTTGGCCCGGCTTTAGTCGTTTATCCGGAAGGGACGTATTATGGTAATGTACAACTTTCTGATGTGGCTGAAATTGTAGACAGCCACCTGGTCAACAACCAGCCGGTTGAGCGGTTGAAATTAGATTTTTAAGCCACTGGTCAATTCGCTTCGCTGTCATTAGCGATTAGTCATAGGTGCATCAATGACAAGTAACCAATGACTATTGACCGATCCCTATCATGTACAAGCATCTTTTTTTCGACCTCGATCATACGCTCTGGGACTTTGATCGGAACTCGGCAGAGTGCCTTGTCGAATTGTTTGATACGTTCCGACTGGCCGATATCGGTATTCCATCGGCTGAAGAGTTTAGCCGACATTTTATCGATATCAACAAAAAGTTGTGGGCCGATTACGACAGGAATCTAATTGAACATACGTATATCCGAAAGCACCGTTTTCCACTGGTATTTCGGGCCATGGGTGTCGATGAGGGCGCTGTTCATGCGGATCTGAATGTCGAATACCTGAAGTTGTTACCGCGTAAGCCCCACCTGCTCGAGTCAGCGCGAGAAATACTGGATTACTTGCAGGGGCGTTACGTCATGCATATCATTACCAACGGGTTTGCCGAGATTCAGGCGATAAAGATGGATAGTGCCGAAATCGCACATTATTTTACGCATGTCATTACGAGTGAAAAAGCGAACGCGAAGAAGCCTGACCCACTTGTATTTCAATACGCCATGGAAATCAGTGGCACAACAGCCGCTGAAAGCCTGATGATCGGGGATAATTACGAAGCCGATATTCTGGGGGCCAAAGGAGTAGGACTTGATACGGTTTTTTACAACCCACAGGGCATACCTGTCGATGATAAACCCACGTACGATATCCGCCACTGGAATGAACTGATGGCGATTTTATAACGGATTCTGCAATCGGTATGAACCGGCTATTCTGTTTCGTGCTTATTTTCCTGTTGTTCCCGTTTCGGCTGTACGGGCAGTCTATTAATGTTGACGTCTGTGTGTATGGTGGTACGTCGGCGGGGGTAATTGCGGCTTATTCCGCCAAGAAATCCGGTAAATCAGTTGTTCTGATTGAACCGGGCCGCCACCTGGGCGGGATGTCATCGGGTGGATTGGGTGCTACCGATATTGGTAATAAACAGGCGATTACGGGTCTCTCCCGCGATTTCTACCGGCGTATCGGGCATCACTACGGTCAACCGGAGCAGTGGACATTTGAGCCGCATGTGGCCGAAGCTGTATTTATGCAGTACGTCAAAGAAGCAAATATACCGGTATGGTTTGGCTATCGACTGTCGGCCGTTCAAACACAGGCTAAACGCATACAGGCGATTACCGTTGAACCGTCGGTTGATAAGCAGCTGAACAACCGAATTATTCGGGCAAAGCAATTCATCGACTGCTCCTACGAAGGTGATCTGATGGCCAAAGCGGGCGTAGCGTATACGGTGGGAAGGGAATCATCCAGTCAGTACAATGAATCGCTCAATGGAGTACAGTTTCGCGACAAGCATCAATTCCCCGATGGTGTCGATCCCTACGTGGTTCCCGGTAAACCCGAAAGCGGACTGCTTTGTGGGATAAGCACGGCTAAACTTGCTCCGAACGGCACGGCTGATAAAGCCGTGCAGGCCTATAATTTCCGCTTGTGCTTTACCGATGATCCGGCAAACCGGATTCCTATTACGCGGCCCGAAGGCTACGATTCGACGAAATACGAGTTGCTGTTACGTCAGATCGCCAAAAAAATGCCTAAGGAACTGACCTGGAATCTGATGCATTTTGTGATGATGCCCAATCGAAAAACAGACATCAACAACTGTGGTGGACTGTCAACGGATATGATCGGCGCTAATTATGACTATCCGGATGCGGATTATGCCCGGCGAGCTGAAATCATTCGCGAACACGAGCGCTACACAAAAGGCTTTTTCTACTTCATCGGACATGACCCCCGGGTGCCCAAACACCTGCGCGATGAAATGCTGCAATGGGGATATCCGAAAGATGAGTACGTCGACAACAATCATTTTAGCCCTCAGCTTTACATTCGCGAAGGGCGTCGGTTAGTGGGCGAGTACGTGATGACGCAGGCGAATTGTGAAGGAAAGGTCGTTGTGCCCGACGCGGTGGGTATGGCGGCTTACACAATGGATTCGCACAACTGTCAGCGTCTAATTGTGGATAATCCGGGAGCCGTTGCTCAGGTACGTAACGAAGGCGACGTGCAGGTGGGTGGGTTTCCACCTTATCCGGTCAGTTATCGGGCGCTTATTCCAAAGCGCGGCAGCATTGAGAACCTATTGGTCCCCGTTTGTTTATCGGCCAGCCATATTGCTTATGGTTCTATTCGGATGGAACCGGTTTTTATGGTGCTTGGGCAATCAACAGCGCAAGCGGCCTGCCTGGCCATTGATGATAAAAAGGCCGTTCAGGACATTGACATAAGGAAATTGCAGAAACTGATTAAAAGACAGAGTGATAAATTAGTTAGATAGTATTGTCATGCAGACGAAGGAAGCATCTTCGGGCATACAAACGATAGTTATACCGAAAGAAACTGCCAGTTAGCGAAGATGCTTCCTTCGTCTGCATGACAAAAAGCTATGCAACTCTCAAACTCAACAGCTCTTGTTTCGGGTGGCGCTTCTGGTTTAGGTGAAGCAACTACCCGAATGCTGGTGGCAAATGGTGCCAACGTAGTCATTCTGGATATGAATGAGGAACGGGGTAACGCTCTGGCTGATGAACTGGGCACAGCCGTTCGATTCAGTAAAGCCAACGTTACGGACGAAGCCGACGTACAGGCAGGAATTAATCTGGCTGTCGAAACCTTTGGTGGTTTACATATCAATGTCAACTGTGCGGGCGTAGCGGAGGCCCGGAAAACGGTGGGTAAAGTCGATGGCGTTTATGGCGCTCACTCACTGGCCGTTTTCCAGAAAGTTGTGTCCATCAACCTGATCGGTACGTTCAATGTCATTCGACTGGCGGCTCTGGCTATGGAACATAACGAACCCAATGGCGAAGGCGAACGGGGTATCATTATCAACACGGCATCCGTCGCGGCTTACGATGGGCAGATTGGGCAGGCGGCATACGCAGCTTCAAAAGGGGGTATTGTCGGTATGACATTGCCCATTGCCCGCGATCTGTCCCGTTCCGGAATTCGGGTGATGACTATTGCGCCAGGTTTATTTGAGACGCCTTTACTAGCCGGTTTACCCGAAGAGGCTCGACTGTCGCTAGGGCAGCAGGTACCGTTTCCGTCGCGGCTGGGTCGCCCTACTGAATATGCGATGCTGGCCAAAAGTATTATCGAAAATCCAATGCTCAACGGTGAAGTAATCCGCCTAGACGGAGCTATTCGCATGGCACCGAAATAGCCGTTGTCGTGATTCGTCAAGTAAACTGAAAGTATATTGCAACAGAAGAGCCGCCCAACTGAGCGGCTCTTCTCTTATACTTACTGATGCTTTTTTGTATTAAAACTATAGCCAGCAGGTAATCAATTAAAACGTAAAATTCAAACGGGCGAACAAAAACCGACCGTTCTGACCGAATTGAGACGTGTTTCTTGAATACACAAACTGATTTGAATTTGACAGATCAACGGTTGAAGCGGCTGCACTGTAAACGATATTACCACTGGCATCCACGCCGGTTGGTCTTTTTGCTGAAACCGGGCCGTAGTTTTTGTCTGGGTAGATATCAAAGATATTATTAGCCCCAACAACCAGCTTCACGATAGGGGTGATCTGGTAGCCAATAGAAAGATCGGTAATTACACGTGCTCCCCAAACCGGATGTTCATTTTCAACCGCCTGCCCGTTCACAACAATTGCGCCGATTATGCCATCCCCATTTACGTCAACCGTATTTGGGTCGGTAACTTTACCGAAATAGACATTTCTCAGGAAGAAATCAAATTTGTTCAGGGTCAGGGTATTACTCAGATTAAATTTAACCCTTGGCACAGCCTGCTGTAAATAGATTTTCGATGACTCCGAATAGTAACGGTTAATCTGACCGTTATCAGCCAGAATTTTCGACGCCTTGATGTCGCCAACCTGTTCGGTTTGGGAAACTGTACCGGCCAAATCACTTCTTAGGGAAGCTCCTCCGCCTAACACAGCTCGGTGAGAAATCACAAGGTCAATACCTTTGGATTGCGTGTCAATTGCATTTGAGAAGAACGTAGCGGCTGTCGCATTGGCTTGATCGAATAATTGTTGTAAAACTAAAGCTGAGCCCGTTACAGTGCCACTTGGTCTTGCAAACTGATCTGTCAGAACAACCCTATCTTTAATTGCCACAAAATACCCATCCGCCGTGATCGTTAAGTTGGCACCTGGGATTTTGGCTGTAAAACCCGCGCTAATACTTCTGGATTCTTCCTGTTTCAGTTTCGGAATGCCCAATAATTCGGCAGGTCTGGAAGCATTGCTGAACGTACCCACTTCAAACGGAACTCCGCCGACAAATTGTGTAGAAGTCGAGTTAAAATAAATCTGAGCTAGAGAAGGAGCACGGAAGCCTGTTGACGCTGCCCCACGAATGTTGATGTTGTCTGTCAGCTTATAACGGGTCGCTAATTTGAAATTGGTCGTACTTCCGAAATCTGAGTAATTCTCAAAACGGACAGCGCCTTCTACTAGCCATCGGTTTGTTACGTCTAACTCACCATCGGCATACAACGCCATACTTTGACGGTTGGCGTCTTTTGTTGCAGCCTCATTCTCGGGTCTGAAACCAGGAAACACCTGGGCACCACCCGGCCGTGCATTCCCGAAGAAATCGGAAGGGGCCACCTGCGTCGACGTAGTAATTACGTTCCCGTTTACATCGTATCTGGCCCATGAATTTTCGTCACCAGCTTTGATTCGATAACTTTCAAAGCGTCCTTCCGCGCCAAAAGCCAGATTAAGGCCCGCCATTACATCGAATTTGCGACTCAGATCAAGGTTAATCGTGTTTTGCTTGAAGTTAAGACCACCTGCTTTGAAGACAGTTGGTGACTTGTCTAACAACGTAGCGTTTACCGTATTTTCGACGCCATAATTGAAGGTGTTCGAGCCAAAGGTATTGCTTAGGTCATAGTTAAACGAGCCCAATTTTCCGCGAAAACCTGCCGCAAACGAACCATCAATAATTTCAGAATGAATTTCGGGTAAGAAGCCGTTGATAAAAATACCGGTGTAAGCCCGTGCCTGGTTCGGCGTTCTGAAGAAACCAGCCGCATCACCTGTCCGGCGGCCATAACCTCCAAACGCATAAAATTCGTGCTTATCGTTAATGGGTATAGCAGAATTAGCGAAAAACTGAATGCTCTGTAAGTTCGACTGACCAACGCGCATGTTAAAATCACTTCTTGTTAATCCCCGAGCAGCTAATTCATTATCAGTTACGTCGGTGGACAGAATTGTCCGAAGATCGGTCAATGAACTGGCCCCAGCGATACTTGCCTGCGTAGCGGCATCGAAATAAGTTACACCCAGCGCACCTTTTTTGATGGCGTCGATGCTGTTCGGTAGCGTGTTTACGTTGCCACCAGCTTGCAAGGTTCTGTACTCAATGGCATTGTAGCGGTTCAGTAAGCTTGCTGTGTTTGGCATAGCGCGGCTCGTTGAATTACGCATCTGCGCCGAACCTGTCAGGTTGATAAACCCTGCTTTGCCAATACGAACGCCGTAGTTCGCATCCACCTGGACATTTCCGCCGTCCATGCCGCCCTTAAAGTTGTTTGACCCTTTCGAAAAATTACCACCACCGTATACAGATAAAGCCAATTTACCCGTAGCTTCTTTCATTTTTACGTTGATGATACCAGCAATAGCGTCCGAACCATACTGAGCGGCTGCGCCATCCCGCAACACCTCTATCCGATCGATGGCAAAAGCCGGAATTGCATTTAAATCCGTACCTACCGAACCACGGCCGGGCGTTCCATTTACGTTTACCAGCGATGACGTGTGTCTTCGTTTACCATTCAACAGCACCAGCACCTGGTCAGGTCCTAAACCACGCAACTGAGCCGGGTCAATATGGTCAGTACCATCAGCCACCGTTGTCGTGTTGGACGTAAACGACGGCGCAACCATGTTCAGGATTTGATTCAGGTTATTCTGTGGAGCCTGAGTGGTGAGTTGCTGTACACTTATAATATCAACTGGCACCGGACTTTCGGTTTTTACCCGTCCTGCGCTTCTTGTTCCTGTTACGACTACTTCCGACAAAGATGCTGTTGTTTCCGAAAGAGCAACATCAGCCGTTTCATTGCCGCTGACATTTACAGTGACTGTTTGGGTTTGATAACCCACAAAACTTACGCGAAGGGAATAGCTTCCCGGATTCACTTTTAGTGTATAATCGCCATTAGCATCCGTTGTGGCACCAATGTTTGTATTGACTACGACAATAGTAGCTCCCGGAATTGCGGCTTTTGTAGCGGCATCTGTTATGCGGCCCCGAACGCCCTGGGCCAAGACAGCAGTGAGGGTGAGCAACCAAAGGGCTCCACTCAGCAGAAAACGGTTCAATCTGTACTTATTCATCATAAAAATAATAGTTAAAAAGCGCGTAATTTATGTTAAAATCAAGTATGTAACCATATTTGGCCTATTTTGTTTGGTTGAAATAAATTTTGACCAAATTTTTAGTTGAAAATGCGCTATCTTACTTAGACTCTTTTTTAGCTTAATCGTCTCTTATAGACCCAAAAAAAGGACTGTGTTGCATAACACAGTCCTTGATTATCACTTAACTCGTTAAAACTATTGCACAGAAACCAGCTCAATATCAAACCGTAATGGTGCATAAGGCGGTATAACCTGGTTGCCGGTTTGGCCGTAGCCGATGGCTGAAGGAAAAATAAGTGTTGCCTTCTCGCCTACTTTAAGTTTAGTTAATCCTTCTTCGAATCCAGCTATCGATCGGCCCAATGTAAAGGCGGCCGTACCCGTTCCTGTACTGTCGAAGGCAGAGGCCGAACGTAACAACTTACCTTTATATTTTACGATAAGTGTCTGAGTGCTCGTTGGCGATGCTCCCGATGAATTATTGGCCGTTTTGATGAACCGTAACCCACTTTGGGTTACTTCAGTAGGCGTCAGCTTATTAGCGGTCATGTATTCGTTGATTTGCTGATCTTCTGTCCGGGCGCGTCTCAGCGTTACGTCAAATCGAACTGGCGAGTTGGCCGGAAGCAGGGCCGAGGACTGGTCACCAAAGGCCAATGCAGATGGCATCAGAAGTGTAGCCTGATCGCCTTCGCGCATTTTCAACAAACCTTCCTGCAAGCCGGGTAACAACGGCACAAAGCTCGATTGTGTCGAATAGGGAGAAAGCAGATAATAGACCGGGGTCGTTGTATATAGAGAATCCAGTTTTTTATCCGTTACCACGGCCGTGTTACTGCTGCTCCGCGACAATACGTACATGGTGTAATTGAATTCAACTTCCTTGCCGATTGTGGCCGCCGGTGCTGAAGCTGATCCGGGCTTGGTCAGCAAATAATATAACCCGGAGTTGGTCGAAGTCCCTGTCAGTCCTTTGCTACTGGCATAATTACTTATATCGGCCAGATTTGACTGATAAACGGCATTAGGATCGGTACCCGGATCAACAGAACTCGTGCAGGCTGCAACCGCGCCGAGTAGTAATGCACTGAAAATGAATGAGTGAAGTTTACGCATGAAATTAGAGAAACAATTAGTACTACGCTTAATGACCCACAAACGTGGCAAAAGGCTTGAAGGTTACCAGAATTAATTTTGACATAAAATTACCTTACTGGGCCGACACCAGTTCGATATCAAATCGTAAAGGTGCGTATGGAGGAACGACAAACGTGCCTGCACTATTGACGGCCCCTGATGTTTTATAACCCAGACTGGATGGGAAAATTATTGTCGCTTTTTCGCCAGTTTTAAGTTTGGCCAAACCTTCATTAAATCCAGCCAGTGCTGACTTTCCTAACGATGTAGAGTAGGTGTTATTGAGCGTACTGTCGAAAGCAGCCGCGGTACGTAGCAATTTACCTTTATAATTAACGACCAATGTTTGCGTCGCTGTTGGCATCATCCCCGACGGATTACTCACCGTTTTGATAAAACGCAGGCCGGTCGTCGTTTTCTCTGTAACGGCAAGCTTATTTTTTGTGATGTACTCATCCATCTGCTGATCTTCCGTTCGTGACCGTTTCAGGGTAACGTCATAGCGAACCGGCGAATTGGCCGGAATAGTGCCATCTTTCGAAGCCAGGGTGCCAAACGCCAATGTAGACGGCATCAAAAATGTAGCCTGATCGCCTTCATGCATGAGTTTGAACCCTTCTTCTAATCCAGGCCGGAGCGAATTTGCGAAAAACGGATAATAAACGGAGCTATCCGCATAGGTCGAATCCAGCAGCTTGTCCGTTACGCCCGACGTGATGGTTGTATTGCTCGGACCGTATAGTACGTACAGTTTGTAATTGAATTCAAGTTCCTGCCCGTAAGCAGGCGACACCATGGAGGAGTCTGCTTTTTTTAATACGTAATAAAGCCCGGAGGTCGTCGTGGTTCCCAAGAGTCCGTTGCTGGCTGCATAGGTCATGATATCTGCTTTTTCTTTATCCGCCTGTAACGCAAGATCAGCATCAATGTCTGTTTTGCAGGCGGCCATCCCGCCAATGAGCATGGTAATAAAAAAAATTAGAGGAAGCTTATGCATGAAAAATACTAAACAAATAAATCCCGATCACTATACCTATAGACTCTCAGGCGTGGTAAAGGGTTGGGAGAACAACTGTCAATTAATTTGCAGAGGTAATAAAATTCTGTGACTATTTTTAGGCTTAGTCGTTGATTATGAGCTTTCTTTATTAAATATATACAGTCTCGATTGATGGAATTATTCAACCAACTAAGGTTTTAATACTTTATCAATGATGTGAAGTACACCATTGGAAGTGGGTAAATCAGCCTGTTTGATTGTAGCCGAGTCGGAATTGTTATTGCCTTTTATTGTCGTCTGATTTTGGTTGACTGTCACCGTAAATTTATTGCCATTCAGTAAGGAGCTAAGTGTGCCGGTTTGAAGCTGGCTGGAAAACAGCACCCCTGACGTAACGTGGTAAAGTAATAGATTAGCCAGTGTCTGAGCATCCGCCGACTCGATAGCAGAAAGGCTTGTATATCGGCCATCGGCTTTGAAAGCATCATCGTTTGGCGCAAAAGCCGTTACTCTGTTAGTCGACAAGGCATTCGTTATAGTCGCTAACAGCGTCGGATTGCTGGTGCCAATTCGTTTGACCGCGGCCGACAGGAACGTTAGGTTCGCGTTGCTCTGGATGGTGGTTAGCAAGTCGCCGGTTGCGGGGGTCAGTACCCGATTTATTTTATGAATGTAACCATTGGCAACAGCCAGGTCAGCCTGCGTTAACCGGGCATTGTTGATATAAATAGTTACGTCGTTGCTTTTATTGACGAAGGCAATGCCTTTACTCGCCGTCTCGACAGCGTTTTGTCCGGATGGAATTCTGGCGGCTGCCACCGAACCGTACAACGTATGATATAGAATCAGTGTTCGTACCTGTTCTTTCGACATGGCCATAAGAGCCCCCAGATTGCCTAGTCCTGCCGCCTGAAAGGCCGAATCCGTTGGCGCAAATAAGGTAAGATTTCCATCTTTGAGCGCATCACCAACACCCGCGTATGCAACGGCCGCACGAAGTAAACTGAACTGACTATCTTCCAGAATACGGTCGAGAATGGTTTGAGGAGCCGCGACCCGATTGTCGTTTTTCGTACAACTCAGCGCCATTAACAGCAGTAAGAAATATATGGGAACCCGAACGGGCTGTCGGGAAAGGAAAGTCATCATACAGCGTAATAAATGAAATAACAGGCGTATACGTACAAAACGTATCGTAGCCTTGATTTATGATTCCTGCCCCAAAGATACGTGATGTAGAATGGAATGCTGTTTCTTCAGCCAACAGCCTCCGGCCTGTTCATTTACTAATCAATGGAATCCCATTTAGTTGTACCGACTTACCGACTAAATTTGCGTATCTTCGCGGTCTTGTTAATTCTTGTTAAAACTCCCCTACTGGGATGAAGGAACACATTGACCCGAGCAATCTGCCTCAGCATATAGCCGTTATCATGGATGGAAACGGACGCTGGGCGAAGCGGCAGGGAGCGGCCCGGGTATTTGGCCACCGAAATGCGATTAAGGCTGTGCGTGAGGTAACGGAAGGGTGCGCTGAATTAGGTATAAAGTATCTGACACTTTACGCTTTTTCAACCGAGAACTGGAATCGACCCAAATTTGAGGTGGATGCCCTGATGACGTTGCTAGTGCATACCATTCGGGGGAAATTAAAACCCTGATGGACAACAATGTACGGCTGGCAACCATCGGTAACACCGAAAGTTTGCCAACTGACTGCCAGCGCGAATTGCAGGAAGCCATGCGCGAAACGCAGGGGAATACGGGCTTGACTCTTATTCTGGCTCTAAGCTATAGTGGACGGTGGGATATCGTAGAAGCAGCGCGTCAGTTGGCAATGGCCGTACGTGATGGGAAACTAGATCCGGAGCAAATTGATGAAACGCTATTTGGTCAGCACCTTGCTACGGGTAAAATTCCCGAACCTGAACTGATGATCCGAACCAGTGGCGAAATGCGAATTAGCAATTTTATGCTCTGGCAACTGGCTTATGCTGAATTTTATATGCCTGAAGTACTCTGGCCGGATTTCCGTAAAGCTCATTTACAGGAAGCTATTCTGAACTACCAGCAACGGGAACGCCGGTTCGGTAAAACCAGCGAACAATTAGTTAAATGAAAGAAGGATTTGACGTAGAGCTGGCGGGTTGTGATAAAATAAATCATAGCCATACCAACCCTAATGTATCAAAATGAATCCTGATAATCAACAACATAATACTTATCAATTAACTTGGAACACCGTATAAAAGTCATATTGGGGGCAGTTTGCCTGCTCATCGGTCTACTACCTGGTCATCTTCAGGCTCAGGTGCGCGTTGGTGTAGGAGTCCCTACCGAACCAGCAGCCAGTACCGACGATTTATTAAATTATGGTAGCCCCAAAGAATATGAAATTACCGGGCTGACCATGACGGGTACCCGCTACCTCGATCCGAACTCGCTGGTATCGCTGGCCGGTCTGAAAGTGGGCGACAAAATTCGTATTCCCGGAGAAGCCATCGGTTCGTCGGTACGTAAGCTTATGGAATCGGGTCTGCTGGATAACGTTGAACTGTTTGCAACGCACAGCGGAGAAGGTAAAGTATCACTTATGTTCCGGGCGCAGGAAAGGCCCCGGCTCTATCGGGTTAATTTTGTGGGCGTTAAAAAAGGCGAACAGGATAACCTGAAAGATAAAGTCAAACTCAATCTGGGTAAAATCGTGACGAACACGATTACCAAAAATACACAGATGGCTGTGCGGAAATACTTTATTGACAAAGGCTATCTGAATACCAAAGTTAAAATCACGACCATTCCGGATAGTGCCCGCAATAACGCGACCATGCGTGTATCGGTCGACAAAGGTCAAAAAATTAAGATTGCCAAAATTAATTTTGAGGGCCTTGACGAAGTTGAGGAATCGGCAGTGCGGATGAAAATGAAGGGCACTAAGGAAATGCGCTTCGGCCGGATATTTACACCCTCAAAATTCGTCCCCAAAAAATACGAAGAGGATAAACTGAAGCTGGTTGAATATTATAATAAACTCGGCTATCGGGATGCTGCCATAGAGCACGATACGATAATTAATAATGGTGGGCGGACCATTAGCCTGAATATAAAACTGAACGAAGGGCATAAATACTATTACCGGAATGTCGATTTTTCGGGTAATTACCTCTATAAGACAGAACAGCTCCGGCAGGTCGTCGGTATAACAAAAGGCGACGTTTACAACCCGGAAGACCTGGAAAAACGCCTGAACGGTAATCCCGGCCAAGATTTGAGCTCGCTTTATATGGATGATGGGTACTTGTATTACAATGCCCAGCCTATCGAAAAAACAGTAGATGGTGATTCGATTGACCTTGAGATCCGTATTTCTGAAGGCAAACAGGCCACTATCAACCGGGTCATTCTGAACGGGAATACAAAAACCAGCGACCACGTAGTGATGCGTACCATTCGGACGCTACCTGGCCAGAAATTCAATAAAACAGCTCTGATTCGTACCCAGCGCGAGCTTGCGACAATTGGCTATTTTGACCCGGAAAAAATTGGAATCAACCCGGTGCCACAAAATGATGGAACAGTTGATATTGAATACTCTGTAGAAGAAAAACCATCTGATCAGATCGAGTTGTCTGGCGGCTGGGGCGGTTACGTAGGCTTCGTAGGAACCCTCGGCCTGACCTTCAATAACTTCTCGGCGCGCAATATTCCTAATTTTGGTGCCTGGAAACCGCTGCCAGCTGGTGATGGTCAGCGGGTGCAGTTGCGCTTTCAGGCGAATGGTAGTCAGTACCAAGTATACTCACTATCATTTACCGAACCGTGGTTAGGAGGCCGTAAACCAAATGCGTTCTCAGTAAGCGCTAGTCATACGGTGTATAAAACGTTCTATGACCCAACCAACCCTTACAGTATTTATCAGAGCCTAAAAGGACGTACCCCAACGGGTTCCTATACCAATACAGCTGTTACAATCGGGTTAGGTCGTCAGTTGAAGGTGCCTGATGATTATTTCTCACTGACAAATTCGCTTACGTATCAGCGGTATGATCTGAATAATCTTGATTTATTCTATATCGGCTACAAAAACGGGATTTCGAACAACATTACGTTTAATACGACAATAGCCCGTAATAGCATCGATAATCCTCAGTTTCCACGTAATGGATCATCGTTTTCGCTGAGTGGTTCGTTTACTCCACCTTATTCTGCGTTTAAGACAACGACTGAAACCACAAAGCCGGAAGACAAATACAAGTGGGTCGAGTACCACAAATGGATGTTTGATGCCAGCTGGTTCCAGACTGTATTCGGTAAACTGGTGTTAAACGCCCGGGCGCATATGGGCTTCCTGGGGAGTTATAACAAGCGCACCGACATTGGGCCATTCGAACGGTTCGTGCTGGGCGGATCAGGGCTTGCCGGTCAGGGGCAGTTTGCTTTGGCTCAGGACATTATCGGTCTGCGTGGGTATGATGATCGGAGTGTTTACACCGCCGATTACGACCGCACTTCCGACGCCCAGACACGTAGCCAGGGTGGTGTTGTTTATAACAAGTTCGTTGCTGAACTACGCTATCCGGTTTCATTAAATCCGTCAGCCACTATTTTCGTACTGACATTTCTTGAAGCGGGTAACAACTGGGGAAGTTATAAGCAGTATAACCCATTTGATCTAAAACGGTCGATGGGATTCGGAGCGCGGATCTTTATGCCAGCTTTTGGTCTGATTGGTATTGATTATGGGTATGGTTTCGACACGATACCGGGGATCAAGGATAAAGCATCTGGTCAGTTCCACTTCACGATTGGACAACAGATCAGATAAGATTTAGGGGCGGTAGACGTTTTACTATGAAGACACTGTCTGGTAGTTTAGGCCTGATACGTATCGTCAACCATTCCTGACAATCAATCACTTCCTGCAAAAAATGACCGGCTATATAATGAAAAAAGCCTTATTTTTCGTACTTTTGTCCGCTGTTTGGGTAGCAACTCCCGCCAGAGCGCAGAAGTTTGGGTATGTAGATACTGAGTTTATTCTGAGTAAAATGCCGGAATATCAGAAGGCCCTGACGGAGATCGATAAGTTTGCCGACAAATGGTCGAAAGATATTCAGGATAAGTACATTGAGATCGACAAGTTGCAAAAAGCGTATCAGGCCGAAGAAATTTTGCTGACTGAAGACATGAAGCGCGAACGCCAACGGGCAATTAGCGACAGGGAACGGGAAGCTCGCGATTACAATAATAAGGTGTTTGGCTACCAGGGATTATTGTATGAGAAAAAAAGGAGCTGATGAAAGTGCCAATGGACATTGTAAATCGAGCCGTTGAAAAGGTCGCTCTCCAAAAGAAACTTGACTTTATTTTCGACAAGGCATCTGATTTTGTTATGATCTATACGAATCCCCGGCATGACTATTCTGACTATGTCATGGAAGAATTAGGATTAGACACTAAACCAACAGCTACCAACAGCAATCCAACAAATAAATCAACCACAAATCCAGTAATACAAACAATTAATCCGAAATGAAGAAAAATCTCGTCATGGCGTTTGCTGCGGCCCTTTTGCTGGGCGGTTTAAACGCAAAGGCACAAGCCCCAACTGCAGCGCCTGCTACGACTACCGCAGCCGGACCTCTGAAGTTAGGCTATACGAACATTGATTACGTGTTACAGCAAACACCCGAAGCTAAAGATATCCAGAACCAATTGACCATTCAGCGGACGCAGTCGGAAAACGAACTGAAGCGGATGAACAAGGAACTGGAAGATAAGTATGAAGCTTATCAGAAAGGGGGCGCGCAGATGACAGAAGTAATACGTAAAGATCGTGAAACCGAATTGCAGAGTTTGCAGACCCGGATTCAGGAGTTTGGACGTACCGCTGAACAATCTTTGCAGGCTAAATACGGACAGTTAGTTAACCCAGTTGTCCAGAAAATTCAGAAAGCAATTGATGCAGTTGCTGCTGAGAGTGGGTATACCTACGTATTTAACCTAGATGCTGGCTCAAACACCATCCCCATTCTGCTGGTTGCTCCTCCACAGGATAACATCACGGAACTGGTTTTGAAAAAGTTGGGTATCGACCCAGCCAAAGCAGCCGCAGCCGCTAAACCGGCAACCACGGGTGGTAGTACGCCTACTACCAAGCCTGGCTCTACAACAGGTGCGAGTGCCGCAACACCTAAGAAATAATAATCGCTATAATCGGTTTTGATAAAGTCGCTTCCTTGAACGGGGAAGCGACTTTTTTATATAGACTAGGTATATCTCACTATCTGACCAGTACTGGATGTAACTCTATTTGCTACTTTCTCTTGGAAAAGCATAATTATATGGAGATAAAATCAGACTTTTTCTAAGAAAAATATCAAATCAGGTAGATAGATAGAATCTAACAAAATCTTCAGCCGTAATTTTACGTTTTTCAAAACAGACCACCTTCCAAAGTTGCTCATGAACCGAACTGTCGGTATAGTGACATGGATGCTTTTGATCAGTGCGGTCATCAGCACCCATGCGCAGGATTCAAAACCTTTACAATTTATATTCCCTACTCAAACCAACTGGACTGTGGTTCCTGAAGGAAGTACGGTTCGGCTTGACCTGAAAACTACGGCCTCTCCGTCCGATACGTTGCGGTTTTCATTTGGATCTGATAAACAGGACAGCATGAAGCTTGATTCGCTGGGCCATTTCAGCTGGACACCCGGCTTTGATCTGGCTGATCGGATTCAAACATCTAAAACGTATCCGGTGAGTTTTGAAGTTCGAAATCAGCATGGTCAAACCGCTTCGTATACAGTTGAATTTAAGGTATTACATGTAAACCGGCCGCCTACCGTGGGCGAGTTACGTCCCTTTTATGTGAGTTACCGCACGCAGAATACCTACAAAATGGATAACCAGGCGGTACGTGACGAAGATGGAGACCCGCTTGCGTTTATCCCAATCGCGGATCAAATGCCTGAAGGTAGTAAGTTGTCCTCCCAGGGCGAGCTTACCTGGACGTTATCACAGAATCAGTTCAATAAAGTAAAACAGACTCCGCAGTATATTGAGTTTTGGGTAGAAGATCAACCGGCTAAAACACGCACAAAAGGCCGTATCAAGGTAGAAGCGACCCAGATGGATCTGCCGCCAGATATTACCGTGATTCCCGATGAAAAGCATTATAAACTTCGGGAGAACGCAACCGTCAATCTGAAATTTTATCTCTCCGACCAAAACGGTGAAGACGACGTATCGACCTTTGGTTTCCTGTCTGATAACCAGCAGATTCCGAAAACGTCGTTGGTGAAAAATACAAATAACCAGTACGAGTTCATTTGGCAACCTGGCTACGACTTCGTGAAAGACCCTTATGACTCATTAGGCGTCCAGATTACGTTCTATGTGCTTGATAAGTCACAGAACCGCGCTGAACGCCGTATTACGTTCACGATACTTAATACCGTCAACGAAGCGGAGAAAGATCGCTACTATTATACGCAATATCGACAGTTACTGGTTCAGGCGTGGGGCCTTATTGAGCAACTGAGCGAGAAGGAAGAGCAACTTAAACGCGATTATAAACGAGCAAAAGGTGGTAAACGGAATCGGTCGGTAGCCAACGCGTCATTAGGAGCCATTACGGGTGTGTCGCCAGCGGTTACGAATGGTAATCCCGATTCGCAACGGTTAATTTCAGCAGTGGGCGGTACGGCTGTTCTGACAATGGGTACGCTCGAAGCGACCGAAGTAATTGGTAAGTCGATGAAAGACCTGCTTGACCGCTATAACTACGTGCTGGGTAAGAAATCTGAATTACAAAATAAAGGCGATGTGTTTGCCCGTGAGTTTGCCTTAAAGTCGTCCCGACGTAATGGCGAGTTTGTTAAGAAATTAGATGATTTCCGGAATTCTATGAGTCTCAGCGGGTTAGTGGCGCTAGAGTTAGATGCTAACTGGCAGAGTAAAAAAGAAGCGACCGATAAGGCAATCAAGCGGACTTTCAAAGACTTTACACCTTTGGAAGAGACTCAATAACAAGTATAAAGTATTCGGTTCGCGAAAGATCACCGCGAACCGAATACCTGAATCCACTAAGCTATCTCAATCGAAAACGAAGCGTCAAACACCTTCCCGGCTTCTACCTGCTGAATAGCTTCTTTCTGCTCGATTGGTTTCGGCTCTCCTTCGCTGTCTGCGCAACCCAGCCACGGTTCGATGCATACAAAGGAAGCACCAGGCTTGGCCCATAAACCTAAATAGGGGAACGCCGGGTAAGCGACGATTACGGCGTGGTCGTGTTTGTCGCTTCGAATTGCTACACGCCTGGACGCCAGGTTTTTAAAGACAAGGGCATCTTGGTCAAATAAATGTCTTGTGAGCGGAAGATTATGGCCTTCGGTGGGCACCGCTTTCGTTTCACCGGTAAAATAGCCTGCCGAAGAAAGCATGTGCGTTTCTAAGGGTTCCTTCTGCTCAAATTCAATATAGTAATCTTCGTAGGTTTCATTCACAAAAAAGGGAACAGCAAACGCCGGATGCGCCCCAACCGAAAAGAAAACGGTTTTATCGTCTTCATTCACCAGCCGGTACGTAATAGTCAACCTAGGTCCATCAAGTTCGTAGATAATCTGAAACTCGAATTCATACGGAAAATGTACGCGTGTTACGGAGCTGGATTTCAGCGAGAAAATGGCGTGCGTAGTGGTCGACTCAGTCGTTTCAAAGCGGGATTGTCGGGCAAATCCGTGCCGTTCGATTGGGTACGTCCGCCCATCAATTGAAAGCTGGTTGTTCAAGCAGCCACCTACTACTGGAAACAGATTGGGAGCGTGCCAGCCCCACACGGTTGGATCGGCCTGCCAGAGGTGTTCAATACCGCTCGGCTTATGAAGAATGGAGGTCAGTTCAGCACCCTTGGGGCGTATGGAAACACGTAACTGTTCGTTTTCTAGAGTTGTCATAGGGCCAAAACTAACAAAAGCCACCCAATGTTGGGTGGCTTTTGTGTGGTCAACAGCCATCGGGAATTTGGTCTGTTGGGTTGGTTTAGAACCGGAAGTGCGAAAACGCCTTGTTGGCTTCGGCCATGCGGTGCGTATCGTCCTTCTTTTTCACAGCTGCACCTTCACCTTTCGAGGCTGCAATAATTTCAGCTGCTAAACGGTCTACCATCGTTTTTTCGCCCCGCGAACGAGCGTACCGGATAAGCCATTTCATGCCTACCGCGACCTTCCGGTCTGCCCGTACTTCGGTTGGCACCTGGAAGGTAGCTCCACCGACGCGACGGCTTTTTACTTCAACTGATGGCATGACATTGTTTAATGCCTTTTTCCACGTATCCAGACCACTATCGCTCGTGCGCTTAGACACGACGTCGAGTGCGTCGTAGAAGATGGAGTACGCCAGGCTCTTTTTGCCTTCGTACATCAGGTTATTTACAAATTTGGTTACGAGGACCTCTTTAAACTTCGGGTCGGGTAGTACGTAACGCTTGGGCGGTTTCGCCTTTCTCATGTTTGCTTCAGATTTTTGATCTTACTCTGAACGTAGCCTATCCAACGTCCAGTCTTGATTATTAATGAATAATAGAGAATGAAAAACGAATAATGACTGGCAAGCCACCAGTGTGCATTATACATTAATCATTATCGATTTACTTCTTCTTGCCACCTTTTGCTGGAGCACCTTTACCAACCGGAGCCTGACCTGGTTTCGGACGTTTCGCACCGTATTTCGAGCGGCTTTGCAGACGGCCGTTTACTCCAGCTGTATCGAGAGCACCCCGAACAATGTGATAACGAACCCCTGGCAGATCTTTTACACGACCACCCCGAATCAATACGATTGAGTGTTCCTGCAGGTTATGACCTTCACCTGGAATATAGGCGTTAACTTCCCGACCGTTCGTCAGACGAACCCGGGCAACTTTACGAAGAGCCGAGTTTGGCTTCTTCGGCGTCGTGGTATACACCCGCGTGCATACGCCCCGACGTTGTGGGCAGGCGTCAAGAGCCGGCGATTTCGACTTGAATTCAAGCTTCTCGCGGCCTTTACGCACTAATTGTTGTATAGTAGGCATTGTGAATTTGTTTACGAAAAATCAGTCTTCCCGAATTTTGAGGTGCAAAGATACGGAAAAGTGACTGAATGTCAACAGTAGCCAGTGAATAGTGCGCGGGTAAGACCGTAAAAATTGATGAAAATAAGGCCGATTCTCTGTCGATCAACAAAGGACTGTTAACTGATAACCAGCCATTACGCCTGTCCGACTGGCCCGCCAAAGCCGCCGGACGGAAACCGGAACGTATCGTTGGGCTCATTAATACCGCCGTAGGCCTCTTCATACCGGCTGATATTTTCACGTAGCGCGTCCAGCAGTCGCTTGGTATGTTCAGGAGTCAGAATAATGCGGGCTTTTACTTTCGCTTTTGGCACCCCAGGCATCAGGCGGATAAAATCCAGAATAAATTCGCTGTTTGAATGGGCGATCATGGCCAAATTCGCATATACGCCTTCAGCAATTTCTTCGCTCAGTTCAACATCAATAGATCCTTCTTCATTTTTTTGCTGTGAACTCATACGGATAAGAATGTTTGCAAGTATTGCCAACCAACATATATTGGCCATGAATAATTGCGGATTTGTCGATAGATTTTATGGGTTATTGCATCAAGTGATACTAATGAGAACACAACAAAATAGCCAGTTTTTCGTGAGGCCTCCACTTATTTAATAAACCGAAGGGTCAGCGGGTAACGATAATACTCGCCATTGTTGGCTTTTATGGCAGCAATAATAGTAAAAACAAGCCATACCACCCCGACAATGCTCAGGAGAACTATACCGATTAGAATAAACATAAGCAGAAATGATACAGCAAAGGCAATAGCCATGGTGATCTGAAAATTGACCGCTTCTTTGCCATGGTAATCAACAAATGCCGATTTATCTTTCTGAATCTGCCAGACGATAACCGGAGCAAGAATGCTGCCGATAACGAAGAGTGAGCCGGGTAATGCACTGAGGTGAGCAAGCATGGCCCACATGCGGGCGTCGGATTCGCTCATTGGGACAGGTGCAGGCGTAAACGGTGGCGTTGACGGTTGATTTTCCATGAGGTATCGGGATTGAGTTTAGATAAGTAAGTTGGCGTAAAAAATTCGCTAACACAATGGTAAGCCTTTAAATAGACATTTGTGAGTGTAAATTTTTCGTAAACGTATCAGGTAGTTTTGATAAATAACGTACTAAAAACAGTCCCGTTGCTTTGGAGACTTTCGCCAACAGCGCATAATGCAAAACGGGGAAATCAAACCTGCTGATTTCCCCGTTTTGCTCCTAAGCAACTGTAGCTTCGCTGGCCTACGATAGCTCCAGAACCCAATCGTCCTGTTCAACCAGCGTGCCTTCTTTCAGGACAATTTTGCTAATCTTTCCTTCTTTCTGGGCAGCGACTATACTTTCCATCTTCATGGCTTCGATCACAAACAGAGGCTGGTTTTTCTTAACCGATTCGCCTTCTTTTACCAGAATTCGGGTTAAGCGGCCCTGCAGCGGGGTGCCTATGTCGCCATCCTTACCTACTTTGGCGTTCATGGCCTTCTCCACTTTCGACGCTTTGTCGCGAACCCGAACCTGACGGCTCTGCCCATTAAGTTCGAACGTAATGGTACGCATGCCGAACTCATCCGACTCTGATTTAAACAACAGTCGAACGAGGATATTTTTACCCTCTTCGATGTTAATCAAAATCTCTTCGTTTTCTTTCAGACCATAAAAGAACGCCGGTGTCGGAATGATGCTTACGTTTCCGTATTGCTCATTGGCTTTGTAATATTCATCGTACACCTTTGGGTACATCTGGTACGACAAATAGTCAACAAACCCATCGTTGAGGGGGTATTTTGTCTGAAATGCTTTAAAATCAGCGTCGAAATCAATTGGTTTTAAATGCTCATTCGGGCGGCCCGTAATGGGTTTTTCGCCTTTTAAAACCACCAGCTGAATGTTCTTGGGGAAACCGCCAACGGGCTGGCCCAGAATGCCTTTCATCAGATCTTTTACCGATTCTGGAAACGACAGTGATTCACCTTTTGTTAATACGTCGTCGGCAGTAAGGTTGTTGGCCGTCATGAAGATAGCCATATCGCCGACGACTTTCGACGAAGGCGTTACCTTCACAATATCCCCGAACAACTGATTCGCTACGGAATAATTCTTTTTCAGAACTTCAAATTTGTCGCCTAATCCCGTGGCAATGGCCTGCGGTTTTAGGTTTGAGTACTGACCGCCAGGAATTTCGTTTTCGTAAACTTCGGCACTACCCGCTTTCATTCCCGACTCAAACGGATAATAATACTCCCGAACATCTTCCCAGTAGTTGGAGTAGGCATTCAGCGAGGGCAGATTCATCGGACATTCGCGCCCATGTCCTTCCATCATAGCCACAACGGAGTTGAAATTAGGCTGCGAGGTCAGTCCTGATAACGCGCCCAGGGCACAATCGACAATATCGACGCCTGAATCAATGGCTTTCAGGTACGTAGCAGCCTGAATCCCGGCGGTATCATGTGTATGCAGATGAATTGGAATACTTACCGCCTTTTTGAGTTCGCTTACCAGAACTTCGGCCGCCAGCGGTTTCAATAAACCTGCCATGTCTTTAATCGCCAGCAAGTGTGCCCCTTCATCTTCGAGTTGACGAGCCATGTCGAGATAATACTGGAGCGTATATTTATGCTGATTGGGCGACAGTACATCTCCAGTATAGCAAATAGCCGCTTCACAAAGAGCATCGGTACGTTCGCGAACAGCCTTGATGCTCACTTTCATGGCTTCTACCCAGTTCAGCGAATCGAAAATACGGAAGACATCAATCCCCGTTTCCCACGATTTCTCGACGAATTTCTCAATCAGATTATCCGGATAAGCCGAATAACCCACGGCGTTAGACCCCCGGAAAAGCATTTGCAGCAGCATATTCGGCATGGCTTCGCGTAGTGCGGCCAAGCGTTTCCAGGGGCTTTCGTACAGGAACCGCATCGCTACGTCGAACGTAGCGCCACCCCAGACCTCCATCGAGAACAGCTCGGGGTGATTTTTGGCGAACCCTTCGGCTACTTTTTGCAAATCCTGTGTTCGGACACGTGTTGCCAGCAGAGACTGGTGACCATCCCGAAACGTAGTGTCGGTATAGAGTACGCATTTCTGGTCGAGTACCCACTGTACGAACTTTTCACGACCTAATTCTTTGAGTCGGTCTCGACTTCCGGTAGGGTAGGCGCTATACGTATCGTAGGGTGGTACAATAGGGGTACGAAATATCTTCGAATCGTCTTTCTTTTTGACTTCCGGATTGCCATTGACAATGACATCGGCCAGATAATTCAGTACTCGGGTCGACCGGTCCTGTGGTTTGCGGAAATTAAACAGTTCGGGGTGCGTTTCGATGAATGAAACCCGTGCTTCACCACGCTGGAAAATAGGATTACTGATTACATTCAGCAGGAAGCCAATATTGGTTTTTACACCCCGAATACGGAACTCCAGCAAGGCGCGTGTCAGCCGTTGGGTTGCGCCTTTAAGGGTACGCCCCCGCGCCGACACTTTTACAATCATCGAATCGAAGTAGGGCGAGATTTTCATGCCCGCATAGCTGCTGCCTTCGTCGAGCCGGATACCAAAGCCAGCCGCATTGCGATACGCTGTAATGGTGCCAAAATCGGGTTTAAAGCCGTTGGCCGGGTCTTCAGTTGTAATACGGCACTGAATAGCGTACCCGTTCAGCGGAATCTCATCCTGATGATTGATGTAGATATTATTATCGGAGAGCTGGTAGTTCATCGCAATCAGAATCTGTGTTCTAACGATGTCGATGCCTGTTACTTCCTCCGTAATGGTATGTTCAACCTGAATGCGAGGATTTACCTCAATGAAATAAATGTTCTCGTTTTTATCGACCAGAAACTCCACCGTACCCGCGTTGGAGTAATTGACGGCCCGGCCTAACTGCAGGGCGTACTCATACAGTTTCGTCTTCGTTTCCTGACGGAGCCCAAACGATGGAGCCACTTCAACAACTTTCTGGAAGCGCCGTTGTACCGAGCAGTCGCGCTCATAAAGGTGAACAATATTACCGTGTTGATCGCCAAGTAATTGAACTTCAATATGCTTGGGATCTTCAATGAATTTTTCGAGGAAAATCGTATCGTCCCCGAAGGCATTACGGGCTTCATTTTTCGCTTCGGCAAAGGCTTTCGGAAAGTCTTCGGCTTGTCGAACCACGCGCATCCCACGGCCACCGCCACCCGCTGCGGCTTTTACCATTACAGGAAAACCAATACGTTCAGCTTCGGTCAGGGCAAATTCAGGAGACATATTCTCTTCACGAGAATCAGGAATCAACGGCACACCCGCCGTTGTTGCCAGATTTTTAGCGCGAACTTTATCGCCCAGGGCATCCATGGCTTCCGGAGAGGGACCAACGAAAATAATACTTTCTTCCCGGCAACGCCTGGCTAGTTTTACGTTTTCTGACAGAAACCCGTAACCCGGATGAATGGCATCGATCTTATGGCGCTTGGCCAGCAGAATAATTCCTTCTACGTCCAGATAGGGTTTGAGGGGGTCTTCATCCCGACCAATTTGGTAAGCTTCATCGGCTTTATAGCGATGAAGCGAATAGCGGTCTTCATACGTGTAAACTGCAACGGTGGTAATGCCTAACTCCGTGGCGGCCCGCATAATACGGATGGCAATTTCGCCCCGGTTGACAACAAGTAAGCGTTTAATCGGTCGGATGTACTCTTTCATGATTTTCAACAAAAGCAGCTTTGGATTATGAGCGTGCCAAAAAGCATAGCAAGATTGTTGAAAATTTTGAAAAAGCCGTCATTTACCATACTATCATTAGAAAAGATAGTTTTTTCGCGGAATATTGCATAGGTTTTGAATAATGCGTCTGATAATGACTTGCTTAAGTAGATTGCCTGAAAAGTGACATCAAGTTGAATCTCAGGATCTTGAAACCCGAAGGAATTTCAAGGTTAATTCGGCTTTAAATGCTGACTCGCGAACTCAATAAATTGATCCAGCGAGCTAGGATTACGTAGCGTATCCTTACTAGTTGCCAGCGATACGTCGACGCCCGACAATATTTTCTTAATAGGCGTTTCGAGCTTTTTGCCACTGATCGTGTAGGGGACTTCAACAATCGAGTAAACCGCGTCGGGAACGTGCCGGGGACTAAACTGATTCCGTAATGTCTGCCGTATCCGGGTGACCAATTCATCCGTCATGCTGAAGCCGTTTTTAAGAACGACAAATAAAGGCATGAAATACTGCCCGCCGGGTTGCTCCAGACCTACCACCAAACTATCCGCAATTTCGGGCAGGCTTTCCACCGCGCTGTAAATCTCACTTGTGCCAATACGTACACCATCGCGGTTGAGGGTTGCGTCGGAACGACCATAAATGATCACCCCGTTACGTTCGGTGATACGGATATAGTCGCCGTGGCGCCAGATACCGGGATATTCTTCAAAATAGCTTTTTCGATACCGATTATCACCCGGATCATTCCAGAAGTAAATAGGCATGGAGGGCATAGGTTCCAGAATGACCATTTCACCCAGTTCACCTCTGACCGGCTTGCAGTTCTCGTCGAATGCGTCAACGTAGCTGCCTAATAACCGGCACTGGATTTCGCCTTCGTAAACCGGTAATAATGGATTGCCTCCCACAAAACCACTGCATATATCCGTACCGCCACTAAACGAAATCAGCCACACATTCAATTTTATGGATTCATAAATCCAGCGGAACCCCTCCGGCGGCAAGGGCGATCCCGTTGAGCCAATGGTACGTAACGAAGAGAACTTGAAAACGTCATTGGGTTTCAGACCCGCTCGCAGGCAGGCTAAATAAAAGGCAGCTCCTCCGCCAAAATGATTGATTCGGGCTTCCTCCGTCAGTTTCCAGAGCACGTTCAGATCAGGATAACCGGCTGAGCCGTCGTAGATGACGAGCGTAGCCCCAACCAGGAGGGAGCCAACCGCAAAATTCCACATCATCCATCCCGTCGTAGAATACCAGAAGTAGCGTTCACCAACCCGTACGTCCTGATGCAACGCCAGCACTTTTAAGTGTTCGAGCAGACAGCCGCCCACACTATGCGTGATCGCTTTGGGCTTCCCCGTTGTGCCAGATGAGTACAGCACCCAGATCGGATGCTCAAACGGAACTGGCTCAAAAATCAGTCCCTCGGGGGCCGGTGTTGCTACTACGTCCTGCCAGAGAAAACCTTCCTTCCGAAACGTTTCGGTCGGATCGCTGTTGCGGTTTAGATAAGGTACCCAGATTACCTGCGTAAGTGTTGGTAACTGTGTGCATAAGTCCCGCATGGCATCTGTTTTGTCGATAGGTTTCCCATTGTAGGTGTAGCCATCGGCGGCAATCAGCACTTTCGGTTCAATTTGTTGAAAACGATCAACAATACTGGCCGTTCCAAAATCGGGTGAACAACTTGACCACACAGCGCCAATCGAATTGGTTGCCAGAAAGGACACAACAGCTTCCGGAATGTTTGGCAGCACCGCTACGACGCGGTCGCCGATACCAACGCCCTGACTGCGAAGATGGGTTGCTACAGCCGCTACCTGTTGCTCCAGGCTATTCCAGGAGATCATCGTAAGCCCCTGCCGTTCAGACGCAAAAAGCAGCGCTGGCTGATGAGGATGCTGCGTGGGTTTATGCCTGAAAACGTGTTCGGCATAGTTTACGGTTGAGCCGATAAACCACTCCGTACCAATCATGTCCTTATCGCCCGGTCGGTAGATGATCTGCTGGTAAGGCGTGTGGCTCTGAACATCAAAAAATTGCCAGATACTTTCCCAAAAATCTTCCAGATCCGTTACCGACCAATCCCACAAGTCGTCATAATCCCGGAAGTACAATCCTTTTTTGACAAATAACCAGTTGAGATACTGTTTCATCAGCGACTGATCAGCCGTGCGACGATCAGGGGTATAGAGGGGCGTAAGTATCGGGCGAGGCATATCGTAAGCGAATAGTCAACAATCGTCAGGCACTAGCCAGTAATCATCCTTCATAGACTCTTGCCAAACGACTAACGACTTATAGGGGCTATGGATTGTTTTTGCCAGAAAATGCGTTTCGATAAAACAGATAGAGGGGAATCTCTTGAAAACCTCTACCTTTGTACCCCATTTTATAGTTATCTAAATAAGTGTACTGATAATCAGTACTATTTCTTATCTTCAAAAGTACGATTTACTGTATTTTTCCATGAATCAGGATTCAGAACAGGACCAGTCTGGTGCCGGAGCACCGCGCCGTGATGGTGAGCCGCTTCGGCGGGCAGGTCGTTCCTTCGACCGTCGGGATGACGGCCGAAATGCAGATACTCCGCGTTTTAATCGCAGCCGCAACGACGAGCCGGCTGGCAAACGGGAGTTTACCACCAATCGCCCATTTCGCAACGATGGCGATGCCGGAGCCGCCAATCGGGACTCCAGACCACCGCGTTTCAACCGCGAAAGCCGGGAAGGTGGGTTTAGAAACAACGAACGTAATACGGATGATCGTCGGCCACGCTTTGACCGCGACGATCGCCCAGGTTTTAATCGTGACAATCGCTCACGTGACGATAAGCCACGCTTTAATAATGATCGGCGGGATAACCGTACAGAAGGTTCACGGCCACGCTTTGATCGGAACACTCGTCCCGACAACGAAGGGCCACGTCGGGATGACCGGTTTGGACGTAGTGGAGAATCGCCCCGTTTTGATCGGACCAATGACCGTCCGGATCGTGCCGTAAATCGGTTCGGGAATGAACCGCCCCGCCGGACGGATCGTCCTTCAGACCGTAATGATAATGACCGTCCTCGTTTTGACCGGGATCGTTCGGAGCCACGTAACAACAGGGATGATCGGCCTCGCTTTAATTCAGACCGGCCAAAATCTGACGATCGGTATGCGGATAAAAGTCGTCGCAATCGGGATGAATCCCCCCGTCCAGACTGGAAAGACCGCAATGATCGTTTTTCAGATACTAATTCACGCCGTAATCCGGGTGAACGTAGCGAACGGCCATCTCGCTTTTCTGGCGAACGTAATGACCGTTCCGATAAACCAGCTTTCAAACGGGTAGGTGGGTTTAATCGGGAGGCTGATGAGCGTAATAAAAGCCGGTTCAGTACAGATGACCAGCGCGAGGGCGGCCGTCGGGAATTCCGCAAAAGAGATTCACGTGATGATGAGCAGACCGGCCAAGGGCGGTTTTCGAGTCAATTGCGTAAAGATTCTGGCGACCGGCGTACAGGAATGTACACCAAAGCACCAAATTATAATCTGGAAGAAATCCGCAATCGGGACTCTTTCAAAAAAGACTATACAAGAGGGCCGCGTGCTGACCGCAAAGAGGATGTTGAAAAGCCCAGACGCGCACCTGCCAATGACGGCTTGACCCGACTGAATCGGTACATTGCCAACTCGGGTGTGTGCTCGCGTCGGGAGGCCGACGAACTGATTGCCCAGGGAGATATCTCCGTAAACGGTAAGGTTATTACCGAAATGGGCTATAAAGTAAAAGAAGGTGACACGGTAAAATACGGCACCAAGGTGTTAAATCCGGAGCGTTTTGTTTACGTATTGCTGAACAAGCCTAAAGACTACATCACCACAACCGATGATCCGGAAGAGCGCAAAACCGTAATGGAACTGGTTGCCGACGCGGGTAATTTCCGCATGTATCCGGTAGGTCGATTGGACCGTAACACAACGGGACTTTTGTTGCTCACCAATGATGGTGAATTGGCTGATAAACTAACGCATCCGTCGAACAACGTTCGCAAAATTTATCAGGTTGAGCTGGATAAGCCCATCACAGATGAGCATTTTGAAGCCATCAAAAAAGGCATCGAACTCGAAGATGGACCAATCAAGCCCGATGCGCTGAGCATCGTTACGCCTGATGCACAGGTGATTGGTATCGAAATTCACTCTGGTCGTAACCGTATCGTACGTCGTATGTTCGAGCATTTCGGGTATGTTGTCACCAAGCTTGATCGCACGACCTATGCCGGGTTGACCAAAAAAGAATTGCCACGCGGTAAATGGCGTTTCCTCGAACCGAAAGAGGTAATCAAGCTTAAGTATTTTAATTCGTAAACAATAAAGAGCGAAAGAACGAATGAGTGAAAGAGCGGAAGCCTACTGGCAGATAACGCTCTTTCACTCATTCGTTCTTTCGCTCTTTGCAATTTATCGCTTGCTGACGAAGCGATTCCCGCGGATATAATATCGGTAAGGTAAGTCGGCACCATGAGTCAAGCCAATACGGGTTGTGGTGACCATATCGAAATCGTGCAGAACAGGCCCCTGAATAAAAATGTCGCCTGTTACCAGTGACGAAAAATTGTGAATCTCCCTTTTGATTCCCATAGCAATTGTGAGTTTGCCGGGGCCGTTTGCCAGATTCCGCTGCCCGTCAGCCGTTTCCGGATCGATGGTATTGTTGCGATACCGCGCAAAACCTGTTTTGAAAGCTTCATTACGCCGATACGCCATCAATTCAATGCCTTCCGTTGGCTCCAGAGCCCGAATCAATACCGCTTCGCCTACACCTTCAGGTCCTGTAACGATGTTGATGCAATTGTAATGATTGTAAATCTGGTAAACGTAAAGGGTACCGGGCGGACCAAACATGGCAGCATTACGGGGAGTTTGCCGCCGATACGCGTGGCAGGCCGGATCATCGGTCAGATAGCCTTCCGTTTCAACGATAATCCCAGCCGTTCGCCCGTCCGCCGACTCATGAACAAGCTCACAACCCAGCAAAAGTTGCGCTAAGGTCAGCGTGTCGTGCGACTGGTAAAAAGATGTGTCAAAAGTGGCCAAAGTCTTTTTAAATCACGTTCATGGTCTGTTCCTTTATCTTCTCCAGCTCGTCTTTCATCTGAACCACAAAGTGCTGGATGGTAGAATCATTGGCTTTTGAACCGATCGTGTTGATTTCGCGGCCTATTTCCTGCGAAATAAAGTTCAATTTTTTGCCATTGGCCTCTTCAGTAGCCAGCACTTCCAGAAAATAGGCGAGGTGATTTTTTAGTCGGACTTTTTCTTCCGAAATGTCGAACTTCTCAACGTAGTAGACCAGTTCCTGTTCAAAGCGATTGTGGTCGAACGACTCGCTATCCAGTAATTCTTTTACCGAATTGCGCATTCGTTCACGTACCGCAGGCATCCGGCGTGTATCCTGTTCTTCAACGTCAGCCAGCCGATCAGTGATGGTCTGAATATATTCCTGAAATTTGTTTTCCAGCACCGCACCATCCTGCCGCCGAAACGCGTCGCACCGACGAATCGCTTCCTGTACAGCCGCCTGCACAGTAATCCAGTCAGAGGCATCGGCCGTTGGGTCAAGCGATTCGGTGAGATAAGCATTGGGCTGTTGCAGAGCCAGTTGGAGCACATCGCCATCCGAAATGCTCATCAGCATGGTGTTCGCCGTTTCTTTAAGATCGCTTACGTAGGCGGCTACCAATGGCCGGTTTATGGTTACGCCCGGTCGCACGGCGTTTGTACGGGCAAGATTAAGAGAAAGCTCGACTTTGCCACGCTCCAGCTGATGAGTCAGCAAGGCGCGTAATTCAATTTCTTTATCGGAAAATTGTCGGGGAATGCGGCAGTAAATATCCAGGAATTTGGAATTCAGGGTTTTGATTTCAGCCGTTACTGATAGGTTACCGGCTTCTACGGTTGCGTTGCCGAAGCCGGTCATGGATTTAAGCATCAGTTTATGATTTGGGGTTTACCATCAAGGCAACCTATTTAAGGGCACCAGCTTCAATTTCCATAAATTCCTTCCGATTGCGGGCTACGTCAATCGCAGTGTATATGGCTTGTAGCATCGAGGTTTCGTCGGCCAGATCCTTTCCGGCAATGTCGTATGCAGTACCGTGGTCAGGCGATGTTCGGACAGCAGACATACCGGCCGTAAAATTGACACCTTCTTCGAAGGCAATCGACTTAAACGGAATCAGTCCCTGATCGTGATACATGGCTAGCACAGCGTCAAAATTTCTATAATTACGGGTGCCAAAAAAGCCGTCGGAGGGATAAGGACCAAACACCAGCTGCCCTTTGTTACGCAAATCCGTCAGTAAAGGCTGAATAATATCCTGCTCTTCATTGCCAAGTAACCCTTCCTCGCCCGCGTGCGGGTTCAGGCCGAGTACGGCAATTTTGGGTTTGTCAATACCGAAATCCTGTTGCAGCGACTGCATCATCATCGATAATTTTTGCGCAATACGGTCGCGGGTAATATTCTGCCGAACGCGCCCTAACGGAATATGACCCGTTACGACGCCCACACGTAATGTTTCGCTAACCATGAACATCAGGTTATCCTGTACGCCAAATTCCTGCGCCAGATACTCGGTATGTCCCGGAAATTTAAATTCCTCCGACTGAATGTTGTACTTGTTGATAGGTGCCGTTACCAGTGCGTCCAGCTTGCCCGCTTTCAGGTCTTCAACGGCTCTCTGCAGACAGGCAAAGGCAGCCTGCCCCGCTTCAGGGGTTACGCGTCCGGGCTGAATTTCCTGATTCTGATCGGGCCAGCACGTAATGACATTCGTTAGTTTGTGACTGATCTGCCCGATTGACTGCGCACCGTTCAGGTTCCAGTCTTTCATGTTCAGCAGATTCCGGTAACGATTCAGGATGCGCATTGACCCGTAAATAACCGGCGTACAGATTTTCTGCAACCGATTGTATTGCAGCGCTTTCAGGATAACCTCAGGACCAATGCCGTTGTAGTCACCCAGCGAAATACCGATCACCAATCGATTTTCACTACGTCCTGTCGTCTCGGCGGCCTGGGCGCCAACGTTTCCGGAATCGCGGGTTGCGGTCTCGTTCACTACCTGATCGCGCGGCTGAGGGCGGTTACCGGAATTGGTACGTTCACGGTCGGGCTGCGTGTTTTCCCGCTGACGACCTTCAGTAGGGCGTTGCCCATTATTTGCCTGTCGTTCATTGGGTTGACGGCCTTCCCGTTGATTGTTGTTACGCTCGTTGGGTTGACGATTTTCCCGCTGGTTTGGCCCGGTTCGGGCTGGTTGGTTAGCGCCTTCGTTAGTATTCGTTTGGGTATCAGCATTCCGGTTATGACGCTGTGGCGCATTCTGTCGGTTGTTGACAGGTTGATTATCAGCAGATTGTTGGGCCGAAGGTTGTGGTTCGGCTGCTTGTATAGGACCAGACTGAGTTTCGGCGGCTGTCCCGGCTGACAGGACATTAGGTTGCTGACTCGGTTCGTCGGGTTGGCGTTGTTCCATGCACTTTTTGTAGTTTCGCCAAATAATGAATAATGAGTACTGTAAAACGGATAATGAAGGGTAAATAACGAGGATTAGCGGACTGTTTGACCATTAATCCGTGTTCATTATTCATTCTACATTATTTAGGATTGCTGCAAGTTACGAAAACCCAACGGATGTCCCAGAATCACCCCTCTATTCTCATTGCCGATGAGATGCATACTTCGCTCTTTCGGATGCTTGATGAAGCAGGCTTTAGCTATACGTATCAGCCAAAAATCACGCGGGCAGAATTAATAAATCAACTCAGTTCTTTCGACGGGCTTATTATTCGCAGTAAAACGACTGTTGACAACGAATTGTTGAGCCATGCTCCCAACCTGCGGTTCATTGGCAGGGCTGGTGCGGGGCTGGATTTAATTGATCTTGAGGCTACCGAACAGCGGGGCATCCATGTATTTCATGCCGGTGAGGGCAACCGGGATGCCGTTGCCGAACATGTTGTTGGGATGCTGCTGGCGTTGCTTGCCAATATCCTGAAAGCCGATCGGGAAGTTCGTCAGGGAATATGGGATCGCGAGGGAAACCGGGGCTATGAACTCGGTAGCCTGACGGTCGGGCTGATTGGTTACGGCAACAATGGACGGGCAACTGCCCGTCGACTCAGCGGATTCGGCTGTCGTGTTCTGGCCTACGATAAATTCCTGACGAATTATGGAGATACGTTTGCGGAGGAGGCATCCATGGAACAGCTAATGGCCGAAGCCGATGTACTGAGTCTGCACGTACCGCTTACGGACGAGACGCGTATGATGGTAAACAATACGTTTATTGCACAGGTTGCCAGACCCTTTTACCTGGTTAACATTGCGCGGGGTGAAATCGTATCGCTGTCGGCGCTGGTGCGAGGGCTGGAAAGCGGCAAGATACGCGGATGCTGCCTGGACGTACTGGAAAATGAAAAACTGGCAAAACTCACAGTAGATCAGCAGGCTTCTTTTGACTACCTGCGCCAGTCGGATCGGGTGATACTAAGCCCGCACGTAGCAGGCTGGACGCACGAAAGTTACGTACGCATCAATGAAGTGCTGGTAAGGCAATTGGTGCCCTTAAAAACGTAAAGAGGGGCGCATTACTTTTGCAATCTCAGAAACTGCCTCATTTCAGTTAAGGAACTACTGTAAACGAGGTAGTTTCTGTAATGGTCGTCGTGGCGTTGGTGATACGTATTGGGCCCGTTTTGGCGTCGGCTGGAACAAGTACCCAACGCTCCGTATCGGTGTTTTTGCCATCATCAGCCGCAGCTTTCGCTGAGCCGGTAAATAAAATCTGAGCGTCTTGTAAATAATCACCTCTGATTACCACGCGCTGGCCCACCTTAGCACTGGCAGGCGTAACGCCCGTTACGACGGCTGGCTGAATAATGACCAGCGGCACAGCGCTAACACCCGAACCCGCGCGATTGGTGATGGTTACAGGACCGCTTACCGCGTTGGCGGGCAGGCTGATGTACACACTGCTGCCTTCAACCCGATCAACGATTGGAATGGAAACGTTATTAAAACGGACATCACTAATGCGGTAGAAATCCTTTCCGGAAATAGTTACGAATCGGCCGGGCAACTGGCGTGGGGGCGTAACCGTCACGGATGATGGCGGCAGATATACAAATAGCGATTCTACACCACTACCGCTGCCGCCAAGACTACTGACCGAAATAACTACTGGCCCCGACGCAACCGGCGACGGAACAACGGCTTCTAGTTGCGTGTCGCTCAGCACCCGGAACGTAGCGATAAAATTGCCGAACATAACATTGGTTACAGCTGCTAGATTACGACCCTCAATGATGACTTTATCGCCACCGATGGCGTCCTGCGCTGACAGACGCGCTACAACAGGCGCCTGGAAAATCTGAACCGTATCGGTGCTGGTCGCTACCAACTTCTCAAAAACCGTTACGGTTACCCGTCCGGTAGTCGCTTCGGCTGGAATAACTGTACGAATTTCCGTATCTGTTACGGTGGTCAAGGCTTTATCCGTGGGTTTTCCATTCACCCGCACCTGTCCGTCTGTCAGGTTCATGCCCTTAATGACCAGTTGCGCACCGGGCTTGGTTTGCAATGGCGACAAGCTGGTAATCTGGGGCGTACCTGCTACGATAAAATTGGTGTTGATAAATCCGCCTTTCGTCTCAATCGATAAGATGACCGGGCCGCGCCCTACGTTTGGCGGAACCGTAACAGTCAGTTTTTGAGCAACACTGTCTTGTATGGCGGCAGCCACGTTACCAAAGCGAACTTGTTTGATCTGATTCAGAAAATCGCCCGTAATAACGACCGAAGTGCCGGGCAGCCCATTCGTTGGTGATATGGTTGCAACAACGGGTCCCGGCTGCCGGGCAATAAAAGGCAACGGGTCGGTTGTCCCCTGATCGGTCTGAACGCGAATCAGGGTGCTACCCGGCGTTATATAAGGAACTTTAACCTTTATGGTATTATCGTCATTATTAACGATAGAGGCCGATATTGCCGACGTACCGGTGCCAAACAGAACAACAGGCGAAGCCCCGAACTGATGACCAACTAACGTAATTTCGTCACCGACATTGGCTTCACGTACCGACAAACTAATGAGTTCCGGGGGATTACTCTGAATTCGGCACCCTGATTCACCCAGAAAAAAAATAAATAAAAAGAAAAGAGGGATAAGTGATTTCATAGTGGCAACGGCAACCAGTATCCGGTGCGTAATCAGTAAAAGTAGTCAATTTAAGTATCCAAAAACCATTTCTTTAGAATGCCTGTTTCCCTAGTGATGAATGGTGAATGATGAATAATGAACGGTTATTTCATTACTACCTTCGTTATTGTCATTCATCATTCATCACTTATCATTCATCATTTAAAACGAGATGAACTACCGCAGCCTGAAAGCTTCAAAATTACTATCTATCACTACACTTGGCGATCTGAAAGCCGCCGGGTACGAACCTCGCTCAATTAAGCAGGAACTACGTGATAACCTGATTGATCGAATTAAAGAGAAAGAAGTTGTATTTCCGGGCATATGGGGCTACGAAGACACGGTTATTCCGGATGTAGAGCGGGCTATTCTGTCGATGCATCACATTAACCTGTTGGGGCTGCGTGGGCAGGCTAAAACCCGGATCGCCCGCCTGATGGTCAACCTGCTGGATGAGTACATTCCGGTAGTGGAAGGCTCTGAATTAAACGACGATCCCCTTCTGCCGATTTCACGCTTTTCGCTGGATTTAATTGCTGAAAAAGGTGATAAAACACCTATTTCATGGCTTCATCGAAATGACCGGTATACAGAAAAGCTCGCTACGCCCGACGTATCGGTAGCTGACCTCATCGGCGATGTGGACCCGATTAAGGCCGCTACGTTGAAACTTCCGTATTCCGACGAGCGTACTATTCACTTCGGCCTGATTCCGCGTTCGCACCGCTGTATTTTTGTTATCAATGAATTACCTGACTTACAGGCCCGTATACAGGTATCGTTGTTCAATATTTTGCAGGAAGGCGATATTCAGATTCGAGGTTTCAAGTTGCGGCTTCCCCTGGATATTCAGTTTGTGTTTACCGCCAATCCGGAAGATTATACCAACCGGGGCAGTATTGTAACGCCACTGAAAGACCGGATCGATTCCCAAATCGTGACGCACTATCCGAAATCGATTGAGATCGGCAAGAAAATCACCATGCAGGAAGCCATCGTAAAAACGGAGCAGAAAGGAATGGTGAAAACCAACGACCTGATTGCTGATCTGATCGAACAGATTGCGATGGAAGCCCGCGAGAGCGAATATGTTGATTCGAAAAGTGGTGTTTCGGCAAGGATGACGATTTCGGCTTACGAAAACCTGCTCTCGTCGGCCGAACGACGGTCATTGCTCAATGGTGAAAAAGAAACCTATGTCCGTATCGCCGATCTCTATGGCGTAGTCCCTGCCATTTGTGGTAAAGTTGAGCTGGTGTACGAAGGCGAGGTTGAAGGGCCGGTTATCGTTGCGCAAAACCTGATTGGAAAAGCGATTCGGAACCAGTTTCTAGCCTACTTCCCCAATCCGGAGAAGGCCAAGAAAGATAAACGGGGCAATCCGTATCGGAAAATTACCGACTGGTTTGGCGAAGGCAACACAATGGACATTCTGAACGATCTAACCAACCGCGATTACGAAGCCCGGCTGCGTACGATTGATGGCCTCGACGACGTAGTGGATCAGTTTCATCCGCGCCTGAGCAAAGCCGAAAAGCTGTTTATGATGGAATTCGCGTTACATGGCCTGGCCGAACATTCACTGGTTGGCAAAAAGGCGATGGACACCGGTCTGTCATTCAAAGACCTGCTCGGCTCCATGTTTAATCCGGGAAACCAATTTGGCGAAGAAGATGAGGACGACGATCGGTTTTAAAATCTGATAGAATTGGTCAGTTGTTATTGGTCATTGGTTAGTTGTCGTTCGTGGCATTGACTTTTATTCCAATAACAACTGACCAATGACCAATGTCTATTCAACAATAACCGCCGTTCCGTTGGCGCTTACCATCAGCATGGCACCATTGCTGCCAATGGTCTGATAATCTAAGTCGACGCCAATTACGGCGTTAGCACCCAGCCGGGAAGCCTGATCAATCATTTCTTTAATGGCAATGCTTTTCGCTTCGCGTAGCGCCTGCACGTAAGCGCCCGAATGGCCACCCACTACATCACGAATGTTGGTGAAGAAATCTTTCACCAGATTGGCCCCAATAATGGCTTCGCCATTGACCAGACCAATGTATTTTGAAATGCGCTTGTCTTCAATGTTTGGGGTAGTTGTGATGAGCATGAAGGGGAGTTAAGAAGTTAGACAAGAGTTTGGCATTCTCGCTGTAAATTTATACAGTTGGCGAGTTATATAAACGCCGTTTATCATATTCCTGCACCTTACAGCCCCGATAGGTATGATTAAGCCTTATTTGCCGGTAATCATTCGATTACTACGCGGTCAACTCAGGCTCGAATGCACATTAATTTAGTCGTTTGCTGCGGCATCCGGCAAAAGGCACCTTATCAATAGAGACGCCAATATAGACAGTTCATTCGGTAAAAGCGGCAGTTGGGTCAATCAGCCCCTGACAGTACGTATTCGGGCAGATAGCTTTGTGCAAACAAAGAACAAATCTATCTGCAAATCGTATGAAAATGAATAATTTAGGCCGTCAGATGGCTTGGGCGATGGTCGTAGCCATGCCGTTATGGTTCGGGAGTTGTAAAAAAGAGAATGCCGGTGGTGGCGACCCTGTAACACCAAATGCTGTCGAAGGAAGCTGGAAAATCTCGGCTATGGCCGTAACAGAAGGTAACGAGTCGGTTGATTACCTGGAGCTTCTAAAAAATCTGGCTGGTGAAGCCGTTGTAACCTGCATGACCGATACAAAAATTACGTTCAACAGCAATAGTAGCGTTACAGGAGTACCCTCTCCGGCCTGCAACTCCGCTGATATGGGTGAATACAACCCGGTACAGGACAAGTCTACCTGGAAGACAAACGGAAATAAAATAAGCATTACGAGTAGTGAAGGGTCAGAAACGTACGACTACACGGTGAGTGGCAATACTATGAAGTGGAATATCCAGACGCAGGACGACAGTGACGGCGATGGCGTAAAAGAAACACAGACAACCACCATTCAATTTAAACGGGTATAACAGTATAACCGACTAACTAATAGAGAGTGATAGTAGTCAATAATTTTTTAGCGTACGCTAAAAAAACGGCCCTGATACCGGGCCGTTTTCTGTTTAATTGGGTTAATACGTCTTATAGTTCTGACGGACCCAAAAAAGCGATTGTATATTCGGTAAACCTATATATTTGTACGACACATCGACGTATTGACAAATTATAGTATTTACATTTAACAGAGGTAACAACAAATGAAAAAGATTAATGCAGCTCGTCTGTTTGCCTGGGTAATGGTGCTGGCTATTCCTCTGTGGCTTGGAAGTTGTAAGAATGATGGCAACAACGTTACGCCATCGTCATCTATTGAGGGGAGTTGGAAAATTTCAGGATTTAAAATCAACCCAGCTGTAGATTTGTTACAGACAGGCCAGTCAACAACCGATTTGTTCGTAGCTTATAAACAGCTTCCCATCGGTAATGATATCGTTGACTGCTTAACCAGCTCTGTGATTACGTTTAATAGTGGAGGCAAAATTTCCGGAACGACAGGGTCAAAATGCTCTGCTACAACCAATGCCAATCCAATTGATGATAACTCAACCTGGAAACTGGATGGTACCAAGCTAACGATTACCAGTGGTACGGAAGCGACAACGTATGATACAGTAATCAGCGGAAATAGCCTGAAATTGACTTTTCTGGCTGCAGAGGATTACGATGGAGATGGGAAAAATGAAACCTATACAAGAACGCTTGAACTTACTAAAGCATAGAACGTACTACGTTTTGTAAAGCCGACCTGTCGATAAACGCAGGTCGGCTTTTTTATTGACCTGTGTTCAGGCAGTCGTGCAGGGTCGCGATGTATTTTTCCAGATACAGCGGAGCATCTTTGGTTTTGTATTGCAGAATATACCGCGGGTGATCGAGCGTGACAATTCGCTCGAAAAAGCCCTGCTGATCATTCAGCCGACGCAGATACGTTTCATTTTTGCGGCCCAGACATACTGCTACGTGTCGGGCAGCCCCAAAATGCAACTGGGTTCGAACAGTGTTGGTGATGGCAGGCCAAAGGATATCGGTCGTTTGGCGGTCGTCGTAAAAATTGTAATTTTTTCCTGCTTTTGTGAGCGCCAACGGAAATAGCGATGTGAGAAAAAACTGACTATAAAACGACTGCGCTCCACCAAACGCGTCGACTACCTGATAGATAAACCGGCTTGATAATTCGGGCGTATCGCGTAAATCATTATCGATACCACAATACCGACGCAAATTCTGCGGTGTTGTAAACGAAATGCCCGTAACACCCGCCCCAAACCGACCGGGATTGATGCCCAATACAAAGATGCGTGGGTTGCTATCGCTGAAAAACTTGGTATAAAATTCCGCCACAATACGCTGTACATCAGGCTGCTGGTACGGATTCATTACGCCAATATCCGGCGGCAATGTAGCAGGGGCGGAGAGCGTATTGTAATACGCAATGGCTTTATCGGCGAACGTGGTCATCAGTGCGAAAAATAAGTGTAGCAGATGAGGGCGAGTTCACCAATGATGCGTTCGGCGTCTGGCGTCGGTACCCCTTCCACAAAAACGGACAGGAGAAAAGGCTGTTGGGCATAAACAATCGCGGCATCGCCCCGAACGTAGGCTAACGTACCGGTTTTATGAGCAACTACAACATGCTTAGGCAATAAGCGGGGAATGGTCAGTTCGCCTTTGTTCTGTTTAAGAATGTCCAGCATCTCTGCGCAAAGTTTGGGCGTAGCAACCTGATTGCGGTATATTTTTTCGAGCAATACGTTCATTTCCTGCGCTGTAGCGTAGTTTTCCCGGCCTTGCTTCGCAGCCAGTGTATCCATCATGATGCGGTTGAGCTGGCTTTTGGCAAGACCAAGGGTATGAATACGCTGATTGACAGTATCGCGGCCGAGAAGCTTAATGAAAATATTGGTAGCTGTATTATCGCTCTCCACCATCATCAGCCGAAGCAGTTCGCGATAGCTTACGCGGCTTTGATCCGCATAGGTTTGCAGCACGCCCGAACCACCCACTTTTTCAGCATGATTCAGTGTGTGAATGGCGTCCAGCCTGAACGTACCGGCCTTAACACGTTCCATCACTTCGATCATAATGGGCAGTTTGATTACACTGGCGGATGGTACCCGCTCGTCGGCCCGATGTGTAAACGTTACATTGTTTGTCAGCGATTTAGTGGACAGGCTTACCCGAACATCAGGTGGTAACCGACGCAAATAGGCATTTAGTGAATCAGCCAGAGGCTGGGCCTGGATAGCTATTGTGAGGCTCATGACCAAAAATAAAGTCGGGAGAGTGGTCCCGACTTTTAAGAAGCGAATTGGTTTTTTCGGCTTACGGATCATAGCGAATGGAAAGCAACCAGGGCGTATAAGCGTTGACGTAAAAACTATAATCCGAAACCTTATTTGATATTCTTTCGACGGTTGCGCTGAAAATCCTCAAACATCATGTTGCCTAATCCCTGCAAGCTGCTGTAATACGCCCGCCCGTTGTTGACCTTCGTAAATTCCTGCACAAACTGCTTCAGATACGGGTCAGTGGCAATCATAAACGTAGTGATCGGAATTTCCAGACGACGGCATTGAGCGGCCAGCGTAAGGGTTTTGCTAACCACTTTTCGGTCGAGCCCGAATGAGTTTTTGTAATATTTGATTCCTTCTTTCAAACAGGTGGGCTTACCATCGGTAATCATGAAAATCTGCTTGTTCTTGTTTTTCCGGCGACGTAGTAAATCCATGGCAAGCTCCAGACCGGCAACCGTATTGGTGTGGTAAGGACCAACCTCCAGATACGGCAGATCTTTCGCCTGAATCTGCCAGGCATCGTTGCCAAAAACAACAATATCGAGCGTGTCTTTCGGGTATTTCTGTTTGATCAGTTCTACCAGCGCCAGCGCCACTTTTTTCGCGGGCGTAATCCGATCTTCGCCGTACAGAATCATCGAATGGCTAATGTCGATCATCAGCACCGTTGAGGTCTGCGTTTTCTGCTCTTTTTCGGTCACTTCCAGATCACGCTCCATCAGGCGAAATTCTTCGACACCACTGTTGATCTGAGCGTTTTTGATGGATTCGGTCATTGAAATCTGTTCAAGCGTATCGCCAAACTGGTAGGCGCGAAGATCGCTACTCAATTCGTCGCCGGTGCCTGTATACGGTGTATTGTGGTTTCCGCCCGATTTGGAACGTTTGAGCTTACCGAAGATTTCTTCCAGTGCCGAGCGTCGAATCGTCTGCTCGCTTTTCGGAGTCATCACAATTTTACCTTCTTCATTTTCTTCGGTCAGATACCCTTTTTCCTTTAGGTCGTCGAAGAAATTGCCGATGCCGTATTTATCGTCGGTCAGGCCGTATTGACGGTCAAGCTGACTCATCCAGGCCATCGCCTGCTCTACATCACCGGAGGTTAAGAGAAGAAGTTGCTGAAAAATATTGAGCAGTTTATCGAAGTTGCTGCCTCCTTTCTGCTCAGGCGGTATATAGTCGGAAAATTGAAAGCCTTTCATAAATCAATGAGTGATTATGTGAATTGTGAATGAGCGAATAGAGCAGGACAATCTACATTGGCAGAACAGTACGTTTTGCGGATTTGTTCGCCTTACTTCTTCACAATTGGCAAGCGAATCTGCGATGGATATTGACTTGTATGCAATACCTGATTGTGGGCAACAACACCTTTCGTTTCGTCGTAATTATTTCCTCCTGTATTCATGTTGCGATCAAATCGTGGAAAATTACTGCTCGACACTTCAATCCGAATCCGGTGACCGGGCGCAAAGTAATTACTGGTCGACATCGGGCTGAGGGTTAGTTTGTATACCTTGCCTTTCTCCATCCATACTTCTTTGTCAAATCCGTCGCGGTAACGGGCTCGCAAAATAGTTTCATCCAGGTTATAGGCTTTACCGTCGGGATAAACGTCAATTAGTTTAACGGTAAAATCCGTGTCTTTCGCGTCCGACGAAACATAAAGCGTTGGTTCGATGGAGCCGCTCAGTTCAACGCCATCCGCAAAAGGTTCGGTGGTATAGACCAGAATATCCTGCCGGGTTTCCATCTGATGCTGGTCAAACGAGCCGCCCTGCACGGCGTTGCCCGTACAGCATACATTGCCGCCATAGGAGGGTACCGGGTACGTCGGGTCATAAGCAAACGCATCCGGCCTCTCATCTTTGCCCACCGTTTTGGTCGTTAATTTACCGTCGCCATATAAACTGTTTGCCCGCCCGCCACTCGACAAATAATACGTCGTCATTGCAGTATTAGCCGGTGGCCAGGTATCCGAGGTTTGCCATTTGTTGGAACCCATGGTGTAGTATTTCACACGGGGCGTACTTTTCAATACGTTGTTATTGTCGCCTTTAAGCCAGTAATCAAACCATCCATAAATCATGGTGTCGTAGTCCAGCCGGGCGTCGCCAACGCTACGTTCACCCACAATGGTAGTTTCGGTGGCGCGTTTATAAGCGCAGTGGAGTGTGGGCGCAATGACGAGGTACTGATTATCGCGTACCTGCGGGTCCGTAGCGTTTTTACGGACATGGTTGAACAGGGCCAGGTTGGGTCCTGTCGATACGTCGTACCAGGAAACAAACCAGTAACTCGGAACCCCAAAAGGCATATTGTCGTGGTAGAGGCCGCCTTTATACCAGTCCGGATCATTCGGCTTTCGAACGATCATTTTTTCGTAAATCCCTTTCTGCCCGTCTACGTTCTTGATAATATCCTGAACAGGGAGGTGCTTCAGACCCTGGACCCAATCGACTTTCGGCATTTCGGGAGCCAGATCATAAAACCGCGACACGCGGGATAAATCGGCGCTTGTTGCATTTTTCGGGAAGAGTGGTCGGGCCAGCGCGTCCGTCTGGGTGCCATACAACCAGGTCGTAAACAGCATCTGCTGGGCGCCACCACGGTACCAGTTACCCTGTTCGTAGAATTGACCCACGCGGCCAACACCTGCCCCGAAGCCCATCGGGACCATAGCAGCATGGGCAGGATGATCCAGAGCCGCTACGGCCATCTGCCATTCGGCGGTAGAGGAGCAGCCATACGTACCGATTTTCCCGTTCGACCAGGGTTGTTTCGACATCCAGGAAAATGCATCGTAGCCGTCGGTGGTCGGTGGGCCGAGGATGTCCCAGTCGCCTTCGGAAAAGAACTTGCCGCGCTCATTCTGCACGACGTATGCGTAGCCATGCTTGACCGCATCCAGAGCCGCCTGATACGAATTCTGCCGCTGTTCGCCGTCGCCCCATCCGTTGAAATTATACGGTGTTTTTGAAAAGATGATCGGTACTTTCTGGTCCGTTTTGGGCCGGTAAATATCCGTTGCCAATCGAACGCCATCTCGCATGGGCATCATCACTTTCGGCTCGATAATGGCAATTTCCTGAAGTTTTTTGAAAATGTCTTCCTGCGCAGAGGCACAATGAGCAAAGCCCAAGACAATGGCGAAGACCAGTCTTGTCAAAGAGAAGAGATTCTGCATTATGACGTTTAGTAGGGATGAAAGGAGAAATAGTGAAATAGCTAATTTATGCCCAAATAACAAAACTGCGTAGCTTTTCAGGACTGCGCAGTTTTATAAAACTGTATGGTCATCAAACAGACTATACCGTTAGTTGCATACTGAGTTCAGGTAACACACCTTCGCCCGATAACGTAACGGTTGGACCGTGTTTGATTTCTATTGAACCGTCGCCCCGGTAAATAAGCACTTGTATAAAAATAATATTTCCGCTGGCGTCCCGTTCCAGCCGAGTTGTTTCATTAGCCTGACATAGGGCAAAAAAGAAATTATCGTCGAATTTCTGGTAACGAGGAGGACGTAGCGTACGCAATTCCAGATCCATTGGCTGTAAGCTGTTTTATCAAAAATAACGAAAAAAGCTTTACAGCTGTGCCAGCAGATACAGCACGGCCATACGTACCGCTACGCCATTTTCGACCTGATCCAGAATGATGCTGTGGGCTGAATCGGCGGCATCAGAGGTCAGTTCAACCCCCCGGTTTATGGGGCCAGGGTGCATCAGTACAATAGGCCGGTCGAGATCGTCGAGCATCTGTTTCGAAATACCAAAATAGAGCGAATACTCACGTAACGAGGGGAAATATTTGATCTGTTGACGCTCTAGCTGAATCCGTAGTACGTTCGCTACGTCGCACCAGGCCAGGGCCGCTCGTACATCATGGCCGACTTTCACGCCGAGGGCTTCAATGTGCTTGGGAATGAGTGTTTTAGGGCCGCAGACCATAACTTCCGCGCCCTGTTTCTGCAGACAGAAAATGTTAGACAGCGCCACGCGCGAGTGCGTGATGTCGCCGATGATAGCGACCCGTTTGCCCGCTACGTCGCCGAGTTTCTGGCGGATGGAAAATGAGTCCAGTAGAGCCTGAGTCGGGTGTTCGTGCGTACCATCGCCTGCGTTCACTACGTTGGCCTTAATGTGTTTGGTCAGATAATGGGGAGCGCCGGGGCTGCTGTGCCGCATCACAACCATATCTACTTTCATGGCCAGAATATTATTGACCGTATCGAGCAGCGTTTCGCCCTTTTTGACCGAGCTTCCCGATGCCGAAAAATTGACTACATCAGCCGACAATCGCTTTTCGGCCAGTTCAAATGATAAGCGGGTACGGGTCGAATTTTCGAAAAAAACGTTGGCAATGGTAATGTCACGTAAGGACGGAACTTTCTTAATAGGTCGGTTAATCACTTCCTTAAACTGACCGGCTGTATCGAGAATAAGCTGAATATCAGATTCAGTCAGATCTTTGATGCCCACCAGATGGCGGACGCTGAGGGATTGTGCCATGAGAGCGCTACGGACGAAAATCGGGCAAAGATAGGTCCTGAACAGTTAAGGATTTCGCCCTAGTACCGGAAACTGCGAAATCCGCAGGTTCGTACAGCCGTAAGGAATTAACGTAATTTCTTCTTCCTGCGCCGTTTCGAGTCCATACGTTACGCTGTAGGGAATAGGGCCTGTCATGTCGTTATACAATTGCCACGATGGAATACGTTTCGCTTTAACTTTGATCTGCAACGGCGCTTTCTCCGGATTCCACGGATAGCTGGAAACAGGAGCAGTTTTTTCGAATGTATATGTATCGTTCAGCTTGCTGGCAGGCGTGTCGAGCAAGCCATAGTTCCAGGGCGTTGTCGGACGGATCTCTTCATACGTATCGCCATAAGCAATCGGATCCTTGTCGTTTTTAACCGTTTTTGTTTCCTCGCCTATTTTCAGGGCATACGTCAGCGGCCCTCGTTCTACCGACATGGAATTCTCGAACCAGTTGTTTTTGAAGATATGCATGGGCAGCTCCAACTCAACCACATCCCCCGATTTCCACGTTCGATTAATACGAACGATCTGGTTGCCGGGGGTTTCCTTCCATACGTTTCCATTAATTTTTATCGAGGCTTTTTTGCACCAGGCCGGTATTCGCAACTCAAACGGGAACGTAACGCTTTGGTTACGGGTAGTCAGTGTAAATTTGACCGTTTCTTCAAATGGATAATTGGTCTCTTCTTTAAACGAAACCTCTGTTCCGCTGGCTACGTAGGCGTTTACTTCGCTGGGTGCATAAACCAGGGCAGCCAGACCCTTATCAGCCCGGCCCGGTGTTCCGCCAGTTACGTACCATAGGTTTTGGGTAAACTTCGGCCAGCCCTGATGCATGTTTGACGTACAGCAAGGGTAACCGGTCAATAACCCGTAGCATACGTCTGTTCCGCCGTGGTTGACGTCAAAATTGCGCGTATGCCTAGTTGCCATTACCTGATTGGCCTGTTGGAAATACTGTCTGCCCATAAAATCATCCGACACCTGGGCGGGTAAGGCGTTGAAGGCTATTTTTTCGATCTGATCGGCATACGCTACGTTCCCGGTAATGGCCAGAATACTTTCCAGCGAGAACATCATTTCTACGGCCGAACATAATTCAGAGCCTTGCGTGGGATTGTTGCCATGCAGGGCCTCGTCACCACCATACAGCCCATGAGCCAGTCCGTTGAATTTTCGGATGTCGCCAAAGCCTTTTACCGTTGCATCCAGGTATTTTTTGTCGGGGTGGTGCTGGTAGTAAATAATTGGTTCTTTAATACCCTGCGCCAGATTAACACAGTGGATGCTGCCTTCCGTTGACAGCAGATCGGTGTTCAGAAAGGCATCGGTATAATCGAACGTTTGTTTGTGCAGCAGATCGCCCAGTGCCAGCAAAAATTTATCGCCGGTGAGGTTATACAGCCAATACACATTCATCAGATTATCGCCAGCCCGATAGCGCGCCCAGAACGTCCAGTGGTCGAGCGGTTTTTTGGGAAGCTCTTTCAACTGATACCGGAAATAATTGGTCATCAGGCGAATAACCCGCTGATCGCCTGTGGCCGAGTAGTACTGTTTTAAAATCTTGAGCATGACCATTTTGGGCCACCAGTCACGGCTGTTGTCGCGCTGTACGCCCGGCTCGTTAGCGTAATCTTTCGACGGACCAAAATAGCCATCCGGCTGTTGGCTGTTGATAGCCCATTCTACCCAGGGCTTGGTTTTAGCAATCAGTTCCTTATCATCCAGAAGATAAGCGAGCGGTAACAGTCCGTCAATCCAGTAAGGCCCGCGCTCCCACTGATCGCCGTCGCCACCCAGCCAGCCGTTTCGCTGATTCATTACCAGTGGATACAACTTGTCGAGGTTACCCGTAGCACCGTTTCTTTGCCGCACCAGCATTTCGCGTAGCCAGCCCTGCGGTTTAATGGCCCCCAAAGGCAATTCTATATACGGATTTGGCCGTAATGGCACCCGATTGTTCACGTAATGGGTTGATGGCGAAGGCTGTGGTTTTACCTGCGCCATCAACTTGAGCGAGAGTATTGCGAAGAGGAATAACAGGTTAAATTTCATGGAATAAAGTCTGGTACGTAGGCAAAATTTGGTTCTACTGGTGCTGCCGGATGCAATAGAGTCAACAGAACCGATAGAACCAAATTTTACGTAACTACTTATCCACGCGCTTTAAATTATCATCGGGGATGCGGTCAACGAGGAAATTGATTGGGTCGATTCCGGCTTCGTAGGGTTCTTCCCGGACGACAAACGTGTATTTGCCGTCTTTCTGTCGCATCCGTTCGCGTCGGATAGCCAGAAGTTTCCCCTGCTTTTTCCCCTCGGCGGGTTTGCCATACACACCCACATCGATGAGGTCGTTGAGTTTTGTTGGCGTCTCGCGACCGAGCGAATCGGCGTAAAATTTCTCGGCCTGCACATTGATCGTTACGTTGTACTGACCATCCGCGCGTTTTTTGGCTGACGCGGCTGTGGCGCGGTTGTTGAAAATGGTGATCCGTTCAAACTGATCCGTGATGACAGCCTGTAGCGAGTCGGGTGTTTGCTGCCGGAACAAATCGACCATGTTGTACGAAACCGGATAGGGCGATTGCCGGTACGCGTATTGACTGACCATCGTTTGCAACGCCTTGTTTACGGCGGCTTCACCAATCAGCTCTTTCAGGTAATACATTACCGCACTGCCTTTGTTGTAGTGTATGTACCCCTGATTCTCAACCCGTTCGAGTGGTACCTCTTTCAATGACTCCGTTCCGCGCGACGACAGGTAACGATCCATCTCAAATTTCAAAAACCGCTTCATGCGCCCTTTGTCGTAGGCTTTTTCCATCACCATCAATGCCGAATACTGCGCCTGTGTTTCTGAAAGCATGGTAGCTCCCTGCATGTACGCGCCTATGACCTGATGCGCCCACCACTGATGGCCCATTTCGTGCGCGACTACGTATTTGACCATGTCTATGTCTTCTTCGGGGTCGATTTTTGCGATGAATCCAATCGACTCGGAATAAGGCATTGTGCCCGGAAAAGCCTGAGCGAAAGTAGCATAGCGAGGAAACTCAATGATACGTGCCTGCTTGTGGTAATACGGTCCGAAATGCTCGGTATAGTACGCCAGCGATCCTTTAATGGATTCGAGCATGTCGCGGACGTTGTAGGTATGCTTTTTATCGTAATAGACTTCGACGTCGATGCCTTTCCATTTCTCCCGGGCAACTTCATAATCGGCCGAAATGAACGAGTAAAAGTTGAGCGATGGGTGATCCAGTTTGTAATGGAAGTACCGCCGTGGCTGACCTGTGGAATCGGGCTGCTTCCATTCTTTCAACAGCGAACCGGGTGCAACAGCTATCTGATCGGGTGAGGTACTGATCTCGGTATCGACCATTACCCAGTCGGAATTATTACTGACATACGTGTTCATACAGTCTCCTGTACAGTCCCGCTCCAGTTTAGGCATCCGCGCTTTTTCAGGAAGGCCGTATTTCTTTCGGTCGTTTTTGTCGGCAAGCTCGCTCTGTTCCTGGTACCCGATTTGTGGAGCAATATCGGAGTTATCGAAAAAAGAGCCGTTCTGGTTAATCTGTTTGGTAAACTGCACTTCGTTTTCAATGCCACGCGTTTGTTTGCGAGTTATAAAGCGCAGATGAATCGAATCGCCCGGAGCCAGCGCGGGACTCAGTTTATAGATGGAATACTGGAGTAGCGAATCATTCAGAATACGCTTCGCCCGATCCATAGTAATCGTGAAATTCAGCCGGTTTGGTAGTACAATATGAACCGAATCAATGGGCTTGTCGGCGCGGTTAACCAGTACGTAATCGCCGTGGACGATCAGATTTCGTTCTTTAGGATAGACCGCTATGTTGTACTTCACATTGGCAATACGTGGCTGTGGGCGATGTTCGTACCGCTTGTATTTCTGCTCGTAAGCCACCTGTTGTTTCTCCAGTACTTTCGGCGTTTCATAATGGTTCAGTACGTTAGTGTTGTAATAAATGAACCCACCTACAACGATCAGCGCCGACAGTAAACCCACTGCTATCGATCGATTTGGGCCGTTCAGCGACTGCCGGACTGCCCGTAACCGGCTATTCCAGGTGTTATCTTTCCCGCGTACCCAAAACAAAACAGCGATCAGTCCCAGTACAGCCGCCCACAGTACCCAATAGGTTCGGAACCAAATCAGCGATGCTACGTATGGCCCCCAGCCGTTCATATCCGAATACCTGTATTCAGGGGAGGCATTATACTGAACAAGATTGCTGCGCACATCCAAAGGTGTCCAGGCATAGGCATTCGCAATCAGTAGCGCCACCACCACAAAGAAGGCGACGTACTTATTATTGACGAGCGTATGCACAAGCATCGACAGAATAATGAGTGGCGCTAACCGGAGCAGGTCGATCACAAAGAACTCAATGAGGTATTGGCCTAACTCGATGTTGGGGTAGCCCATCAGAAACTGAGTCGTTACACCCGCGATAATGCACAGCGACTGGATAATTACGACGATGCCCAACATGGATAGAAATTTCCCGACGAACACACTCCAGTTCCGGTGCGGCATGGCATCATAAATCTGGTCGAGGTCGGCGTCCCGTTCTTTCCAGATGAGGGCACCGGAGTAGAAAATGATGATCGCAAACAGGAAAATTGTGATGGTACTTCGAATAAGTTGAATGACCTGATACGTAACCGGATAGGAACTTAGCCCGTAGAATTTTCCTGCATACTGTAGTGAAAAGCCCATGTTCAGCAGACCCAGCACCAGGATGACAATAAACGCCATGCCTTTTATAGTGCCCCAGAAATCGGTTCTGAAGATGCGAATCATCTGCATCCACTGAGTAGACAGGTTAAAATGCATGCTGACCTGCGGCAGCGTTTGTAGGGGCACAAAAACATCCTTACCGGTTTCGTCGCTGAGCAGCGCTCCACGCCGTTTTCTGCTTTTTCGGACGCGCTCTTCAAACGAAAAACGGACGTATGTTACGACTAGTAAGACTAGTCCAAAGCCAACCCAGATCAGTCGGTTGATCAATACGGGACCATCGGCCAGACTAACCGAGTGCGTATTTTTTTCGCTGACGGTCCAGTATTTTGTAATGAGCTGGAACGGTCCAAAACCCAGCGCATCGAAGTAAACGGCCAAGTGTTCATGCTCAACATCACTAAGGAAGTTACCTGCAATCAGCTGAGCTACCAGCAGCACAATGGCACCAATAAAGGCGGTAATCGAGGAGCGGGTCAGGGCGGCCAGCATAAAAATGAACGCGCCGGCCAGAAAGGTATTCGGAATGGCAAAAATAAGGAAGCTGTTGAGGTGCGCCGACCAGATGATGGGACCGTATCGTTCGGCATCGGTAGCGCCGGTTACCAGCCCAATCCAGGAGCCGAAGAATAATACCCAGTGAAATCCCCAGAAATGGAATGAGCGACACTACAAACGAACCAAAAAATCGCCCGGCCAGGTAATCGAACTTACGAATGGGTGAGGCAAAAACAATCTGGTGGGTTTTGTAGGTAAAGTCGCGGATGGCCGCACTCTGCACAAAGGCCGTTGTCATCAGCAGGGCGAATATGCACCAGGTACCGTATTGATTCTGAATAACATACGGAGCATTTTTGTAAATATTGCCGAACGTACCGCCAATGGTCAGATCATCGGAAGCGGCTGCCCAGGCAAACATCAGTACGTTGACCAGCAGAAATACATACACCATCGGTTGCCGCAGCCAATAGCGAAGTTCGAACGTAAACAGGTGTCGGAACATAGGCTCAGGCAGCTACAAAGGTGCTTTTTTCAATGGTCGAGAAAAATACGTCTTCCAGGTCAGGCTGCGTAGTCTGAAAACCATCGCCGGGATCGACTTCGCTGTAAATATGCACGAGTGGTTTTCCGGCTACCAACTTGTTCGAAATGACGTTGTACTGCTTCTGATATGTGAGCAATTCACTCTTTGGAATTGACTTTTCCCAGATTTTGCCGTTGAGTTCAGTCACAGAATCAAGCGGTGAACCATTGTATAATACCCGTCCTTTATGAATTATCGCCATGTTGTTACATAGCTCCATGACATCCTGCACAATATGGGTCGAGAGGATAACAATCACATTCTCACCAATTTCCGACAGCAGGTTATAAAACCGGTTGCGCTCACCGGGGTCGAGACCAGCCGTTGGCTCATCGACAATAATGAGTTTTGGATTGCCAATCAGTGCCTGCGCAATACCGAACCGTTGTTTCATGCCGCCCGAATAGCTGCTGACGGCTTTTTTGCGGTGCTCATACAGATTCACCCGGTGCAACAGCGCCTGTACTAATTCGGAGCGTTCCCGGCCGTTGGTGATTCCTTTTAGAATGGCAAAATGGTCGAGCAGATCGGTTGCAGCTACTTTTGGATAAACACCGAACTCCTGTGGCAGATACCCCAATAACCGACGTACTGTATCTTTCTGATTCAGAACATCCAGACCGTCGAGGGTGACGGTCCCTGAATCGGCGTCCTGCAACGTAGCGAGCGTACGCATAAGCGTCGATTTACCGGCGCCATTTTGTCCCAGTAGCCCATACATCCCGTTTGGAATTGTAAGCGATACATCGTCCAGCGCGCGAACGCCATTCGGATATTGTTTCGATAAGTGTTCGATAGTCAGCAACATACAGGAAAATTTAGGTGGTTTATCCAAAAATAAGCAGCACTTCGGAATTTAGGCATTAGACATTGGTCATTGGTTATTAGGTGTACCCAAATAAATCTAATGACCGATGACTAATGACCAATGTCTAATGCCCAATGACAGCAAAGCGGAATGACCAATCGCTAAACATCTATCCACATTTCCAGCAGGGCATAGCTCAGGCTTTTGCCGTGGGTATCGATGGTAAGTGAGGTGGTTACGCCCCCTGTAAGAGCCTGCTGACAGACGAACTGAAGCGCTGGTAAATTGGGAAGCTCATACCGGGTAATGTCACCTGCGACAATCGCCTGAAGATGATTCCTGACGGCTTCGCTCGTTACCTGATCGCGTAACGTAGCATAATCGTCCGATTTGTAGGGAATCAATGAAAGCGTCAGCGTATTGCCTTTGTCGCCAGCACGGCTGTGGGCAATGTCGTAGAGTTTTATTTTCATGACTGGAACACGGTTACCTCAGGGTGAATCTTGTCTCTGGCCATAAGCGTAGAAACGATGCCTACCACTTCATGAACATATTTGCGCGCACCTCCGCCCCCGGCAGGGCCATTTGTGTAGAGAGCTTCCACTTCTTCGCCTACCAGGGCTGCCTGTTGTGGCGTGGTGGCCCGACCTGCTACGCGTAAGCGAATTTCGTAGGGCTCCGGATACGTACCAAAAGAGGTCCGATGAACCGACGTACTGCCAATGTAATCGACACGAAGGTCAGCGAACTGACCCTGTAATCGCTCCTGAACAATGGCCCCCGCCAGTTTGGCACGACCAAGGGCATTTGAACCAGCGTAGGAAATTTCACCTTCGCCGGTATAGCCTGCATCGTAGCCGACACTGACCTTCAACGTATCAGGTCGGGGGTGTCCACATCCACCCGACGCTTTAACCTGATCCGGACCGATTTGCTCTAACTGAACCTGAGTAAAATCGGCAATTACATCGGGCGTGAAATAGCGGCTGGGGTCCATGACTTCATACAAAAGCTGTTCTTTGGCCGTAGCGACGCTCAACAGCCCTCCCGTTCCTGTTACCTTACTAAAAATAGCTGCACCATTGATCGATACGTCAGCAAATGGATGCCCTAAACGCGCCATATCCGGTACGTCTTTTCGGCCAGGATCGGCAAAATAGCCACCTGTCAGTTGTCCGGCACACTCCAGCAGGTGGCCGATCACGGTGCCCTGACCGATCTGATTGGCGTCGTTAAGCGACCAGCCAAGTTCATGAACCAGCGGGGCTACAAATAGGGAAGGGTCTGCCACACGACCAGTAATGATAACGGTTGCCTCTGTTGCCAAAGCGGGCAGAATGGCATCGGTACCCAGATAGGCATTGGCCGAAATCAACGTACCGGACGACGTGAGGGGCTTGCCGGTTTCCAGCGACACCTCCGCGCCCGAAAGCTGGCCAAATACGTCATCACCCGTAACGACAGCGATTTTTACGGATAATTTTAGCCGTTGGGCAATCTCAGCAATTTTTTGGGCGGCAGCCAGCGGGTTGGCTGCCCCCATGTTTGTAATGAGTCGTACGTTGTTTTTAAGAAGGTGTGGCAACAACCCCTCCATTCGACGCTCCAGCAGCGGGTCATAGCCGGATGATGGGTTCTGACGTTTCCGTTTTTGAGCCAGCGCAATCGTTCGTTCGGCCAAACATTCCAGCACCAGATAGTCCAAGTTTCCCTGCTGAGCCAGAATAACGGCCGGTTCAAGTCGGTCGCCCGAAAAGCCAGCCCCACAGCCGATTCGGATGGATTGGTTATTGTTAGTCATTGGTGGTTAGTCATTGGTTAATTTTCAATAGTCATTGGACATTCTTCACGGGCAGTAGTTTCTAATGACAACTGACTAATGGCTAATAACCAATCCCCAATGACCATTTACAAATGAATCGATCCGGTTAGCAGAGCCGCCAGGGTCATTACCAGCGTAGTACCGAAGGCCCATTTCAGAATGAACTTCTGGTGGTCACCCAAATCAACTTCGGCTAATCCGACCAGCAGAAACGTAGAAGCAGTCAGTGGACTTACCGGAAAGCCGACGGTCATTTGCCCCAGCAAAGCTGCTCGGCCAATTTCCAGTGGGTCGATGCCAAATTGCGTAGCGGTCTGACTTAGGATGGGTACGACCCCAAAATAATAGGCGTCGGGCGTGAAGAGCAGGCTGGCAGGCATACTTGTAATGGCCGTTAGCGTGGGCAACCAGGCCGCGTGCTGTTCGGGAATGAGCGAAACCAGCGACGTTGCCATTGCGTCGATCATCTTCGAACCGGTCAGAATTCCGGAGAATACACCTGCTGCAAAGATCATACTCGACACCATGAATATGTTATTGCCATGACCCCGCACTACGTTCTGCTGATCGGCCAGTTTTGGGTAATTAATCAGCAATGCCAATGCTGCTGCTACAATAAATAAGGCTGGCGTAGGCACCCAGCCTTTCATCAACGTAACGATCAGGCCAATTGTCAATATAGCATTGAGCCAGAAGAGTTTCGGACGGCGCAGCTGCTGTTGTTGCTCGGTCAGATTTTCGTGATGAACGTACTGTAAATCAGCAATACCCAATCGTTTCCGTTCTTTTTGTCCAAACCAGTAGGCCACGAAGAGCACCCAGACAATGCCTGCAATAATAGCCGGAATATTAGGATTGAAGAGTTGCGTAGCATCCGTTTTGAGCGTCGAGATTGCCCGCGCCGACGTGCCCGACCACGGCACCAGATGCAACGGCCCAACGCTCAGCGCGACAATACCCGGTAGGATAAGCCGGTTGATTTTCAGCTGCTTGTAAATAGGCAGAAATGCCGACATTACGATCATAAACGTAGCGGTGCCGTCGCCGTCGAGATGAACAATCATCGTCAGTACAGCCGTGCCGACAATTACCTTCAGCGGATCGCCTTTAACGTAGCGAATGATGCCAGAAATAATGGGATCGAACAGGCCCGCGTCGAGCATGGTAGCGAAATAGAGTACGGCAAACATGAGCAGTATGCCCGTAGGCGCTACCTGCTTGATGCCCGCCAGAATCATTTCCCCCAATTCTTTTGGACTGAAACCCGCCAGAAAGCCCATTACCAACGGTACCAGCACCAGTGCCGTAATGACCGACAGTCGCCTGGTAATAATGAGCGCCAGAAAAACACCAATGGTGGCAAAACCAAGAAGAGCGAGCATCGTACAGGATTACGGCGGGTTAAATAAATAGCCCACAATTGCTTATGCTTTGTATCGATCGTAAGCAATTGTGGGCTATTTGTTAATTCTTCAGCGTTGCCAGAAAACTGATTACGTCCCGAATTTCCCGTTTAGTGAGCAGATACTTCATATCGGGCATACTCGATGGAGCGTAGGTCGTCTTGGCAATCTGGTCTTTTCGAATGGTGAGATCAGGCTCGTCGCCACTTTTCAGCACCAGTTCCGAATCCGTTTCTTTCTGCACGATACCACTGAGCGTTTTGCCGTCTTTCATCTCAAGCGTAGCCGTCCCGAAACCGGGAGCCAGCCGAGCGCTTGGATTAACGACCGCTTCGAGCAGTTGTTCGCGCGTCAGGCGGCTAGCTACCCCATTGAGCCGAGGACCCGCGTTACCGCCTAAATCATCATACGAGTGGCAGCGAATGCATTGAGCGGTTTGGTGCCGGAAGAAAATGCGACGTCCTTTGTCGGGTTCGCCACCGAACAGACTAGCCTGATAGGAAGCCAGAACGGCATCGGGCGACTGTTTGGCTAAGATCGCCTTATACTGGGCGATGAGTTGGGGCGACTTGGTTTCGGTGATGGCTTCTTCCAGTTCAAGGCTCTGTTCGACAGGCAGTTTGCCCGCCGACAGGTCCGCGAGCAACTGGTCGAAAATGGGCTTGGTATTGGCAATCGGTAGTTTCCCCAGCGTTACCAGCGCAGCCTGTTTTTCTTCGGTTGAATGCGTTTTCAGGACATCCGACAATTGAGCAATCATTTGATCTTTGGGCATGCTGGTTTTGCCGATCAGGTCCAGCGCAGCTACCCGTACCCGTTTATCCTTGTCGGCAAGGGCTGTCTCGATGGCTGTGCCAATCTGCTTGTCGTTGAGAGCAGCTAGTGCCCGGAGTGCTTCTTCCCGAATTTCGGCTTCCTTGTCGTTTTTAAGACGATCGATAAGAACAGGACCGGCAGCAGTAATCGATAACTTGCTAATGGCCCGGATGGCACTCCGACGTAGTGGCAGTTCAGAATTTGTCGCCATCGCCGTGTATAGCTGGGCTGATTTGGTCTTAAGCACCGCTGGGTCGCGGGTGATAGGCCCTCTATACCGACCATCAACCCGGTCGAGCAGCGATGGTTTTGCCCAGGTGCTCAGCGCGTCCATGGCTTCGGCACGTAGCGCCACCGGATTTCCATTGCCATTGGTGTATAGAATCAGGTTTTGCATGGCGTCAGCCGTTCCTACCCGCAGGTTGGCGTTGATAGCCCGGCGAATGAGCGGTTCATTGGTAAACTTGGTCGTAGCGAGCACTTTACCCAATGCCGGTAGCGCCTGCGGAATCGACAGGTCGTCGTTGATGCCACGGGCGGCTTCGGTTACGATAAATTCGTCACTATCGTTCAGGAAGTTAGCAATGCCAGGATTGCGCATACGCCGAAGGGCTACCACTGCCGCAATACGTACCGCCCGCGACGAATGACTCGATAACGCAATGATTGGTTCGGCTTTGCCTATACGTGCCATTGCCAGACTGCCCGCATGACGGATATAGGTATCTTCGTCTTTGTTGTTCTCCAGGAGTGTAATCAACGGCTGGATGGCCGGTGCGTACGCAATACGTCCCAGCGCTTCGGCGGCAAAAAAGCGTGTACGGCTGTTCTCATCGTTCAGCATCGGAACCAGCGCCGGACCAGCCGCAACGTAACGCATGTCGCCCAGCCAGCGAGCCGCCTGCGCCCGGATTTCAGCGTCGCTGTCTTTGAGGAGTGGCATAAGGCGCTGGGCGTATTTAGCGTCCTTACGGGCTAACTGACTTAATCCCCAGATGCTGTGAATGCGGGCCAGCTGATGCTCGGTTTGCTGGACCATTTGTCCGAAAACCGTAGCGCCTGCTTCACCCCGCTTCACCAGCTCAAACTGTGCTTTCTGCCGAACGCGCATATCCGCATTTTTCAGATAGCTGCTCAGTTCACTAACGGGTGTTTTACTGAAATTCTGCGCGAGTAATTTTTTCGTCAGAGCCCGCTCTGCCCAGTTGGCGCCATCTTTATCATCAAGCTTCCAGACGCGACCGTAATCTTTGGTATCCCAGCCGTTGATCCAGTCCGCTACGTACATGGCTCCATCCGGTCCGAAATCGATGCCCGTTGCGAGCACGTTGCCCAGGATTTTTTTTGACTTATCCAGCACAAACGACGCACCTTTAGGCTTCAGCGTAAAAGCATGGATACCCGATGCTGCCGGGCTTCCGACAAATTCGGCAATGAAAAACGTATTCTTATACTTCGGACTCAGCGCCGTGCCCGGATTGTAAAGCATGCCTGTAGGGCCGCTGACAAAATTGGCGAGTGGTGGCAGAATATAAGCAGCCTGTCCGTCGAAGCGCGGTTTATACATCTGCTCATCCATCCAGACCTTATAGGTATTGTTCAGCGGGTCGCGGTATTTGCCGTACTGCCAGTTGCTGCGCCAGCCCGTATCAGACCCGTTTACGATGTACACCAGCCGTTCTTTTTCGCCGGGATGGTCGCCGTCGTTGTCTTCGCTAATCAGGTTTCCGTATTCGTCAAAAACAAACTCGTGCGTATTCCGAACGCCATAGGCAAACACTTCAAAGTCACTGCCGTCGGGATTCGACCTGACCACGACACCGCTATTAGGGTGTTCCCACTTTTTACCATCGGGCCCAACACCATTAAAACCAATGTCGCCGATTTGCCAGTAAATACGGCCATCGGGACCCATTTCAACACCCGATAGGCCGTGGCCACTAAAACCGACATGAACACCATAACCGTGTGAGAGCGATTTCTTTTCATCAGGGATACCGTCGCCATTTTTGTCGCGCAACCGCCAGAGGTCCGGGGCTACCGTAACGTACAAATCGTTTCCGTCCGACAAAACGCCACCCATAACGTCGGTAACTTCGTCGTGGAAATCGTTTACGACCATTTTTGACAGATCGGCTACGCCATCACCATTGGTATCTTCCAGCCGGAAAACCTGTTCGCGTTCTACCGTCATGTCGCGCCAGTCGTGCGAACCGTCGCCATTGACGTCTTTAAGCCACTCGTTTTTTTTGCTGTTGGCGGGGGATAGAACCTGGTGCAGAAAAGCCCGTTTATCTTCAACGGTCTGGAGCCGGTTCGATTCGATTTCCCAATCTTGGTGTCCGCGAATATCGAACTCTGAATTTTTCTGACGGTTGGTCCGGGTATAATACAGCCGCCCCTGATCGTCGATGTCGATGGCTATCGGGTCGGACACCAACGAATCGACACCCCACAAATTCAGCGTAAGCCCATCAGCCAGCTGGGGTTTTACCAGTGCTTCAACGGCCTTTGCCATTTCAACGGCTTTTTGGGGCGCCAGCTTTTTGATACGTGACCCAATGGGATCATCCATAAATCCGGTAAGCCCTACCCAGGTAGTCAGGCCAACGGCTGCCAGTGGAAGCAGAGATTGTTGGAGCGGAAAGCGGGTTATTTTTTTCATGTATGAATTGGCACGTCAGGCAAATTGAGTAAGTCAAAGTCAGGTTGTTTGTGTATTCCCAACGGCCAACTGACAAAGTGGCTTTTGAGTCGTTTTTAACTCCCCGACGTTTAAAACTTTTAGTAAGTTAGTCATCAGCCTCTACAAAACCTGCTTTCCTATTGATATTGCGTTGTTCAATACGTTGTAAATGGACTTATTAGATGTTTTGTGACACGCATAGCCGACTTCTTAACTCCACATCTCCGTCCCGTAGCGACCTAATGTTTGTAGAAGAAATACGTTTACCTCCCCTTCTGACAGGTCGCATAGGGATTTGACAAGCAATTGATTGGATTTGGTCGCTACGTGCTGCGAGGCTGGGCGATTTGCTTCTGGTAAGGATGTTTTTTATTGTTCTGTTGAGAAAAGACGTTGATCTGGTAGTATTCAGGCCGTGCCTTACTTGTTAGGTCGCATTTGCCGATTGTTACAAAATCAATTACCTATCTTGCTGTTTCTTAATATAAAGAAGACTGTACCGCAGAAAACTATGCTTCAATACATTACCTGGGATGTTGACCCAGAAATCTTTCACATTGGCTCCTGGCCTGTAAGATGGTATGGCTTACTCTTTGCCGCCGGATTTCTGATCGGCGTTCAACTAATGACGTACATCTTCAAAACAGAGAAAAAACCGCTATCGCATATTGATCCACTGCTGATAACGATGGTCTTGTCAACCATCGTAGGGGCAAGGTTGGGTCATTTTCTTTTTTACGAGCCTACCATGTTTCTGCAAAATCCGTTACGGATTATAACCCCTCCCTTCGAAGGATTGGCGAGTCATGGTGGCATAATAGGCATCGTTATTGGCCTTTGGCTCTACTCACGTCGCCAGTCAAGTCAAACCAGCGGTCAAACGTTTTTGTGGGTTAGTGATCGAATCTGCATTGTGGGGGCTTTAGCAGGGGCCTTTATTCGATTCGGGAATTTAATGAACTCCGAAATTTTTGGTAAACCGACCACTGTACCCTGGGCCTTCGTCTTCATTAGAGATCACGAGTTTAGCCAGGTACCTCGCCATCCTACTCAACTCTACGAATCGTTATCGTACCTGATTTTGTTCATTGGACTGTTCTGGTACTGGAAAAACTACCGTGGCCGGGTGGTATCGGGGACCATGTTGGGTTTTTCTTTGATTTGGGTATTTGGCTTCCGGTTTGTCTGGGAGTTTTTTAAGGAAAATCAGGTAGCCTTTGAAGACACTATGCGTTTGAATATGGGTCAACTGTTGAGCATACCGGCTATTCTGTTCGGCCTGATTTTACTTCTAAGAAATTTTGTCAGACCTGCTTCTCTAATTCCAATTGCTTTGGTTATTCAGTCGTCAAGCCTTTGCTATCAGTGCGATTATAAGTCAGCTTTGCCAGTTTCTGAGCAAGCACCTTCCGACAGATGTGAAACATCGATTTCCAACAAGCAGCCTCTCAAAAAAGGGCATCTTCAGAATAGTATAGCAAGGGTAAAAAAATCGGTTTCTAAAGTGAGTTCATTCGTATAGAATCACTTACGACACCTGCTTGGAAAGGGACAAATTGCTGCCTGTTAGGCTAGTTGTATGAGAGCTTAATAGTTCCTTAGCGAAGTATTCTATAGGAAGTTGTAAAATTTGGAGCGGTTACAAATTGATTGTTCTTTTGATAATGTCGTAGTCGGGACGGCCTCTATCACATAAACTGATTATAGCTTAGTATCGAACCTATTGACAAAGAACTCCGAAGAAGTGATATATACTGTCACTTCTTCGGAGTTCTTTATATTGGAACGCATCTTACTGATACAAAAATAGCACCGCTACACAGTTGTAATCTCGTAAGCAATTTCAAGTATGAAAAGGCCTTTAACAGTAGGTTCCTGTCCCTCTTCAACCCCTCCTTACATCGACTTTCCGCTGGCAATTTCAAGCAGTTCTTTGTCGGGGTGGTTTTTCACCTGGCAGGTGTTATCGAACAGCATCGTAGCGCCGTTTTCGGCGGTGTACTGCGGCCAGTTGGGCAAGCTTTTATTGTTTGGATTGCCGGTGCGGGCAAACGCAATCCAGGCATTACTGATTTTATCGGCCAGCGCATAGGCATCTTTACCGCCCCCCGTCATTTCTTCACACCGGGCGATGTTATTGAAAGCAAACGGGATTTCCATGCAGTGCATTGACTTGTACAGCCCATCGTTTACCGGCGAATTCCAGGTGAACAGGTACATGTAAACGGGCGCAGCGCCCGCAACGGCTTTCTGATTGGCCTGCCGGATAACTCCCGCCCGGAAATTAATATCGATGTTGATGTAATCGGCTGGGCTGGTTGTTTCGGGGTAGGCTTTCTTTACGGCGGCCATGTAGGCATCGGTTTTGTCGCCAATTCGTTTCTGCATCGCTACTTTAGCCGCTTCCATATCAGTTACGCGGTTGGCTGGGTTGAATGGGCCAAATTCGGTTTTGGTTGACCCCACCAGTAGCGGAATGTTTTTGGCGAGTGCCATCGCTGCCGGGTCCGAAATTTGGTAAGGCAGGAAAGTGCCATCATGAATGGGTCCCCAACCGATTCCAAAGCCGGGCTGTCCCTGGCCTCGCAGGCTTTCGTTCACTTTACGTAGTGCTTTCTTTCCGGCTGCGTTCAGGCGCTCGTACGAGATTTTTTGCAGCGAATCGATCTGATTGGGCTGGAAATGCAATTCTTCCAGCAGAGCGGCACTAACTTTCTTGGCTACGTCGGCTTCCGTAAAACTGGTCAGGTAGCTGCCGCTTTGCACGATAGCTTTGTGGAACAAGCCTTTGGCCGATGGGGCATTCATCAGGCTCGTAACTTTTCCGCCCCCGCCCGACTGACCAAAAATCGTTACGTTATTGGGGTCGCCACCAAACTGAGCGATGTTTTGCTTCACCCATTCCAGCGACGAGACCAAATCCATCAGCCCGGCATTAGGCGAGTTTTTGTACTTTTCACCGTACGCTGACAAATCCAGAAAGCCCAGTATGTTCAGCCGGTGGTTGACCGAGACAACCACCACATCACCTTTTTTAGCCAGATTCTCACCATCGTAGGAAGGCAACTCGACGGATGAACCCGCCGTAAAGCCCCCGCCGTGAAACCATACCATGACCGGCCGTTTCTTCGCTTCGGTCAGTTGGGGTGTCCAGACGTTCAGGCTCAGGCAGTTTTCGTTGGTGTAGCCCCAGTCGTGATGAAACGGAAATTCAATTTCGTCGTTCGTTGTCGTGGTTGGGTCCATCGGGCAAACGGGGCCATAGGTCATCGAAGAACGTACACCCGTCCATGAGTTGGGTTTTGATGGCTCCATGAACCGTTCGGCCTTTGCATAGGGAATGCCCTTGAAGGTGAACGTACCGTTGTGAACATAGCCGCGAACTTTACCCGATTCGGTCGGTACAACGGCAATATCTTTCCCCGCCATAATTGGCGCCGACGCTGCTTTGGGCGTTTGCGCTATGGTGAAAAGAGGTAAGGTAAGAGCGGTTAAAGAAAACAGTAGCGCTTTGGTTTTCATTGGGTTTGTAATTATAGGTTGTTTTAAGTAGTAGTCATTGATTGTCATTGGTCATTCGCTTCACTGTTATTAATAGCCAATCCTTGTTTGAGATAATGACAATTAATGACTACCTAATGACAGCGAAGCGAATGACCAATGACCAGTTTTAGCGTTTGCTCATGGATAAGAACATCAAATCCAGCGCGGGGCCGTCGGGTAGTGGCTGCGCAGCGGTTTTATCGCCCAAAACCATAATTTGCTTGTCTTTTACCGAATAGGCGGGCCATTGAGAAAGTCCTTTGCCGTTTGGATTGCCAGTTTTGATGAAATTGGCAAAATAAGCTGACATCGTCCGGGCCAGTTCTGTATCGGTCGGCTCCAGGGGACGTAGCTTGTGGTCGATGAATTTGAGATTGTCGTAGGCGTAGGCGACCTCACCCGTGTGAAAAGCGCCGTAGTGGGCGTACTCGCCCATCGCCGGAACTTTTCGGGTAAATCGATAAACGTACACAGGCTTCCCTTTACGGCTCGCAATGTTAGCCCATGTGTAATTCTGCGCACCAAAGATCATGTCTCTGGAAATCTTCACCTGCGACGCGGCCGCTTCGGCATCCGTGCTGGCCGGGTAGTATTTCAGAAATTGGTCAGCATTTGCGCCGTATTGCTGCTGAATCTGTTTACGATACTCTTCGGCGCTTTTCTTTGGACCGAAAGACATGCCCTCATCTTCGTTCCAGCCCGTCAGCAGCGTTACGTCGTTTTCTTTGCCAGCCGCAAAAATGGCTGGAATAGACTCCGGCAGTACGTATCCGTCAATAATCGGTCCGCGTCCCTGTGCTTTTTTCAGGATTTCGTCAGCGGGTTTAGCGCGGAGTTCGGCCAGCGACGAGGCCCCAAGTGCCTGCGCCATTTTCAGTCCGGCTTCTTCGCCTTGCTGAAGTGTTGGTTGTGAATTGGCAAAGCTGGCGCCACTTTCAGCAATGGCTTTTTTGAACAGCCCTTTGGCTAATGGGGTCGCTACCATGCAATTCACACTCATTGACCCGGCCGACTGGCCCGCGATGGTTACGTTGGCCGGATCGCCCCCGAATTGGGCAATGTTTTTCTTCACCCACTGCAAACCGGCTACCTGGTCCATCAGCCCGTAATTGCCCGATGCCTTATGGCTCGGCGTGGATTCGCCCAGCGTGGATGCGCCCGATTCTTTAGTGAGTTCGGGATGAGCAAAGAAGCCAAACGGCCCGACCCGATAGTTTATGCTGACAAAAACAATGCCTTTTTTGGCGGTAGCCTCACCATCGTAAATCGGGCAGGCAGTTCCTCCGCTCGAAAACCCACCTCCGTAAATCCAGACCAGCACAGGTCGCTTTTCACTGGCCGATTTCGCACCCGACCAGACGTTCAGATACAGGCAATCTTCACTAATGGGCGCTTTCGGAATCAGAAACTCGGCGCTCCACGGACCGAATGGATTCGGCGTTCCCTGTACCGGACTTGGTCCGAATGCATCACACTTCCGAACGCCTGTCCAGGACGTAACGGGCTGGGGTGCCTTCCAGCGTAAGTCACCAACGGGCGGAGCGGCAAACGGAATTCCCCGGAAAATATGTACGTCGCCGTCCTGATTGAGCGTACCGGAAATCAGTCCGCCCTCAACCTTTACCGTGTCGAAATCCTTCGTTGAGGTAAAAGCGGCTGCTCCAAGCAGACTCAGCAAGAAAAGAGAAAGAACTGTTTTCATTAACGATTTAGGGTTGTGGTCATTTGCTTGTCGACTGTTTTTCGATTGCTCGTCCGCAATTGCATCACGGACGAACGCTTAAGGGATTGCTACTTGATTCGCTTTCAGAACTTTGCTGAAAAACAAGACCTGATACGGTAGCGAATTTTCCCAGTATTCCCAGGTATGGGCGCCGGGTCGTTCGGTATAGTCGTGTGGGGTTTTGTTTTCCATAAGCTGCTGGTGTAGCTCCCGATTGCCTACGATCAGAAAGTCATCAACACCGATGTCGAAAATTAGTGGGAGACCATTTTTCTTCAACTGGTCGGCCAGAGTAACCATTGTGTAACCTGGATAGGGCGTATCGCCTTCTTTTGGTGGGCCCAGCAGCTTAGAAAAATTCTCCGAGCGTGATTTGGCAAATTCAGCAGGTACTTTCCAGGTAGCCGTATTGATGTTCATGACGCCACTCATGCTTCCGGCCGCGCCATACAAATCAGGATGCCGACTTGAGATGAACATGGCCCCGTGCCCACCCATACTCAAACCCGCTATGATCCGCCCCTTACGGTCGCGAAGGGTGCGGTACGTATTGTCGATCTTGTCAATCAGTTCTTTTGAAATGAATGTTTCGAACTGGCTGGTTTTTACGAGCGGACTATCGAAATAATAGCTTGTTGGATCGCCATCGGGCGTAACGATAATCAGGTTGTACTGATCCGCCAGCCGATGGAGTAAGGTCTTATCAGCCAGTTTGGTTAACCAGTCGCGGAAACTTCCGGTGCCACCATGAAGCAGGTAGAGGACCGGAAAGGGGGTAGCGTCCCGCTTTTTAGCGTTGACGTATCGTTCCGGCAGTACAACTGCCGCCCGTAAGGTCCGATTCATACTGGCGCTTGAAATATCCAGTGTATCGACCTTGGCGGCTAATGATTGTATGGCTAAAAGCCAGCTAATCGCAAACACGAAAAGTTTAGTCTGTTTCATTAATGACGGCTTATTGAGTAATCGAGCCATTTTCTTTCAGGACGTTGTGGAAAAACAGGGCATGGTTTGGTAATGAATTTTGCCAGTACTCCCAACTGTGTCCGCCAGGGCGTTCGCTGTAATCGTGAGGGGTTTGGTTGAAGACGAACCGACGGTGTAATTCCCGGTTCGGTTCGATCAGGAAGTCATCGACGCCACAGTCAAAAATCAGTTTCTGACCATTGGCTTTCAACCTATCAGCCAGATTAATCACTGAGAACGTCGCGTAGGTATCCGGCACCTGCTCGATAGGTCCCAGTATTTTCTCAAACTCCTGTTTAATGCCTTTAGCCATATCGGGTGGCAGTTTCCAGCTTTGCATGTCGGGGTTAAGCGCGCCACTCATGCTACCGGCTGCACAGTAGAGGTCGGGGTGACGGGCGGCCAGCAAAAGCGACCCGTAGCCTCCCATCGACAGACCTGTAATGACCCGTCCTTTACGGTCGCGTATGGTCCGGTAGGTATTGTCCAGTTTAGAAATGACTTCTTTGGTCAGATACGTTTCAAACTGGCTGTCTTTTCGGACCGGACTATCGAGGTAGTAACTGAATACTTCCCCTTCCGGCATGGCAATGATGAGATTGTACTGATCGGCCAACCGCTGAATCAGATTCTTATCAGGCGATTTGGTGATCCAATCATTGAAATGGCCGTATCCGCCGTGAAGGAGGTACAACACCGGATAATTAGCTTTGCTTTTTGCGTAGGACTCAGGCAATACAATCACCGCCCGCATGGTCCTTTGCATAACGGTACTTGGCACATTCAGCGAATCGACTTTGGCCGCCATCGAGGCCAACGTAACAAAGAAGCTAAGGCCAAAAAGAAGCGTTTTGATCATCGTAGCAGAGTTTTATGTGTTTCCAGCATGCTCATCCGCAATACAATCGCAGACGAGCACGAATAGCAACTAATGACTTAATGACCAATGACGGTCATGACCAACCGTATCATTGAGCGATTGTGCCGTTGGCTTTCAGGACTTTCTGGAAAAACAGGACGTGGTAGGGCAGCGAATTCTGCCAGTAATCCCAGGTATGTCCACCCGGATGTTCGGTATAATCGTGCTCAACTTTGCTATAGACCAGTCGGCGGTGTAGTTCGCGGTTTGGCTCGATCAGGAAATCGTCGACACCGCAGTCAATGATGATTTTTTGGCCGTTGGCTTTGATCTTGTCGGTCATGTACACCACTGAGTTTGCGGCATAATTGTCGGGAGTTGACCCCATTGGTCCGAGAATACGACTGAACTGCGGCTCAATACGTTGTTCAAAACCGGGATCAAGGCGCCAGGTCTTGTAGTTCAGATCGACAGCTCCGCTCATGCTGCCAGCTGCACAGTAAAGCTCAGGATGCCGGGTGGCAAGATATAAGGCACCATGACCGCCCATGCTCAAACCCGTTATGACCCGGCCTTTCTTATCGCGAATGGTACGGTACGTATTGTCGATTTTGCCAATTACCTCTTTGGTCAGGTACGTTTCGAACAGATTGTCTTTTTGCGTCGGACTATCCAGATAACCACTGAGCCGATCACCTTCGGGCATCACCACAATCAGATTATACTGATCCGCCAGTTTATGAATCAGCATCTTATCCGGTGTTTGTTTGAGCCAGTCGCTAAATTGACCACCTCCGCCGTGAAGCAGGTACAGAACAGGGTAGGTTGTCTTGCTCTTCGCATACGATTCCGGAAGTACGACTGCTGCCCGCATACTTCGGTTCATAGCAGCACTCGGTACGTCCAGCGTGTCGACTTTAGCGCTGAACCCCAGAAGTGGTAAAACAAGGAGCGTTGCACAGATTAAAAAACGAGTAGTGTTCTTCATGGTTGACAACTGTAAGTCAGTGGGTAAGGGCAATAGCTGGTAAGAGCCTATTTGAAAATGGGCCATTGTGTCAAAAATACATAAAGATACGTTTTGCTAAAAACCTACAGGATGTTTTTTGTAAAATTTAAGGAGAGAATAGACTTATGGTAACGAAGAAGTGCGCCTAGGCGGGGACCACTACCGATTAGCCGCTGACTCCTTGCCAAATGGAAATAAAGGGGAGGCTACGTGAGATTGAGTCATCAACTGGCTGAGCTCTTTGGCTTTATCTGGATACTGGGCGGCAATATTATGCGCTTCGGCCAGATCCTTCGACAGATCATACAGTTCAACAGATCCGTTGGGGTTGGTTGCCGCCTGCAAACGAACGGCTTTCCAGTTGCCCTGCCGCACTGCCTGTCGTCCGCCGTTTTCGTGAAATTCCCAATACAGATAATCGTGCTTTTTCTGCGTGCCTTTTCCCGTAAGCGAAGACACAAACGAAATGCCATCAATATAAGCCGGGGTTTGGGCACCCGCTAATTCGGTAAAGGTGGGCAGCAGATCCCAGAAAGCGCCGACGTAGTCGCTTTTTGAGCCCGGTTTGAGGACACCCGGCCAGCGGGCAAAAAACGGTTCTCGAATGCCCCCTTCATATAAATCGCGCTTGACGCCCCGAAGTCCACCACTGCTGTTAAAAAAGGTGGGATCGGCTCCCCCTTCAATATGTGGGCCATTATCGCTCGTAAAAATGACCAGGGTGTTCTGATCGAGGCCTTTTTCTTTTAGTTTCGCCATGACCTGCCCAACGTACCAGTCGAGCCGCCCGACCATAGCCGCGAACGTAGCATGCGGGTAGGCTTGTGAAGTGTAACCGCCGGTTTTGGCATCAGGGCCGTAATCGGCACCTTTGAACGGTTTTTCCTCAAACTTTCCTTTGTAATGCGCAAACAAACTATCGTCAGGTACCAGCAATTCCGCGTGAGGCAGAATGTAAGGCAGAAACAGGAAAAAGGGCTGTTTTCCATCGCGGGCATCCAGAAAGCTAAGCGCTTGTTTCTGAATGATATCGGGCGCGTACTCCTTAGCCTGACGCAGATTTTCATTGCCTGATAATAGAACCTTCTGATTGTTGTTCCAGAGGTGATCGGGATAGTAGCGATGCGCCAATGACTGGCAATTGTAGCCGTAAAAGCGGTCGAAGCCCTGCCTGTTTGGATCCCCTTCCGAACCCACCGGACCCAAACCCCATTTGCCAAAGGCGCCCGTTACGTAGCCCGCCCGCTGCAACAGCTCGGCAACCGTTGTGACCGAATCGGCAATGGGTTCCTGGCCTTCGGGTTCTACGCTTTTGTTGCCTCGTACGTACGTATGGCCCGTGTGTTGCCCGGTCATCAGCGACGACCGCGAGGGGGCACAAACCGACGTACCGGCGTAAAACTGTGTAAAATGCATACCTTCCTTCGCCAGCCGGTCGATATTAGGCGTCCTGATCAGCTTTTGCCCGTTTATCCCCACATCGCCATACCCCAGATCATCGGCAAGGATAAAAACGATATTAGGCCGTTTGGGTGTTTGAGTCTGTGCGTTAACAAACGTACTTACAGCGACAAGAGCGAGGAGATAGCAAGTGAATTTTTTCATAACTGTGATGAACGTAGTGACAGCGTTACTTGACCGACGTAAACGTCATTTTAGCTAACCGCATGGCGTTTTCGAGTAATCTGATCTCCAGTTGGAGGATGGCTTCTTCTGATTGAGCATCGATTTTATCGGGATCATCGCCGGGTTTGTGATAGTCGGGATGGCCCCCCGTGTGGAAGAACAGAACGGGAATCTGTTTGGCATAAAAAGCCGCATTGTCGGAGCCGCCGTTGCCGGCCCGATCCGTAAAAAACTTAATCGAGCTTGTAACCTCCTTAAAAACTGTTGGCCAGGCATCACTGGTACCGTAGCCACCAATGCCCACACCCCGTTCAGGATTGTAACGACCAATCATGTCCATGCAAACCATGAAGTTCATTCTTTCGAGAGGAAGTGTCGGATTGTTCAGAAAATAACGGGAACCCTGCAAGCCCAACTCCTCAGCACCAAAGGCCATGAACAGGAAATTATACGGTTCCTTTACGTTGTTTTGGCTAAAATACCGAGCCATTTCCAGCAATCCGGCCACGCCCGATGCATTATCGTCGGCTCCGTTGTGAATTTTTCCCTGTGGCAGTGAATCCAGCGAACTGCCCTGGCGGCCCAGACCCAGATGATCGTAATGAGCGCCGATTACAATCGTATAAGCGGCATCGTTGTTCAGAAAGCCAATGACATTAGCCGCTTTACGCAGGCTGTCTGGTACAACAATACGTCGGACTTTCGCCGTAAACGGCTGATAAAATCTATCTGTTCCCAGCGGTGTCAGACCGTACTTTTTGAACTGTTTTTCAACGTAATGAGCGGCTTTGGCATTTTCGGGGCTCCCGGTTCCCCGGCCCTGCATCTTATCTGAAGCGAGATAACGAATGTGCTGGCTAATGCGTTTGGCGGATGGGGTTTGGCCAAACGTCAGGGTGGTTAGTAAGAGTAGCAAAAAAAGAACGTAATTTTTCATCAACAGTTGCTGGTTTAACATCGAACAGGCCACATCATTCAACCACTACGCACGAATAAGCCGGTACCAGTACGTGGTCGGCTTTGAAGGAACTCCCCGGTACTGTCTCGAACAAAAGCTGATGACACCAGTATTCGTCGGGCGATAACACAACGTCGATAGGCTTACCCGTCAGGTTATGAATCACCAGTACCCGCTGCCCGGTTGGTGAATATCGTACAAAGGATAATGTCCCCTGTTGCCGAATACCCGTTTGTTTCAGACGACTCAGGTTGTCGTTCAGAACGGGATGGCTGTTCCGGTATTGAATCAAGGTCTTGTAATGCGTAAACAGTGAATTCGGGTCGGCTTGTTGCTCCGCCAATGGGCGGACAGTCTGACTGGTGGTGTATTTACCGCGTCGCCAGCGGGTACGTTGTGTGTCGCGGGAGCGGATATCCCACAGGAACGGTTCGCGCAGATTTTCGTCGGGTTTCATCCCAAGCATACCAATTTCTTCGCCGTAATACACATACGGCAATCCCGGTAACGTAAGCAGCAGATTCGCGGCTACTTTCAACTGGTCAGTATTGCCTTTCAGTAAACTGCCGATGCGGTTCTGATCGTGGTTGGATAGGATCAGCGCATCAATAAACTCTTGATTAACAACACTGAACGTAGCGTGCACATAGGCCAGAAACTCAATCAGATCCTCCGTGTCGTCTTCCTGTCGAACAATTTCCTCGATCATGAGCCGCAGGTCGAAGTTGAAATTTGCCTTCAGGCCCCGGAAGTAGGGAGCAATACGCTCCGGGCGCGTCCAGACCTCCCCAACCGTATATGCTCCCGGCTTCGCGGCTTCGACCACTTGCCCGAACTGCTGCCAGAATTCGTGGTTTTTCGGTTCCTCAGATTCGCGGTAAAGATGGCGGGCGGCATCCAGCCGAAAGCCATCGACTCCAATGTCATTGAGCCAGTACCGGGCAATATTGAACACGTCTTCCCGCACAGGCGGGTGGTCAAAATTGAGGTCGGGCATACCACTCCAGAACATACCGTAATACTTCTCCGGATACGTAGCGCCACGGGGTGAATGCCAGGGATTTCGCTCGCCCGAATCGGCCGTAATGTCGCGGGTAGCCAGCTTCCGGGCACGAATTTCGTCGGGATGAAGCCATTTATAGTAGTTCCAGTACGGATTGTCCGGGCCTTTAGCGGCCTCACGGAACCACGGATGCTGGATGCTGGTATGATGCAAAACCAGGTCGATGATCACCGCGATGCCCCGCTGGTGCGCTTCGTGAACAAGCCGCCGAAAATCGTCCAGCGTACCGTATTCCGGGTCAATGCCATAATAATCTGTTACGTCATATTTGTGGTAACTGGGCGATGGACTAATGGGCATGAGCCAGATAGCCGACACGCCCAGATTTTTCAGGTAATCGAGGTTGTTTGTGACCCCGTTCAGATCGCCAATGCCATCCCCATTGGAATCGGCAAACGAACGAACAAAGATCTCATAGTGAACACCAGTATGGCCGATAGGGGATGATTTCATAACTTAATGAGCGAATGAATGAAAGAGTGCAACGCGACTGTCTGAAATATTCTTTCGCTCATTCACTCGTTCGCTCTGTCAGGCATTGAAAAGGGCTTCAACGCCTGATAAACTAAATGCGTTGGCAGACCCATTACGGTGTAAAACGAGCCATCGAGCCGTTCGATGCCAACTAGCCCAATGAAATCCTGAGCCCCATAGGAGCCGGCTTTGTCAAAAGGTTTGCATTCGCGGATGTAGTACGTAATCTCGTCGTCGGTCAGGCTGGCAAACTGAACAGTTGTTTCATCCGTAAAGGAAATCATAGTCTCCGGTGCCAGTATGCATACCCCCGTTCGAACGCGGTGTGTACGTCCAGACAACATCTGTAGCATCCGTCGCGCATCGGCTTCGTCCAGCGGTTTGTTCAAAATCTGATTGTCCAGGATAACGACTGTATCAGCGCAGAGAACAATTCGATTTCCCAAATCGGCCCGAAATTGCTCTGCTTTATGGCGAGCCAGGTATTCAGCCACATCATTGACCGGCATATCGTCGGGAAAGAACTCATCGGTTGGCCGGGTTTCGATGGCGAATGAAAAGCCAGCGTCGGTCATTAGTTGTTTTCGGCGGGGCGAGCCGGATGCCAGCACAAGAGGGTAACGTAATGAAAGCACGAAACGAAGAGGAGAATGATGAATAGAAAACTAATGGGCGCAAATTTCGTGGTATATTCGTAATTCGTCATCTTCGGGTCATCACTCATTCACTAATTTTTAGTCCTTTGATCATTCGACTTGCCACAGTTTCCGACGCAGAACAGCTGACGGAACTGGCTGCCACTACCATGCGTGAGGCTTTCGGGCCACCTTATAACCCCGCCGAACTGGTGGAGGAGTACGTTCAGTCGGCCATTACGCTTCCTTTGCTGGAAACCGAACTAGCCGATTCCCGATCGACGTTCTTTCTGGCGTCATTGCCAAATGGTACACCCATAGGATATGCCAAGCTGCGCCGGGCGACACCCCCTCGCCGAATGCCTGAACCGTACCGTCGGGCCAGTAACGCCATCGAGATTCAGCGAATCTATATTTTGCAGGCGTATATCGGTCAGGGACAGGGCCGTCAGCTAATGGAGTACTGCCTCGACTGGGCGCGTAAGCAGGGATACGGCGCTGTGTGGCTGGGTGTCTGGGATCGTAATCAGCGTGCTCTTGCCTTTTACGAAAAAATGGGATTTACCCGATTCGGGTATCACTATTTCCAGTTTGGCTCAGAACGGCAGCGCGATTTCTGGCTTCAGAAACAATTAATAGCTTAACTCGTTGATGCTGAAAGTTATTCATTAAACCTTTTGTATTGAATAGCTTCTAATGAACGTTGTTAGTAACCCATGAATCGACTTCGTCCGAACGCATTTTTAGTAGAATTACGCCATTGGCTGGTGTGCCTGCTACTTTGTATCGGATGGAGCGGTACTGTCGTTGCGCAGCAGGAGCCTATCAAGCCCAAAGAAATCAATAAATCGCCGGATACTCTCCATATACTGGACCCATACCTTATTCGAATCCGGCCGCCTGGCGCCGTCGAGCGCGGGGCCACGGATTCGCTGGCAACCCCTTTGTCGAAAGCCGTAGCCGATAGTGTGCTGACGCAGCGCGACAGCGTTTTTTATTCCAAATTGAAAGCGAACATGTACAAACATCGGCTGACACGTCAGTTGTATGATGTCATTTTTCAGGATGTATACAACAGCCGTATAAAGACCGGTGAGGTTAGTCAGCTTGAGGTAAATCCGTTCAATGCCTTTGAGGGACGTATCATTGGCAATATCTATATCCGTCGACTCTCGGTATTTGGTCAGACGGTGTATGATACGTTACGCAATCCGGCCAACTGGATCGAACGATCTGCCAACAGGCTGCATACGAATACACGCGAACACGTGATTCTACGGTCCTATCTGCTTTTTCAGCAGGGCGACGTCGTGAATCCCACGGTTTTGCGCGATAACGAGCGTCTGTTACGGAGTACGTCGATTTTTCATGATGCCCGGATTCTGGTCGTACCCCATCCCGGCAGCAGGCAGTTTGTGGATGTGTATGTTATTACGCAGGATGTGTGGTCGCTGCTTCCGAACGGCGGCTTTGGCGGCTTTACTAACTTTAGTGTTGGATTCGATCAGCTTAATTTTCGGGGGTTAGGCCACCAGCTTTTTGCGCAGGTAGCCTTCAATAGTAGAGATCCGCGCCAGAAAGTTGAATACCAGGCACGATACCGTGTTCCGTTTATCGGGAAGACGTTCATGACGGCCGAGGCTAACCTATTGTACCTGCGGGATCTGAAACAGGTGTCTTTTAAGCTGTACCGACCTTTTCTGACGCCGGACATGAAATACGCCGGTTCTATTGAGGTAAACCACACCCAGATTAATAACCGGGTCGTCGATCGAAATGACAGCGTCATCTTTGTCCCGCTCACCTACAATTATTCCGATGTCTGGATTGGTCGGTCCTTCCGGTTATTTTTTCGGCAGAGCAACTCTGATGAGCAGGGCCGTTCCCGACTCACGATTGCCTTACGGAATACGAATTATGAGTATCTCAAGCGTCCCGACGTAACGGCCGATACCAATCAAATTTATCAGGATAGCCGGACAACGCTGTTTAGTATCGGATATTCCCGGCGTAAATACGTTCGCGACGTACTGATCTACGGTTTCGGACGTACCGAGGACGTACCGGTCGGGCAATCGGTCGTTGGTATTATGGGGTACGACAATGCGGAGCTCGGACAACGCTTGTATACGGGCATCAATTTCTCTCAGGGTAAATACGTTCGTCGGATGGGCTATCTCTACGGGCTGGTCAGCCTGGGCGGATATAGCCGTCAGGGAAAGATTGAGCAGGGCGTTTTTTCGTTTGAATCCAATTACTTCAGCCCATTGATGAAAAGCAGATGGGGGAATATGCGGCACTTCTTCAATACGCGGTTTACAACCGGTATCAATCGTTTCAGCAACGAATACGTCTCGCTGGGTGGGAGTGGTGCAGGTATCAATACCGATGGCATTGGTATTAACACCGACGCCCTGCGGGGCACCAAACGCTGGTTTATCAATTATGAGAACATCCTGTTTTCGCGGCTGAACCTGATTGGTTTCCGGGTCGCTTTCATTACGTTCGCTAATCTGGGCCTGGTGAGCTTTCCCGACCGGGCCTTATTGCGCGGCCCACTCTATCAGGGGTACGGAATCGGTTTCCGACTCCGCAACGAAAACCTGACCTTTAATAGTTTTCAGATTCGTTTGGCGTATTACCCTAATATTCCAAACAACTCTATACCCTTCCGACAGGCCTTCGAAGGGATTCCCACCTTACGGTTCCGTGATTTTGACGTTTCTGCGCCCCAGATTATTCCTTATCAGTAATATCAGTAAGTTAATTAATCATCAGAAAGAAAAAGGAATAAATGTATTAAAAATAACTACATATAATGTTTGTACATTAAATACATTTGCATTATCTTTGTAGCATGTCTATCGAAACTGACATTAAACAAACGACTCCATTTAGAACGCCTTACCATCGGGTCATGGTCAATCTGATATATACCAGCAACTGGATCTCAGATAGTCAGATGCGCGTGCTAAAACCGTTTAAGCTCACCTTGCAGCAATACAATGTATTGCGAATTCTGCGAGGGCAGTATCCGAGTCCAATTAAAGTAGCGGACATTACCGAGCGCATGCTTGACAAAATGTCGAATGCATCGCGATTGGTAGATAAGCTGGTAGCCAAGAAACTCGTACAACGTACCGAGTGCCCAAGCGACCGGCGGGCCGTTGATGTAATTATTACGGATAAAGGTCTGGAGCTACTCAATAAACTGGATGCAAGCCAGACTGAATGGTCTGATTTACAGAAGCAAAAGCTAACTGAAGAAGAAGCTATTTTGCTCAGCCAACTGCTTGACCGCCTGCGGTCTTGATGTATTACGTGTATTTTATTTTTTAGTTTTATTAATCGTTTACAACACATGAAAAAAGTAATTCTGGCCGCTGCCCTGCTGTTTTCGTCAGCTGGCGCCTTTGCGCAAAACTGGACACTGGACAAAGCGCACTCCAACCTGGGCTTCACCGTTACGCACATGATGCTATCGGAAGTAGATGGAAAATTCCAGGATTTCGACGTGAAAATGACTTCGAACAAACCTGATTTTACCGATGCTCAGATCGAATTAACCGCCGACGTAAGCAGCGTGAATACCAATCAGGAAAAACGCGATGGCCACCTGAAAAGCCCCGATTTTTTCGATGCATCGAAATATCCAACGCTGAGCTTTAAAAGTAAGTCGATCAGTAAAGTATCGGCTAACAAATACAAACTGATGGGCGACCTGACCATGCACGGCGTAACGAAGCCGGTAACGCTGGATGCCGTCATCAATGGCCCGGTTACCAACCCAATGAACAAGAAAACGCTGGCTGGTTTTAAAGTAAGTGGTGAAGTAAAACGCGCTGACTTTACGGTAGGAACAGTTCCAACAGCTGTGGTTAGCGATGAAATTGCTATCCGCGCCAGCGGTGAACTGGTGAAAGCCAACTAATTTACCTGGCCTCTTTTTATGCCCCTGACGCCTTAACGTCAGGGGTTTTTTATGTCAGAAAATAAGCGCACATTACTCGCTTTCCTTTTTTTGAGCGTCTGGATCACTTTGCCGTTTTCGACAAGCCGGGTTCGTAACACGGTTTGTTTCGGTACGGCTACGAGCAGCATGGGCTGCGTGGTAAACGACTGCGGATTATGGGTGAACGTCGTGTCGGTCAGGCGGATATACCGTATGGTGAGGGTTGAATCCTGAACAAATACTTTGCTGATCGAAAGGCGGGGCGGTTTGTTGGTGGCAGGAAGCGTAACGCCAATGACCATATCTTTGGAAAAATTGGCTACATCCGGTTTTCGGGTTCCGGTTGTAGCCGGCTTGAAAACCTGGCTGAACGTATCAGCCTGTTCAAACACAAACAGCGTGGGTTTTCCTTTATTAACAGGCGCGTCGTCGCTGAGCAGATAGCCGTTGAGCAACCGATAAGTCAGATTCAGCTGAGCGATACTTAACGCGCTAACAAACAGGGTAATAACTAAGATAAATAAGCAAACAAACGAACGGAATCGACGATTGATGAAGGCAAAAAGAGGCATAATCAGACACAAACGCTACTTGAACACTATCTTTTTAACGACTGACTACCCGATTAGGTGTATGTGCGTTGAAAAAATACGTACCGTCTGATGCCAAATTTAATCCGTCGATATACCGTAATGAACTAGCTGAAACCAGAGAGTTATTTTTGATCGTCTGTGGCAACAAGGGGATTCCGAATGTTCATGCCTGCCACATTAAAGCATGAATTTTGGTTGTCGCTCTTGCATTCAAACAGATCGAAGCTCTCTACTCCCTTATCCAGCCGTTCAAAATACAGGATAAACGATACTTTTTCGTCGTTCTTGATCTCACGCGAATCGGGCGTCATCGGAATACCTTCCGTTTTCACAAGGGAGTAGGTGCGCTTCCCATCTGATGACGCCAGAACGGCTTTCGGATTAAACGAAATGCTGCTGGTGCCGTAATAATTGCTGTATCGGTCGTTTTGATCTTTTGCGAAGGTCAGGTACAAAACCGTGTAGCTAGCTGTCAGCCGGATATCCGTTACGCGGATATCGGGGTCCTGTGAGTGCCCCAGCCCGCCCTGCGGATCAGGGTACAGACGAGGTTGTACTACGGCCGAAGGCTGGCTGGTCTGGTAATATTCGGCTCCATCAGCCGGCGCATTCACCTTCGGCAGCCGATGGGATGCACAGGCTGAAAACAACAGAAAGAGGGCGAAGTAGGCTTTCATGGAGTTAAGTTACAGGCTTTCGCCTAAATAACCAATAACCTACTTCGTCTGTTTTTCCAGTTTCTCAACGGCCAGCGTCTCCCAGATTTTATCGTAGACATCAATGGCTGATAGCGAGTTACCTACCTGTTGATTGCTGACATAAACCGGATGGTGTTCGCGGGCCGTACCTACCCGCCCGTGCGACCCTTTGACCAACGTAGCATCCAGCGAAATTACGTTCATCAAGTACCGGAAACCGAGCAGTTTGCGACCCAGCTTATACCCCGCCTTTAGTTTAATCATCGGGTTGGTCTGATCCATAAACATCTCCACCGGATCGTAGCCGGGTTTCTGGTGAATGGCGACCAGACGGGCGTAGTCTGGCGCACGCGCATCATCGAGCCAGTAATAGTACGTAAACCAGCTGTCGGCGTCGGCCATAACAACCAGATCACCGGAACGTTCGTGGTCGATGTGGTATTTCTTCTGCTGTTCTTTATCCAGCACCAGTTCAATGCCCGGTGTCTTCTCCAGCAGCGAACGTACTTTATCGAATACGGTCGGGTCATTGATGTACACGTGAGCGATCTGGTGATCGGGTGTGGCAAAGGCGGGCGATGCGCCTGCATCAAACACCTCCAGTCCACGCTCTTCCCGATACCGAATCATCCCGGCTTCACGCAGAATTCGGTTAATGTGTATAGGTTTATTTACGTTCGTGATCCCGTATTCCGACAATACAATGACTTCGGCCCCCTGTTTTTCGTAAAACTGAATCAGGTCGCGGCATACGTCGTCGATTTCGCGCAGATCATTGGCAATTTTTGTAAAATCCTGCCCGAACTTTTGCAGGCAGTAATCCAGATGCGGCAGGTAAATGAGAGTAAGCGTGGGATTATGCCACTGATCGACAAGCATCGACGCGTCGGCAATCCAGCGGCTGCTTTTGATGGTTGTCGCTGGTCCCCAGAACTGAAACAGCGGGAACGTACCTAATTCTTTCTGCAACTTATCACGCAGGTCGCCGGGGTGGGTGTAGCAATCCGGAATTTTCAGGCCGTCGGATGGGTACTGCGGGCGTGGGGTGGCCGAATAGTCAGCCGAAGAGTACATGTTGTACCACCAGAACATTTTCGAGACCGTGAAATTCGGGTCTATCTTTTTCGCCCGTTCCCAGATTTTCTCACCTGCAACCAGTTTGTTCGACTGCTTCCAGAATTTCACCTCCGAATCAACGCGGTCGTACCAGCCATTGCCGACTATACCCGTTTCGCTCGGCCATTTACCCGTTACGTAGGTCGACTGCACGGATGTAGTCAGGGCCGGCAGCATAGGATCGATGGTAGCCTGATGCTTACCCGCAAACCACTGTTTTAGAAAAGGTGTATGTTCGCCAACCAGCGAGTAAGATAAACCAACAACGTCGAGTACTACGGTCTTTTGCATGGTTACATTCAGGGGAGAATCTTCTGTAAATTTATAGGTTCTTCCGGGAAAGTTATCCGGCTTCCGGCAGCTGAACCTAAAGAATTTTTGGTCTACTGTGCCGTCATTACGTAAAACAACGGCGAAATGGTAACAATTAGGTAATAGCCTGTTAAAATTGAGTTAAAACGGAAGCGCTCTCTTTGCAACACAAAATTCCTCTGTTGCAAAAATGAAAAAATGCCTACTTTCTAGTGTTTTACTCCTGCTTTTTACTTGTTTTTTCATCAACGAAATAATTGCCCAGACGACACAGGCTTCCATTTCGGGAGTTATCTCTGAAAAAGAGAAATCACCACTGCCCGGTGCTACAGTCCAGGTACGTAATGAATCAACCGGCTTCACAACCGGAACGGTAACCAATGCCAAAGGTGAATATTCGTTTAAGGAAATTCCGTTAGGTGGTCCCTATACGATCCGGGTTACGTTTATCGGCTATGGCGAACAAAAGCGGACTGGCTACATGGTCAATCAGGGCGACGCCATTCGGATCAGCCTGACCATGCAGGAGGCCGATCAATCGCTTGAAGTGGTGCAGGTGGTAGCGTCGGGTCTGAAAAACAAGACCGATAACCTGGGGGCCGCTACGGCGATCAGCGCCAAAACGCTGATTTCGATGCCCGTCAATGGCCGGAACTTTACGCAGCTCGTTAACCTGTCGCCCCTGACCAACAGCAGCGGTAGCCTGTCGGGGCAGCTTGGGTCATCAACCAACTATACGATTGACGGTATGACGGCCAAAAACCCTACGTCGGCGGGAGCAACGACCAGCCGGAGCGGTGCGCCGTATTCGATCTCGATTGAAGCCGTTCGGGAGTTTAAGGTAATCACCAATCAGTATGACGTCGTTTACGGCCGGGCTGGGGGTGGCCTGGTGAGTGCCGTAACGAAGGCCGGAACCAACAAACTGACCGGTAGCGTGTTCAACTACACCCGCGCCAACTGGCTGTCGAGCCGATACGATATTCGGGGCAACGTGCGTAACGTACCGTTTTCGACCAATCAGTTTGGTTTTTCGTTGGGTGGCCCGATTATCAAAGATAAACTGCACTACTTCGTGGTATGGGACCATCAGCAGGATTCACGTCCGCTGATTATTGCCGACGTACAAACCCCGCTCGACGAAAGCCGTTTTAACGTGACCAATGCGACGCTCAACCGGTATGTCGATATTGCCCGCAGCAAGTATGGGGTAGCCAACACGCAGCAATTCGGTACGTTCCCAAAAAACCGGGGGACGGATGCCGCCTTCGCCCGCATCGACTGGCAGATCAACGCCAATAACCTGCTGACTATTCGCGACAACTATACCAACGACCGGAATAAATTAGGGCTAGCCGACAATACGGCCATCAACATTTATGAGTCGTACGGTAACGATTACAACATCGACAACAGTTTGCTGGCTACGCTCCGCACGACGATTTCGCCCAAGATTACCAATGAACTGAAACTCCAGTACCTGTACACGTATCAGAAAAGCGGTCCGGGCGATCAGTTGCCAGCCGCCAATATTCCGCGTAACATCGTGGAGAACGTAACATCGACGGTAGAGGGAAGAACCTTATCGACCAATATCCAGATGGGGGGACATCGCTTTGCACAGGAAGGATTCACGAACAATGTCCTGCAACTGGTCGACAATTTTTACTACAATACCGATCGGATTCAATACACATTCGGTGCCGATCTGATGTATACACACGCTAAGTCGCTGTATGGTAGTGAGGTGAATGGTCGCTTCCATTATATCAACGATGCTTCTGGGTCGGCACTCGATAATTTCAACAACCTTAAGCCCTATCGTTTCTACCGCGAGGTGCCCCTCGTGGCCGATCCGACCGTTTACGGCAATATTTACAATCTGGGTGCTTACGGGCAACTCAGTACCCACCTGATTCCAGAACTGGAAATGACCGCCGGGCTGCGTTTCGACTACTCAATTTACCCCAAAGCCCAGTTTAATCAGGTGGTATTCGATGATCTGAAATTACGCACCGACAACCAGATTAAATCCTTTATTGCGCAGCCGCGTATTCAGTTCAACTGGGACGTTAATAACGAACACCGCACCTTTATCCGGCTGGGAGCAGGAGTGTTTGCGTCGGACATTAACAACTATATGCTGATTAACAACCTGACCTTCGACGGCAAGCATTTTGCTACGGTCGACGTGCGGGGAGCCAACGTACCAACGCCGGATTTTGCCGCTTACCGCCAAAACGCTTCCAGTATTCCGACGCTGGCGCAGTTTCAGGTGCCAACCATCAACATGACGGGTCCAGATGCTAAAATTCCGGTGCTCTATAAAGCCAACATCTCGTATTCCCGCTTCCTGACAGACAAGTTAAAGGTTGGCGTTTCGGGATATATGTCGCTGGGCCGTAACAACTATATGTATATCGACCGGAACATGGTGGCAGAACCATTCTTTCGGCTAGCCAATGAAGCGAATCGGGGCGTATACGTACCGCTGGCGTCAATGCCGACGACAGGCGTGGGCGACTGGCAGCAGGGGCGCCTTAGCAATCGTCTGGGACGGGTACTGGAGTTAAACAGCGAAGGGCGGGTGAATCAGTTTGCGGCTGTGGTGGATGCTACGTGGCAATATTTCCGGGATGGCGAAATCACAGCGAGCTACACTTGGAACGACACCCGCGATAATGTTACCTACAACGGTAACGTGGCCAACACCGCTACGCTGGTACTACCCGTCAAAGATGACCCACGCAATCTGAGCAACGTGACCTACTCGGATAACCAGTTCCGTAACAAGGTGGTCGTTTACGGTACATTGCCGTCGTTCTTTGGCGTTACGCTTGGATTCCGGTATACGGGTATTGGTGGGACGCGTTACTCGCTGCTGTCGGGGGCTAATACCAACGCCGATTTCGTAGCGACCAACGACCTAGCTTTTGTTTTTGATCGGAACAACCCCGAAGTGGCCGCCAACGTTCGGACGGGCCTGCAAGCTTTGCTCGACAACCCTGCCGCCAGTCAGAGTCTGAAAAATTACATTAACGCGTATTCGGGTCGGATTGCCGAACGTAATGGCGGAATCAATGGATTCTACGGTGTACTCGACATCCGGGCCCTGAAACGGTTCCGGTTCGGTAAGAATTACGCGCTTGAGTTCTCGGTTGACGTGTTCAATTTTACGAATCTGCTGAGAAGAGATTGGGGAACCAACAAGTCGCTGGGTACGCAGGCGCTGTATGCGTTGAGCGTACCGGCAACGAGCACTACCGCTGCCATACCGGGCTTTACCGCGTCGGTGCCGCAATACAATTACCGGGTGAATAACACAGGTGCCGTTACGCCTTCGGGCGATCCGTTCCAGGTGCAGCTTGGCGCACGGTTTAGCTTCTTTTAGATATTGAAGCTGTCTGAACTTTTGAATATACACTTAAACGAGAGTATTTTTTGTCATTCCGACGCAGGAGGAATCTTATTAGTCAAGCTTGAGATTCCTCCTGCGTCGGAATGACAAAAACGCATTGTTTTCGACTAATGAGGGAAAAGTTTAAAATAATCTCATTAAAAAGCCCCTAAAGTTCATCCACGGACTTTAGGGGCTTTTTAATGAATGATAAGGTTGTACCTACTCTATCTGCTCAACGACCCATTGTATCTCGCGCTCAATCGAATCGACTAATTCTTTCTTTAAATCATCGGGCAATACGCCCCAGGTGTACGTTTCGACTTCGAGCTGGTTGGTAAAGCGCCGATCTGCCTGCAATTTAAGCACTTCTAGGATGTCGTTTTGGGTGGATTGCAGCACACCATAATCGGCGACAAAAAGCGGTACGTGGAAATGGGCCCGCCACTCCGCATGGTTGTCGTCCAGAGCGGCCAGCGCATCCGGCAAATCCGGGTAACGTAGCAATCCAGCGGATTGGGTACGAGTCACTACCTGGTGCAGATACGTCGGTTCGTTGAATTGCTCAAACGCTTTCTTAACCTGCTCTCTTTCGGTCGGGTCAGTGGGGAACTCCGCTTTCAAAGCCGCGCTGATCTGAATTTTTCCGACGCGGAGCCCATACGCTTTGAGTTTATCCAGCACTTCAGCCGGGCGTTCGTAGCCAACCGCAAAGTGGCAAACGTCGTAACACAGGCGCACATGTTCGCAGATGGTTGCTTCCGCTTCTTCATCGGTCAGGCCAAACTGATCGCTGATTTGCTCAATACCCATTGGCAGCAGATAGTCCGTAAACCAGGTAATGAACTCATCAGCCGTTTCAATGACGCCATCGGGTTCAGGTTCCAGATCAAGGTGCATCAGCCGGTCGGTCTGCTGGTGTAGTCGGATCAGCTCAGCCACTACCTCAAGAACGTTCTGCGTAGCGAGCGAATAGATATAATCGCGGGCTGCGGGTTGTTCCCACTCGAACCAATACCGGTAGGAGAGGGGTGACGTTGAAACACCACCCTGAATGGCATTGCCCAGTTCATCGACCGGCAGCAATACCGACAGAATCCGAAATAGTCGCTTTGTGTATTCAACCCGCGCTTCGGTGGTCCAGTCGGGCGCATGAACCTGATCCTTCACCACCGTATCGTGAAACCCACCGAACGGAAAGCCGTTCATAGTGAATACGTAACAGTTGTTTTCAGATAACCAGTGCTGAAACGCGATGAGGTTTTCGGGCTGTTCAAGTTCCTCACTCGCTTCGTTAGACAGGCGCAAGCCAATACCAAACGGAGCATCCGGGGATAAGCGTTTTTTTAATTCGGGAATCGCCTGTTGTAAGGCAGCAAAGTGATCGGCCCAGGATTCACCCGCGTGAATGTTGGTACAATAGCCGAGGTGTCCGAGCGGAGTTTTCATTATTGATTGACCAGTTCCTGGGTTTTCAACGTAGCAATGGCCTGGCGGATACGATCGGCATCCATTTCGTGCACTTCTACGCCCTGACCGATCTGTTTGAGCAGCATAATCGTCAGCTGACCTCCGAGGTGTTCCCGGAATTCGGAGAGACCTTTTAGCACGCCAGTGCTGTTGTTGGCATCGAGCATGGGGTGATACAGCGCAAAGCCAAGTGTCCGCAGCGTAGTCAGTACGCGGTTGGCATCGGCTTCGGTGAGCCAGCCGAGCTGCTGCGAATAAAGCGTGTCCAGCGCAATGCCAATGGCAACGGCTTCACCGTGACGAATCTCGAAATTGGTTAACTGTTCAAGTTTATGGGCGCTCCAGTGACCAAAATCCAGCGGTCGCGACGAACCCATTTCAAAAGGATCGCCCCCCGCAATGTGTTGAAGATGCATTTCAGCACAACGGTGAACCAGGCTCTGCATGGCGGCCATGTCGCGGGAAGCGAGTGCCGGAGCGCTGGCCTCAATGCTTTCAAAAAATGGAGCGTCTTTGATAAGCGCTACTTTAATCGCTTCCGAAATGCCCGCCCGCCAATCGCGGTCATCGAGCGTTGTCAGGAACGTACTGTCGTTGAAAACAGCTACAGGTGGTACGAACGTACCGAGGAAATTTTTCTTTCCCCGATAATTAACGCCGTTTTTGACGCCAACACCCGAATCGTTCTGCGACAGCACCGTGGTCGGGATGCGAATATGACGGATACCCCGATGGGAAATGGCGGCTGCATAACCAACCAGATCGAGAATGGAACCGCCCCCGATGGCCACTACGTATGAATGCCGGTCGATGCCATATCGGTCAACGGCATCAACGATTTTTTCGACAAAAGCCGGTTCGTTTTTGGCAACCTCGCCCCCCGGAATAACCAGCAAATCGGCTACCAGATCAACCAGACCCGTATGGTGCTCAAAATACGTTGTTATACTTGTCAGTAAGTCAGGATGAGTGGCTACAACACCCGAATCGATCACAAACAGCAGCTTTTTCCGGGTTTGGTCCGTTGCCTGCTGCGCAAGAAAATCGGCGATTAGTGGGTTAGTCGTCTCGAAAAGCCGTTCGGTGAAAAAAACAGTATATGTAAACCGAACGCTAAACGCTTGATGCAAATGATTCATGAGTTGGAAAAGCAGTAGAGTAAGGCCGCTTTACTGTGACAGAAAAAAAACATCTCGTATTGGTTCCTTCGGGCGGGGGTTTTGGCGCCGAACTACCGTTTAGAATACAACCGGACGGTTATCTTTGTGAAAAACTAGTCAACGATTTATGTCCCGTATTGCTCTCATAACCGGCGCTACGTCGGGTATCGGCCGTGCTACCGCCGAAGCTTTCGCTGATCTTGAATACCGTCTGATTCTCTGTGGCCGTCGGCAGGATCGCCTGGATGAACTCCAGGAACAACTCAGCACGCAAACGTCCGTTACGACGCTTCATTTCGATGTACGGAACTGGGTTGAAGTGTATGAATCCATAAACACCTTGCCGGAAGAGTGGCAGGATATTGATATTCTGGTCAATAATGCCGGAAATGCCCACGGTATGTCGGCGATTCAGGATGGCGACCCCGCCGACTGGGATCAGATGATCGACGGTAATGTACAGGGATTGCTGTACGTATCGAAGGCAGTCATTCCGGGCATGGTCGAGCGCAAAAAAGGACACATCGTCAACCTGAGTTCAATAGCGGGCAAGGAAATTTACGCCAATGGAGCCGTTTACTGTGCGAGTAAAGCCGCTGTGGAAGCCCTCAGTACGGGCATGCGTCTTGACCTGACACAGCACGGAATTAAAGTAACGAACGTAGCGCCGGGAGCCGTCAAAACCGAATTTTCGGTCGTACGTTTCAAAGGGGACACCGAACGGGCCGACAAGATTTATCAGGGATTTACGCCCCTTTCTGCCGAAGATATTGCGGATGCGATTGTGTATGCCGTTACGGCCCCTGCTCACGTAACCATTGCCGATCTGACGATTTTTGCCGCTGCTCAGGCCGGTGCCATGACGATTTACCGGAAATAAGAATGGCGGATTTATCAAGTAAACGCCACATTATCTCAACTTTCTCCGACGCTACGTCCCGTAGGCAAGGTTTATTTTTGTGTACCAAACGCAGGTGCTCACCAATAACCTTGCTTACTGATGGATTACCAAACACTCCTGAAGCAGGCGTATGAGGCTTTCAACGCCAGAGATATCGATGCCGTACTGGCGCTCATGCATCCCGATGTCGACTGGCCGAACGGATGGGAAGGAGGCTACGTACATGGGTATGAAGAAGTGCGCGACTATTGGACCCGACAATGGCAGCAGATTAATCCGCGGGTAACGCCGGTTTCCTTTCAGCCAGGGCCCGACGGGCAAATTGATGTCGGGGTTCATCAGCTCATCCGCGACTTAGACGGTCAGGTTATAGCCGATGGGCTTATTAACCATGTTTACACAATCGAGGCTGGAAAAATAAGGAAGATGGTCATTGAATCGGTTTGATGCTACAAACCATTAGGTATTGCCTGGAAATCGCTTTGCTGGTTGAAACTACGTTTGTTCAACAGGCATGGGTATGGCAAGATTTTTATTGACGAGCTTTCTACTAATAATGTGCCTGCCTGCGGTACGGCCCTTTTCCGGCTCGGTCTACGCACAATCAGCGCCGAAACAGTCTTTGAGCTATTACGAGCTTAAAAGCCTTGTTCTGAAGCACAAACCGACGGTTGAGAGTATACTGGCTCTGAAGCGGTTCACGCTTGTTTCCAGTAAAGAACGACCGGAAAGCATGATTTATTCCTTTAAAAAAGACAGCGACAGCACAAAGATTCTTGTCCGGATACGTAAAAAGGATGGGTTGGTCAGTGAAGTGGCCTGGAATGAATCGTCCGCTACGCTCGCTTACCTCACTCATGATGCTGTCTACGATGGTTTCGTACCCGTAACAGGCAATAGCCGGTATCACAACCGCTTCCAGAATATGGCGCTTTTTGTTGGCTATCCCCTGGCCGAAGATAAGTCGGTGCCCTGTATCATACGGTCAATTGACTAGTCCATTTCGCTTCGTCTCTCCCCGGCTTTTTCGGCAACACAGCAACTATTCGTTTTCAACTAGACTCAACACAGTGACCGCCATCGAATGCGGTAAGTGTTAAGGGGGCATCGCTAAATTCTTCAAGCGTATAGTAACGAGCGGTACGTTGATCGATCAGTCAGCGGCCGGTCTCGTGTTCATCCAGAAGGCTGCAGATTCGGTCAAAAGGGTGTTGGTGGTCAATGAATTACCGCTTAATCAAAAGTTGGCTGAGGCTATTCTGTAGCCTTCTATCTTTTCCGAATCTTAGCTTAATGCCATTTATACCGTCAATAAGTCAAAAATTGGCTGACTGATGTGTATACAAATGGAATTCATGGTTTCCATACCAATACGGAATCCCGACTAATGTATCCGAGAGGAGAAAGGGTTTTGTATCGGCTTAACAAACGTCCGTACCCATGATCGATAAAGCGTTGAGTTTTCTGGAGAAGGAAGTGAACAATTACTTCGATGCCCGCTTTGGACCCAGCACCCAGAAATGGGTCATGCTTGGCAACATTGCGAAACTCGACGATGGCGGTAACGGAAATGCGGGCGGCAACGACAACAACAGCCGGGCCATGCTGAGTCTGGTCAATCTGGAAGAAGATCGGATCGCCAAAAATCCCGAGAACTTTTTCCGTACGCCCGACGGTATTGCGTATCGAAACCCGAAAATTCTGCTGAATCTCTACGTCCTGTTCGCCATCACATCGGGCAATTACACGCAGGGTTTGCAAACGTTGTCTTTTATTATTCAGTGTTTCCAGAGCAACCGCGTATTCGAATCCATCAGCTACCCGCTGCTCGATCCGTCGCTGGAAAAACTTACACTTGAATTATACACGCTGAATTTCGAACAGGTCAACCACCTCTGGAGTACGCTTGGCGGTAAATACCTGCCATCTGTCCTCTACAAAGTCCGGGTAGTCGGTATTGAAGATACGGACCGTCAGGTCGGTGGTGATCTGATTCGCGAAATTGTTCTGAATGACAGGCTAATTCAATGAGGATATGCGTTACCGGGAGTTATTTACGGTAGAGGTACTGCACGACTACTTTGCGGATGGCAAAGCCGGAACGATGCTGTTTACGCCGACCCCGTCCTGTGAGGCTGCGATGGCGGGCGCAGGATTGCGGGCAAAGTCGTACGACAACAGACTGTACGTCATTGCCCAGACTCAGGATGGCCTGAAACCATTCCGGGATTTGCCACAACCGGGCGTATTTAGTTTCTATGTACAACCTGCCGATGCCGATTTTTTTCAGTATAGCAACCTGCCGCTCAACAGTACGTCGGGCATGCGGTACTATTTTAGTAATCTGGAAGAGGCTGTAGTGGACGGTAAAAATTATCTGCACAAGCGTCACCCGGACTTCAACGCAGCCAATGCCTATACCGTCGGGCAGTTTGTACGGAGCGGAACGGGTAATTGCTACGAATGTCTGGTCAATCTGGCAACTGGTACGTCAACCCTGAACAATACGTCGCAGTGGCGAAATCACGGTAAAGTAAGCTACGCCGATGCTTCTCATGGCCGCTCATTTACCGGCTCAATAGCCAGTATGCCGGTTTCGCCGGCTTCTGATCATGTATTCGTCGAAATTTTCGGGCTGAATGCTACCAGCCTGCAACTGGATGTTCTCCAGATGGCGATGAGCTGGACGTACGAAAAACCCGTGTCGAGCCAGCCAATTTCGCTGGGTGGTTTGCCCGAAGGAATGTATCGAATCCGGGTCAATGCGGTTGATAATCTGCGGTATTATGCATCCGATAACCTCTGGACAGACAATATTGGCCTTATCCAGATTTTTACCAATGCCACGGTTCCCGCCGATTACCAGCTGCTCGACGGTGCCGGGCAGTTTCGGAGTCCGGTATTCAGCATTCGGGTGGCCGCTGTCAGTCCGCTCTGGCAATACGTAGCGCGCACAGACGCCGTAAAAAAAGTGTATGACCAGACGGCCAATGGCATTGAGTTCGAGACCGTAGCCCCCTTTACGTTTCGGAGCAAACTGCCGGTTCCTCTCCAGGAAAAAGCCTACGACAAACTGGCTATGGAATACAACAACTCCGACCCGCCAGACCCCACCCGAAAGACGGAAATTACTAAACTGACGGTGCCAGGCTACCGCAACAAACGGGCCGCCAGGAAAGACAATACGGATTACTTCATTTCTGAAATCTATTTAAACTACTAAATCTGACAAACCTCCATGGCTACCGTGTACAAAACTCCCGGGGTGTATGTGGAAGAAATTCCGAAACTGCCGCCTTCGGTGGCGCAGGTCGAAACGGCGATTCCGGCCTTTATCGGCTATACCGCTAAAGCGGAGAAACTGGGCGAAAATCTTAGAATGAAACCTACCCGGATTAGCTCCCTGCTGGAGTTTGTGCAGTATTACGGGAGCGACACCACGCCCGATACAATCAACGTAGTGGTTGATACCGCCAATAATTACGCCGTCACTCAAATAACGGTAGCCAATACCGAGCGCTATTTTATGTTCGATAGCCTGCGGACGTTTTTCGATAACGGCGGGGGCGATTGCTTTATCGTTTCGGTAGATTTGTTTGGTACCGCCCCGGCCATTGGTAACGACACAACCGGGCTTCAGGGTGGCTTGAAGGCGCTCGAAAAAGTAACTGAACCAACGATCATCCTGTTTCCGGATGCCAGCAACATGGCCCCCAACGCCGATGATCCGAATTTTTATACGCTGCAACAGCTAACTCTGCAACAGTGCGCGAACTTACAGGATCGGATCGGGCTGTTTGACCTTAAGGAAAACCAGAGCGCACCGCTGGCCAATGCCGATGCGAATCAGCAAAGTGCGGTGACGAATTTCCGGAACAACATCGGTATTAACAACCTCAAATACGGGGCCGCTTACACCCCCTGGATTTACACGACCTACCCGCGCGATGTGAGTTTCAATACGTTCAGTGGAAACGTAACGGCGGCCTCTGGTGGCGCTGTTGTCGATCTGATGGCGGTTACCGCCGATCCTGCACTGAACGAACTAGTCAGTCAGGCAAGTAAAGCTTTTGCGGATATTGCCCTCATCACGGCTAAATTAAACGCCATAGCCGATGCAGGGGACGATGGTGTGGTGCCGGGCGCAGCCACAGACCCGATGGCGGCCAATACGCCCAAAGATCGCTACCGGCAACTGGCCGACCGCTTACGTAGTGCGCCCGACGCCGGTGAACGAACCAGCCGGTTGAACAGCCTGATTGCCTTCGTCACCAATTCGTTACTGGCAGTGCAAACCATCAACGATGCGGCACCGGCAGGCGTTACGGGCACAAGTTTGCTGAATGACATCAATGCCTATGCGGTTTCGGATTCGCTCTGGCGCGGAGCAGTTAAGGATTTAATCGGTATCCAGAAAAATGCTGCGACGATTGGGATTACCGCCGTTGATGCGGCTGCTGTTGATGCACTGTACGGAACTGTGGACACTACCTGGCTGGGTGCAGCCGCCACTACCTTTGGGGCCAACACAACCGACTATACCAATGCTGGAACCATAACGGGCGCTTCGCTGGCGAACGTAATCGAAGCAGCCATCAATGCAGCCTTTAATAAAGTCACTGCCTTTTTCGATACCGTTTCGAGTGCGGCCCAGACGTACCAGAAAGCGGCTCAGGACAATCTCTACGAAAAGCACACCATCATCGGCAACATTGTTCGGTACATCAAAAAAGAACTGAGCAAAATTCCACCCAGTGGAGCCGTCGCTGGTGTATACGCCCGCGTCGACAATGCGCGGGGCGTCTGGAAAGCTCCGGCCAATGAAAGCCTGAATTCTGTACTCGGACCATCGGTCAATATCAGTCACGACCAGCAGGCTAACCTGAACGTCGATGCCGTAGCTGGTAAATCGGTCAATGCCATTCGGGCGTTTACGGGGCGCGGTACGTTGGTGTGGGGGCTCGTACACTGGCTGGCAACGACAATGAATGGCGATACATCAGCGTTCGCCGGTTCTTCAATATGGTGGAGGAAAGCACCCGAAATGCTACTGAACCTTTTGTGTTTGAGCCAAATGACGCCAATACGTGGGTGAAAGTTCAAACCATGATCGAAAACTTCCTGACAAATCTGTGGCGACAGGGAGCCTTGCAGGGCGCCAAACCCGAACATGCGTTCTACGTAGCGGTGGGCCTAAGCAAAACCATGACAGCGCTGGATATCCTGGAAGGTCGGATGATTGTCGAAATCGGTATGGCGGTAGTACGTCCGGCTGAGTTCATCATTCTGCAATTCTCTCACAAAATGGCTGAATCCTAATCATCCACCCTTAACGTCTTTCTAACATGGCAACATATCCCTTAGCCAAATTTCATTTCCTTGTCGACTGGAACGGCAGCAAGGTCGGATTTACGGAAGTAACCGGCCTCGATATGCAGGTGGAGGTTATCGAATACCGCGAAGGCAGCAGCCCCGAGTACTCGAAAATCAAGATGCCGGGTCTGCAAAAGTTCAGCAACATTACCCTTAAGCGCGGCACCTTCGCGGGCGACAAGGAATTTTACGCCTGGATGCGCACCATCAATCTCAATACGGTAGAACGCCGGGATCTTACCATCAGCCTGTTGAATGAAAACCACGAGCCGGTCATCAGCTGGAAGATACGTAACGCTTTCCCGACTAAAGTGCAGGCAAGCGACCTGAAAGCCGACGGCAACGAGGTGGCGATAGAAACCCTGGAACTGGCACACGAAGGACTCACGGTCGTTGACTGATCGGGCAGGTTATGGCAGATACAAATACGCCGAAGGCAGGTGGTTATTATCCGCCGGTAGGTTTTCATTTTCAGGTAGTTTTTCTCGGATTGGGTAACGACAACGACCAGCGTTTTCAGTCGGTGGGCGGGCTGAACGTGGAGTTCGATGTCGAAACGGTGAAAGAAGGCGGAGAGAACCGATTCGAACACAAGTTGCCGGGCCGCGCCAAATACCCGGATCTGTCGCTTAAACGGGGCCTGCTGAAAGATTCGTCGGTCATTAACTGGTGCCTCAATGCACTGAAAAACCGAACCATCAGTCCGGTTGACATTAACGTTAGCCTGCTGAACGAAAAACATACACCGCTCATGACCTGGAAAGTCTACAAGGCCTGGCCACGCAAATGGAGCGTAAGTGATTTCAATGCGGGCGAAAATTCGGTAGTGGTCGAGTCGCTGGATATCTGCTATAGTTATTTCGATATTGAAAAATCCTGACGTATGCCAGTTGAAATCAGGGAATTGGTAATCAAGGTGAACGTAAACCAGCCCAGTCCGTCGGGTGGGGAGGGAAGCAGCAGCCAACCGGCCAGCCAAACCAATGCCGACCAGCCACCTTCCGATAAAGTAGTGGCGGATGCGGTGGAGCAGGTACTTGACATCATAAAAAATAAAGAGGAACGCTAATGGCCGGAGAACTTGAGAAACTGAAAATTATTGGCTTCAAGGATGCCGCCTACAGCGATCCGCCGAACGGGATGGACCCGTTTGAAGCCATGCTCAACCCTGAAACGTACACACTCGACTACAAGGTGGAGTATCAGGATGGGCAGGGGCAGGGGACCAGCCATTCGCAGCAGCGGTTTACGGTCAAGAAACCGGAAGAGTTTTCCTTTGAACTGCTGCTCGACAGTACGGGCATTGTGGATGGAAACCCCCGCGAATCGGTTGAGGACGATATCATTAAACTCCGCGACCTGCTGCTGAAGTACGAAGGCGAAATCCATGAACCCAAGCATTTTAAAGTGGTATGGGGGAGCCTGCTCTTCAAAGGCCGCTGTACGGGGCTGAACATTACCATCAAGCTGTTCAACCCCGACGGAAAACCCATCCGGGCCGTTTGCAAGGTCAGCTTCAAAGGCAGCGTAGAAGATAACCTGCGGACGGCTACCGAACGTCGTCGCTCACCCGATCTGACGCATTACCGACTGGTGAAAGCTGGCGATACGTTGCCCATGCTGTGCTTCCAGATTTACGGGAACTCCAGCTATTACATGCAGGTGGCGCGGGTAAACAAACTGTCCAGTTTCCGGCAGTTGCAACCGGGGCAGGAGTTGTTTTTTCCGCCACTATCTAAAAACACACCTGTCCGATGACCGACCAGCAAGTTATACCGAGCAGTCAGCCCAAATCCGTTGCTACGTTCACGGTTCTGAGCGAAGGCGACGGGCTACCCGATACGGTAAACGTACTGAGCCTGACTGTAAACCGGGAGGTGAACAGGCTGGCTTCGGCTACGCTGATCATTCAGGATGGACAGGCATCGGCGCAGAGTTTTGCGGTCAGTAATGGCGAACAACTGATTCCGGGAAAGAAAATCGAAATCAAGGCAGGCTACCGGAGCGATCAGGATACCATTTTTAAAGGCGTGGTCATTCGGCACAGCATCAAGGTTCGGAAAAACGTATCGCTGCTGGTAGTCGAGTGTCGGCACGAAGCGGTGAAAATGACAACCCAGCTCAGCAACAGTTATTTCCACGATCAGAATGATCTGGAAGTGGCCGAGCAACTGATTCAGAAACATGGCCTGACCGCTTCCACCGACGGCGACGTACCGGCGCATAAAGAACTGGTTCAATTCAACGCCACCGACTGGGATTACATGCTTTGTCGGGCCGAAGCGAATCGTCTCTGGGTAATTACGGAAGACGATAAGCTAACCGTTCAGCCGCCCGATTTTGAGCAGGAACCCGTCCTGTCGGTCCAGTTTGGAGCCACGGTGAAAGAACTTGATGCCGAAATCGATAGCCGTATACAGAACAAGCAGCTGAAAGCGATTGGCTGGAATCCGGCTGAACAGGCCCTGATCGACAGCGCTGAAGCCAGTAATCCCACTGTACCACCGGCCAGCAATCTGGCTGCGGATACCCTGGCCGACGTAACGGGGAACGAGTCGTGGCAGTTACACCATCCGGCTTTGCCAGAACCCGAGCTGAAAGCCTGGGCCGACGCTGCCCTGCAAAAACAGCGGTTGAGCAAAATTCGGGGACGTGTCCGTATCGACGGGACGGCCGAACCGATGCCCGGTAAAGTGTTTCAACTGTCGGGAGCGGGCGAGCGCTTCGAAGGTAAGCTGATGATTACGGGCGTGCGGCATCAACTCGAAAAAGGCAATTGGGAAACCATCATCCAGTTTGGCGACGACCCGAAATGGTTTGCCCAGACCTTCGACGTAACGCAGCCGCTGGCTGGCGCATTACTGCCCCCGTGCAGGGCTTGCAGATAGGCGTAGTGACCGACCTGGAAGACCCCGCTGGCGAAGAGCGAATCCGGGTACGGCTGCCGATGGTGAATGCTGCCGACGATGGTGCCTGGATGCGTATGGTGAGTCTGGATGCCGGAAATAATCGCGGTTGGGTTATTCGGCCCGAACTGGGCGACGAAGTTATTGTGGGTTTTCTGAACAACGACCCCCGGCATGGTGTGGTGCTGGGCATGGTGCATAGCAGCAAACATGCGGCTCCTATTCCGGCCAGTAACGATAATCATCAAAAGGGGTTTGTGTCGCGCAGCGAACTGAAAGTGCTCTTTGACGATGAAAAGAAAATCATTACGATCTCAACGCCCGGCGGTCACCAGTTTGTGATGAGTGACGATGAAACCAGCATAACCCTACAGGATAGCAACGGCAATAAGCTGGTCATGGACTCCAATGGCATTACGGTAGAAAGCATCAAAGATTTGAAAATGAAAGCGGCCATGAACGCGAATCTGGAAGGGGGTGTGCAAACAAAAGTGAGTGGAGGGGCAGGCGCTGAGCTATCCTCCGGGGCCAATACCGCCGTAAAAGGAGCAATCGTACAACTGAATTAACGAAGATTTAGAAAGCAGGTTCAACCAGTTCCGAAACCGAAACGACATGGCTGCCAACGACTTTATCGGGAAAGGGTGGAGCTTTCCGCCGAGTTTCAATCCGGCCATACCGGGCGTCGAGATGACCGACCAGTATCTGGATATTCAGCGGAGTCTGGAAATTCTGCTGACGACGCGTATTGGTGAGCGAGTCATGCAGCCCAAGTATGGGTGCCATATGGAAGAATTGCTGTTCGAGAGCCTGAATACCAGTACCAAAACGCTGATTAAAGACCGCATCGAAACGGCCATTCTTTACTTTGAACCACGTATCGAGGCCAAAAAAATCGAGATCGACGACTCCCGGCAGAACGAGGGCGTCATCCTTGTCCGGATCGACTATCTGGTAAGCGCCACCAACAGTCGATTCAATTTTGTTTTTCCCTTCTATCGAAACGAAGCGACCGAAATAAACATCCTGACGACCAACCACCCGCTTGCTCAGTAACTCATGGCCGATTGCAGTGAACATAAAAACCCGTTACAGCGTAGTGGCACCAGCCAGAGCCAGCGGGCATTGCCTGCCCTGGACCCGCTCTCGGCACCGGTGGTTGATAAGCTACCGGCCGACTGGATGGTGTGGGCGGCTCAACTGGCGCGGTCCATAAACTATTACAATCTAAACAATGAAGTTGGAGGCTCAATGGAGCCGTTTTTTGCCGCAGACGTAGCGGCCCGACTCGCGCATCTGACTACTTATGCCCCTGATACACTTCCTGCTTTTTTCCGGGAGCAACTGAACATCCTGTACGAAAACGATAACGCGGCTAACGTATCGCTGCTGAAACAAACGTTTACGTCGCTGTTCGATACGGTATTTTCCTGTCTGTTTCAGGTCGATCAGCAGCTGCGGTATACCACTGAAATTGAAGATTATGCGTTTCAGTTACAAAATCATGCCCGAAATGTACTTCGTTCAGTAGCCGAGCGCACTCTGGCGTACTACAAAGCGACGACAGCGGCCGGACTGCTGGAAACGGGGAACGTACCAACACTGAAGATTTTTCAGCAGCCAGTTCTACCAGCCAACCTGGTTTTGGCGCAGGGGCTTGATGCCGATAAATGGGCATTGGGAACTAGCTGGGAAACCTGGAAAACGAATATCCTGGCCGATGCTGTGCTGTTTGGTACCGTAGCTGTTACCGATGCGGAAAAGATTCAGCATGCATCTCATCATAATTTTCTGACGGGGCTGCTCGATGAAGTCAGTGCCTCATCGGCGTTTGTGGTGGAGCTGGCTCGTCGGACCATCCAGAAAGTGCTCACCGACTGGCCCAATCATCAGCCGCATTATGCGCTGTTTCTGGCTCATATTCAGCTGCTCGAATCGACCCGTACGGCTATGAACGGGCTAACCGGGCGGCATCTGGATTTTTATTACGAGCGGGTACTGCAAATGCGACGACAGGCACCCCTCGCCGATCATGCCTATGTAGTCATCGAATTAAGCAAAACCGTAGCGAAATGGGCGCTCAAACAGGGGGTTCGGTTTGTTGGTGGAAAAGATCAGGCGGGTAATCCCATTCTGTACGAATCCGTACGGGAAACGGTGCTGAACAAAGCCTCGATCAAGCATCTAATGACAGTATACCTGGCCGATGCGAACGATAATTTGCCCGGGGTTATCAACGAAGGCCGAGTATTTGCCGCTCCCGTAGCCAACTCGGCCGATGGTTTAGGCGCTCCACTGACGACAGCCCTGAAAGAGTGGCATCCGTTTTACAACAAAACGTACCAGAATGGCAAGCTGAAAAGCGTCAATATGCCTCAGGCAATAATTGGTTTTGCCGTCGCATCGCCTTACCTGCGGCTGAAAGAAGGAAACCGTCAGATTACGTTGCGGTTTAATCTGAATAACGATGCGGCTCTCAACGGCAAAGCCTTTGATATATGGCTGACTACCGAAAAAGGGTGGTTGCCCGTAGCGGGACCATTGACGATTAAAACGGGTTTGTTGAAAAATACGGCGACACCGGCCGCCGAAATAAGCTTTACCATTCCGGGCGATCAACCGGCCATTACTCGCTATACGCCGAAAGTGCATGGTCAATCGCTAACGACAACCGAGCCGGTTGCCAAAATTATCGTGCGTCATTCGGATGGCGTAGCGTTTCCTTACCCGGCGCTGGAGGACCTGATCATTTCACAGGTCGAAATAGACGTAACAGTGGGCAGCGTAAATGGCACCTACAATACGGGCGGCCTGAAAAGTCTTGAACTGCATAACGATTTAGGTCCGCTCAATCCCGCCAAACCCTTTCAGCCCTGGGGTCCCGAACCGACCATTGGCAATTCGCTGATTGTAGGTAGCGATGAGGTTTTTTATAAACCGGGCGCAACGGTGCAGCTCAATCTGGACTGGAAAGATTTGCCTACTACTGGTCAGGGGTTGATTTCTATGCTTGGTATCGTTGATTTCGATAACTACAGTGGGGGTGTGGATTATAAAACTACCGATGGACCAGCTGCTTATCCTCCCTGTCAGGTTTCGTCGCTCGAAGCGGGGGTCTGGGCGGAAAAGAATGCCAGTACGTATTTGTTTGTGGATAACGGTACGTCGGTGTTGCCCAATGCCACGCTTACCGTAAGCCTGCCTGCCAGTACGTCTTACTTTTTTAAGCCCGATGACGCCTATACCGGCTATAGCCCCTCGTCGGATAAAGGGTATCTGCGCTTTAAACTCAAAAAGGATTTCGGGCATCGGAGCTACCACAGCGCCGTTACGTATTATCTGATCGAGAAAGCCTTAGGGCATTCGCCGATCGAACCCGTACCGCCTTACCAGCCGACGCTCCAATCGCTATACATGAGTTATTCGGCCAATTGCCGGGCTGACCTGACCGCTGCCAACGCGTTTACGAATCGCCCGTTGCAGTTTTTTCATCTGGCTCCCTTTGGCGAAGCCGAGCAGCACGCAGCACTGGTAACGGGCAGTCTGCATTTGCTGCCGCAACTGGATGTGTCGGGCACGCCCCTCAAAGCACAGGGCGAACTATACATTGGCCTCGATAATCTTCAGGGTGGCGAAACCGTGTCGATGCTGGTTCAACTGATGGAAGGCAGCGAAAATCCGTTGCAGGAAAAACCGGATCAGCACGTAAGCTGGCAATATCTTAATCAGAACAGCTGGGTCGATTTAACGGCTAATCAGGTTGGCGACAATACCAACCAGCTCATTCAGTCGGGGCTAATTGATTTTACCATCCCGGCCAATGCCACAACTGAACATACACTAATGCCGACGGGTTTCATCTGGTTGAAAGCCAGGGTCGTCCAGGCACCCGATGCCGTTGCGAAACTTATCGGCATCCATCCAAATGCCGTTGAAGTGGTTCGTCAGACGGGGGGCATTACTGTTTCTGATACGTTGGTATTGCCTGCGGGCAGCATCAGCAAATTGCAGGCGCCGGACGTAGCGGTCAAAAAAGTAGAGCAGCCATACGCTACGTTTGGTGGGCGGCCACTCGAAGCCTCTGCGGATTTCTACCGGCGTGTATCAGAACGCCTTCGGCATAAAAATCGCGCCATCACCATCTGGGATTACGAACACCTGGTGCTGCAGGCTTTCCCGGAAATTTATAAGGTCAAGTGCCTGAATCATACCAAAATATCGGGCAGCCTCATCGAAGGCAATCTGGAATACAACGAGGTAGCGCCGGGCCACGTAACGATCATTACGATTCCGAATCTGCAACAGCGCAACGACATCGACCCTCTGAAACCCTATACCAAAAAGAGTTTGCTTCGGCGGATTGAGGATTTTCTACGGGTGCGAACGTCCTGTCATGTGCAGCTAGCTGCGGCCCAGCCGCAGTTTGAAGAGGTTCGGATGAGCTGTAAAGTGGTACTGGCCAATGAGTTTACTGACATACTATATTACAAACAAACGCTCCAGAACGACGTAACGCAGTTTCTGAGTCCTTGGGGGTTCGGACAGGCAACGGATATTGAATTTGGGGGCCGTATTCACGAATCAATTCTGATCGATTTTATCGAAGAACGTCCCTACGTCGATTACCTGACAGATTTTAAACTGTTTCATAAGCCCGGCGAGGGCGCTGTTGAACAGGAAGTTACGGAAGAAGCCATCGCTTCTACGGCTCGATCGGTGCTGGTATCGGCACCGGCTGAGCTGCACATATTTGACGTGAAACTGCAATCCATGGTGACTCCTCCACCCATACCCTGCCCGGATGAATAGCGCCATCACCATACCGAAGCATCCAGAACTGAGCCCTGCCGAAGACTATACCGCTCTTCGCAAACGAGGCATCGACCTGATTCAGCAATTGGGCAGTGCACTCTGGACGGATTACAACATTCACGACCCCGGCATCACCCTGCTGGAGCTGCTTTGTTATGGACAAACCGAGCTGGGTTATCAGATTGGCTTTTCCATCGACGATCTGCTGGCCCCGTTCCCCGGTCAGAAAATCGACTTCGACGATCAGACGTTTTACACGGCACGTACCATTCTGACCATAAATCCGTGGACGGTTAACGACTTTCGCAAACTCCTGATCGATCAGAATGGTGTCCGCAACGCCTGGCTGGACTGTAAGCAATGCAGCTGTGACTTTACGATTTATGCCAGTTGTCAGAAAAGCGTTCTGCAATATGAAAAAACCGAACATCCGGTGCGGATTCGCGGCTTTTATGACGTACTGATGGAGCTTGACAATGACCCTATACACGGCGATCTCAACAGCGGTAAAATAATCAATCGGCTGACGTTTGTGTCGAACGGGCGCTTTACAAATGCTACCGCTGAACTGCGCTTTCCAGCCTGGCACGAGGCCGAAGCCCGGATTGATAAATTCCCGTCGCTGATTAAGGAAAAAAGCTTTCTTGAACCAAACGGTATCAACGTCGTGTCTATCTCGGGCAACATGACCCAGTTTACCGACATTCCGGATTCGGAGCTGTACCGGGCTTTACGAAATCCAGTATACGTAACGCTGGAAGTGGGCTTTCATGCCATTGCGGGTGCGCCCCTGCAAACCGCCCGACTCGAAAATATTCCGTTGAAAGTATGGTACCGTACTGATACTGACCGGAAGGCCATTACACTGGCGCAGCTAAAAACCATGCTGGCCGATACGTCGTCGGCAGGCGTGATGAACCGCTATCTGGCGCAGTTAAAAGCGGCCGCCAACGTGGTGAAAAACGCGACGCAGACCCTGCATGCCCACCGTAACCTTGCCGAAGATTTTTGCCGGATCAGCACGGTGCCGGTCGAAGATGTTGCCATCTGCGCCGACATTAACATGAGCAGTGATGCCGATATCGAAGCGGTGCTGGGGCAGGCGTACTGGCTTATCGATCAATATTTTAGTCCGGTGGTGCCGTTTTACTCGCTGCAGCAGTTGCTGGATGCCAACACACCTACAGAAGATATTTTTCACGGGCCACCGCTAATACATGGCTTTATACTGGATACTGATCTGGATACGTCGGGTCTGAAAACCAAATTATTCACATCCGATATTATCAATATTCTGATGGATATTCCGGGCATTACGGCCGTAAAAAACATCAGTCTGGCCCGATATGATGCGCTGGGCAAACTGGTCGAATCCCAGCCGTGGGAACTGGCCGTTACGCCCGGTTATCAACCCCGTTTTTATGTTCAGGCTTCCAAGGTGCTGGTCTATAAAAACGGCCTGCCGTTTCTGCCCGATGCCGACGAGCTGAACGATACGTTGCTGCTCTGGAAAGGACGCAATGGTCAGAACAAACTTGTACCCACTAAAAACTTCGATTTGCCTGTTCCGCTGGGCAGTTATGTTGAGCTGGATACGTATTACCCCTTGCAATACGCTCTGCCCGAAACCTATGGCGTGGGGCCGCAGGGATTACCCAATCCGGTTAGTGAAGCCCGTAAGGCGCAGGCCAAACAGCTGAAAGCGTACATGCTTGTGTTCGAGCATCTTCTGGCCACTTATGTGCAGCAGTTGAATCATTTCCGCGATTTGCTCAGCATCAACCCAACCGTTCGTCAGACGTACTTTTCATACGTATTTGCTACCGATGCCCTGGTTGGCGTAGGCGAGTTGTACAATGGAGTTACCGAACAGTCGTTGCTTGCATTGCTGGAAGATCAGGCTGGGTTTGTGAAACGGCGCAACCAGTTTCTGGATCATTTGATGAGCCGGTTCGCCGAGAGTTTCAGCGACTACGCCCTGATGCTGTATTCGGCACTAGGGTCGCGTGTGCGGTCGGGCGAAGAGCTTATCGGCGATAAAATCAGCTTTCTGGAAGCCTTGCCGAACGTTTCGGCCAATCGTGCCAAGTCGTTTAATTACAAAGATGAAACCGTCGTTTGCGACGACCGTAACCGCACGGGTCTGCAGGAGCGTATTCGCGTGCTGCTTGGGCTAAACGGGCTGGCTTCGGTCATGCAATACGTAGTAAAAAATTCCGGACCTCATCTGTGGAGTGGTTACTGGCAGCTCAAGGATGGCGATACGGCGCTCCTTCAAAGTCCGCCAATTACTGATTTTCCGACCGAACACGCGTTACGTCAGCAGCTTTATCAGACAGCCAGCCTGGCTGCTGATGCGCTGAAAGACACCGCTAACGTAATGATAACGGAAACTGATCCGGGCGTTTTTCAGGTGCAGTTGACTAAGGGCACTGACGTACTGGCTGAAGCGCCGGCACCATTTACCGCACAAGCCGATGCCGATGGACAGGCTCAGAAAGTTCGTGATCTGATCGAGCGCATTCGGTGGGCGGAACAGATGTATGTAGTTGAACACATCCTGCTTCGGCCACGTAACAAGCCATCCGCTACGATTAAAGAGGGTGACCCACTGCTACCGATCTGCATTACGCCTGATTGCCGCCTTTGTGGTGAAGAAGATCCGTATTCCTTTCGGATAACCGTGGTGTTGAATGGCGAAGAAGGTATTGCCAATCAGGGGATTGCCTTTCGCCGGTTTGCCGAAAAAACCATTCGTCAGGAAGTGCCGGCTCACCTGGGCGTGAAAATCTGTTGGGTATCTGAAGCGCAGTTGAAAATCTTCGGCGCCCTCTGGTGCGACTGGCTGGCTGAACTCAGCAAGGCCGAACCCAAGCCCGTACCGTTGAGCCAGAAACTGAAAGCGCTACTGGATGAATTCAGCAAGTTGAAAAGTGTGTATCCAAAAGCCAGCCTGCACGACTGCGTGGACGGCGACGATCAAAACCGAGTGTACCTGAACCAGACTGTTATTTAAAACGCCTGAACCCCATGTTTGCCACCAATCCCACCCGTTTTCCTGAGTTTGTGGCCGATCAGATTCTGACCGCCCAGAATCTGCAGGACCTGTTCAATTACCTGGACGAACAGGAGCGATTGACCCGCACCAATCTCATCGGCATCGGTATCGTGTGCGGGCTGGAGGTTTTTGTCTCATCGACGGGCAACGCCGTGACCATCACGCAGGGCGTGGGCATTACCTCGTCGGGATATCTGGTGGCCGTACCCCAACGGACCTACACCTTTTTTAGCGACTACAACGCCGAGAAAGATCGGTATTATGACCGCTTTGTCGATACAACGACTAAAAAGCAGCTGTTTCCTTTGTGGGAGCTGGCTGTGGCGGGGTCGCCCGAAGCAAAAACCGCACTGAGTGCTGATTTTCTGAAAGATAAGGTCGTTCTGATTTTTGTCGAACTTATTGAAAACGGCAATAAAAACTGTGATCCTGACTCCTGCGATGATAAAGGCATTACGGTCGATATCGTCTTTCGGCCGCTCCTGGTCGAAGAGAAAAATGTGGGTGGTTTGCTGGGCTCGCTCAATGGGAATGATCCGTTCAAAAAGGAAAAACCCTGTTCGGCCTGGCCAGAAGTGAAAATGCCGCGCTACAACGTACCAGCCACAACTCTGCCCGATTCAGCGAGTATTCTGAAAAACTTTCTGATGCTGCTGAACGAATCGTTTGTCGGAAAAATCGAGGCAACCCTGACCAGCGCCTACGATACGTTGCAGCTTGTGGTCGCTACCGATTTCAACCAGAACCCGTTCGTTGGCTTCAAAAATCAGTTTTCGTTTCTCTTTGATGGAAGTATTGGTATACCGCAACTGCTGCATATTCAGTATTTCTACGACTTCTTTTCCGATCTGCTACAGGCTTACGATGAGCTTCGCCAGAGCTGCCAGCGGCATATGTCGCTATGCTGCCCCGACGAGAATTTATTCCCGAGGCATCTGCTGCTGGGCGCGGCTTTTCAGTCGGCTAAACTGTACCGGCATACCTTCATTCCGTCGCCTGCCTTGGGTGGGTCCTACGAAGTGATCGGCGAATTGCGGTTCCTGTTTGCCCGTCTGGTGCAGTTGGTGAAGACGGTCCAAATACCGGCAGGCGTGTTCAACGTGAAACAGCGCCGAACACCTATTGTCGTTACGCCCAGTAAATTAGGCGACGTGCCCTTATCGGAGAAAGCCATTCCCTATTATTACGACGTACTACAGGCTCCGGCCCTGTTCGATGGCTGGAACTTCCGCAAAACCCAGAATGGTAAGGGCAATACCAACCTGAGTTATTACGCTCAAGCGTACAACGCCACGGATGAGCACGTTCGTTTTCCGTTGAATTACGACCTCGAACCTTATAATTTTTTCCGGATCGAGGGCCATATCGGTCAGCCCTGGCAAACCGCTTTCCGGCAGATTTACCAGATCAAACAACAACAGCGGTTACCCTTCGATGTCGTAGCGCTGAACGGTGATTTTCGGTCGTTGATTGCCCTGTTGCAGCAGAGCCTGAACAATCTGGGGAAAGTGCTGGCCGAGCAGCCGGAGAAATGGCGGCAGATTTTGTGCTATTTCAACGACATCGAAATGCAGTACGATATGCAGGCCGCCGAGCTACGTTGCACGCTGGGCAAGGTGATGCGGTTTCTGTATGACGTTGGAGCGAAAGATGATCCGGATGCCAACCTGACAACGCCCGTTTCGCAACTGCTTCGCAAATTCGACTCGTCCTATCAGACGAAGCCGGGTTCGTTGGGCGCGACGTTTGATAAATGGTATCCGACGGTAAAAGACCAGCCTTACATCACCCCGTCGGCTATCCTTGGCGGAAATCTCCTCGGGAATCGATTGAATACGCCATTGATTCTGATGTATTATCTGGAAAAGATACATGAAGCACTGCCGGAAGGTATTATCCAACTGAATATCAATGATCTGACTACCCGCCTGCGTGATGCCTCGACCGTAGCAGAATCCTTGCTCCAGACGATCAATACAGGCCAGGATCAGGATAGTAATCTTCAACGGGACCTGATTTTGAACCTTAACGCTGTGATTCGCGTGTGCAAGGGTGGATTGCTTCAGGAACTGTACCGCAATTTTCTGTTCCGGTTTTATCTGTTCATGGCCAATCAGTCGTTTGCCATGTTTTCATTTCTCAACAGCGGCATTCAGCACAAGGCCGGGGTTCCGGTGGGCGGTACGTTCATTCTGGTTTACCACGATGCCCTGCCGCAGCGCGATCTGACCAACAACATTCGGGGTTTTACGGGCGACCTGAGAACCGGCTTCAGCAATAACGACACTACGTTCGCAACAAATGCTGGTGATGCTGCCGATACCGCAACCCGCAACCGACTGACCAATCTGTCGTCGGCCAGTGCTTCCGCCTTTCAACATATCAAGTCGGTAAAGGATGCCGGTACATACTGGCTGGTGCAATTGCTGGCAGCTCGTAGTAAAGAAGATGAACTCACTGACAAAGAACTGCTGGAACTGGTTGGCGAGATTCCCGACGGGGTTGTTATCGCCGATTTTTATCTGCCGTATGTGTGCGCGTCGGAGTGTGCCCCCATGAGCTACATTGTGCTGGGGGATGACAAAGAAGAACCCCCTACCGAAATAATTATCAGTGGGACGGTTACAGATGCCGTAACGGGTGGCCCAATTGAGCGAGCTAAAGTGCAGCTAAAAGGAACCTCAACGGCCACAATTACGGACGCAAATGGACACTACACTATCATTGTGCCGGATAATACAGCTGTTCTCGGATTTGGTGCAGATGGCTATAATCCGGAGGAAATCCCGATTGGTGACAAAACGACGGTCGATGCTGCACTGAAGCCATTATCTTCTCCGCTAACCATCACCGGCCGGATTATGGATGCGGCAACCGGTGGAATTATTGTTAACGCTACGGTTCTGCTAAAAGGCACCCAAACGAGAACAGTTACCGACGGTAATGGGAACTACAGCCTGAATGTGCCCGACAACTCGGCGGTTCTGGTGTTCAGCGCGAATGGCTATGAACAGCAGGAAAAGCCAGTTGGTACTAACACAACGGTTGACGCGGCCCTGAAACCCGTTGTCGTTACGCGAACCGTCCGGGGGATAGTAACTGATGCTACGACGAACCAGCCACTTGCTGGACCTACGATTGCGGTGAAAGGGACAACACGAGGTGCCAGCACCGATGCGAACGGGAAGTATCAGATTACGGGCGTAGCGGCAGACTCGGTACTGATCTTTAACTTTATTGGCTATGAACCGCAAGAGATTACGGTAGGTACGCAAACAACGATCAACGTAGCGATGAAGCCCCTTCAGGTAGCCGAAAAATGCACCTCACTGGGCACCTGGTCAACGGCCTTCAAAAAACTCGATAGCAGTACGGATAGCCTCTTCCCGCAATTTAAACAACGATTTGCGCAGTATGCCAAGGTTGTGGACGCTTTCGGTCAGGTCGCTACATTTCTTACGAAACCACAGGGAGATCAGTTAGCCGGTCTCGCACAGGTGATGCCACCTGCTGCTTTGCTGGAATGGATCAGAGCATTGCGCGTTGTCATTCTGGAATTCCCACCTATCAGGCAATATGCTCTGGAACTGATTCGAATTTTAACGGGTGTGATTGTCTTTTATTCCTGCGTGCCGAAAGAGGATATCGACAAAGCGCAGGTCCAAATGATCAATGTCTGGGCGTTTCTTACCGATGGGATTTTATCCGGCTGGAAAAACATCCAGAATCTGAGTGCAGCCGATAGAGCCGTAATTGTACAGATGACAAAAGACCTCAGAGCAGAATTAGATCGAACCAGTACGAATGAGCCCGACAAACAGCAGTATATACGGATGTTGAAATTCGCAATAGATAGTCTGTCGGCAATATAAAAACGGTTATGGCCAGTACACACATCATTCAGCGCGCTAGTATCGACCTGCAACTGCCTGGTATTGAACAGGCAGAGGCAGGCGCAGTCAGGGAATGGTGCGTGTCGGTGCTGCTGGAAGAACTGGACGTAGTACTGTCGGAAATCTGCCCCGAGCATCAGATGATAGTGATGCCTACGCTGACGCTCGATCTGACATTGCCAGTCTGGAATGAACTGCTCCGGCCCGATCAGAAAAACGTATTGCGGCAACAGATTCGGCAGCAAATGGCCGAGCAAACGCCCGCTGTGCGGATGCCGCTGGACCAACATCGGGCTGAAATTGTGCTCCGGTATCTGAGCGAAGGAAGTCTAGATGAAATGTACGCTGAACCTGAATGGGATGAACTGAAAGCAGCGTTTCGGCAGGTGAGCCAGCAAAACCGTCTGTTTCAGCAGCGATTGTTACGTGCGCTGATGGATGAATCCGCTTTTCAGCGGTGGCTTTCCCTAACCGACGAAGCGTTCCGGTACGTTTGGTTAGATACACAACTACCCGAATCGGCGGGTAGCTGGCGGGATATTCTCACTCAATTACACGACGTACTCGTTTTTCATTGGCCTGAACATCCGATGTCTGTTCGGCAAATGCTGCAGATACTAATTCGTCTGATGGCACAGGGGATTGGCGAACCCAAGCAACTGGTACGTACTGTGGTGGAAACAGAATTTCCTGTGGAAAAGGTGTGGACAACTACACTAGTAACGGCTATCAATCAGCGCACTTCCGGGCCGATAGCCCAATGGCTGGTAAACGTACTGTCAGCCGCAACTCCCTGGCCAGGGCAGACCGTGGCTTCCGAATCGACCGTGAGTTCTGATTTGGCAGAGGCATCAAAACCGCAATCTCCGCCTGCTGATCAGCGGGTTGCTGTGTCTGCCGCCGGGTTGGTATTGGTTGCGCATTTTCTGCCTGCATTTTTGCGAGCAATCGGGCTGGTTGATGCTGATAATAAATTAATTAACAGTTGGCGAATTCCGATGTTACTCTATTTTATGGCCACGGGAGAAACCCAGGCCGACGAGTGGCAGCTGGTCCTGCCGAAAATTCTGTGCGGATTACCCATTGCCGAATCCTGCGATACGTCAATTGATGTGTCTGAAGGGGAACAACAGGAAGTAAACAAGCTGCTGACAGACGTAATTGAGCATTGGGGACGATTAAAAACCACTTCACCCGATGGGCTGCGGGCTACGTTTCTGCAACGCGCAGGACGACTGACGGAGAAAGAGGCCATGTTTGCCCTCGCCATTCCAGAAGAGACGGTCGATATTCTATTGTCGTTTATCCCGTGGTCGTTTCGGTACGTCCGGTTTTCGTGGATGAAAAAACTTTTGATTACGGAATGGGGAGGCTAATAAAATGATGAATGATAAATTATTTTTTGTAGAGTCATTCATCATTCATCATTCATCATTCATCATTCATCAACTTATGTTTTCGACTGCTGAAAAAACGAGTAAACCGGCTACGCTTCAACGGAAAGCGAAGGGAGGCTCTTTTTTCGGCAAAGCCCATTCAACCGAACCAACCGTATCGATACCTGCTTTTTTTGCCCCGGCTATCCAGCCCAAACTAAGTGTCAGCACGCCCGGTGATACCTACGAAACCGAAGCCGACGCTACCGCCGACCGGGTCATGCGTATGCCTGAGCCAGTAGCGGTTCAGGCCGCTACCCGTACCGACGAGCCGTCTGAAACACCCCGAATTGACCGGCAGGAGGTGAAGGAAGAGGAAGAAAAAGTCCAACCCAAAGCCGAAAGTCTGACCATCAGCCGGATGCCGGGGGAAGAACCCGATGAAAAAGCCGTTCAACCGAAGCGCAGCCATATCGTTCAGCGACTCGATGATTCGGATGGCTGCGATTATGATGCCGGGCCCGATACGTTTGTGCAGGCTTTCCAGAACCGTACCAGTCTGGGTCTTCACCGATCCGACGTGGTACAGCGCAGTGGACGGGGCTCCCCGCCGGTATCGCAAAAATTTGAGCAGTCACTGCAAACCAATGCCGGTGGTGGAAATCCCCTGCCCGACTCAACGCGGTCGTTCATGGAAAACCGCTTCGGCGCTGATTTCTCGGGCGTACGTGTCCATACGGATGCATCCGCTCAGGAGATGAGCCGGGATATTCATGCCCACGCCTTTACGCACGGCAACCATATTTATTTCAACAGCGGAAAATTCGACCCCGATTCTTCCGGTGGGAAGACATTGCTTGCCCACGAACTTACCCATACCATTCAGCAGGGCGCGGCACCGGTTACACCGACCGTTTCGCCCAAACACCAGTTTACAGCCGTTCAGTCGAAAGCCATCCAGCGGCAGGGAGCCGTTCCTCAACTCGATCAGGCTGTCGCCATCGCTAAAGGCGAAGAAGGTAAAGTAAACGCGGGTACTACGGGTCCCGACGGCAACCGGCAGGGATGGGAGCGTCTGACCGACTATTTCAAAACCTCGATGGGCGCCGACAAGGTGGTGTCTGGTTTTGGCAGCAACGGTTACGCCGAAGGCACCGTCAGCGAGGAACACATCAAGAAAAAATCACTCTACAACGGACAGGTAGCTAATCAGCCCCCCGACGTGCGGGCCGAACGGGATGCTATGCCTAGCTGGTGCGGCATTTTTGTGTTCTGGGCGTTGAACAAAGGGGGCGTACCGATGCCAAAATGGACATTGGGCGGCCGCGCCGTTACACCCGAAGCCGCCTACCCGCCAGGCCATACGCCCAAGGCCGGGGACATTGCCTACCGGAACACCAATTCGCACTACGCCATTGTCGAAAAAGCCGACGGCGGGGGCAGCAGCGCTAACGTTACGTCGGTAAATGGCAATACAGCAGGCGAAGATAACCTCGGCGGACAGATTCAGACCCGGTCGCACCCGATGAGCCAATGGGATGGGTTCTTTAATCCGCTGACACTGATGCAGGGTAACCTGCGCGATGCCGAAACAGGCGATAAGAATACCAAAGCCCGGTCGCTGAAAGAGCTGCGCAAGGAGAAATATAAAGTGCAGCGCAAAGAGAGCGATGGCGAAGAATTGGATGCCGATACTGAACTTGTACAGACCAAACCCGAACTCAGTTCATGGCACGTAACGCCCGACGGACATGTACAACGGGCTGAGGACGAGCAGAAAGAAGAAGAACCTGAAGACGTTCAGCGGGTAGTAGAAAGCCCAACGCCAGAATTCTCGAACAATGCCGACGAGGACGACGAAAACACGACGTTGCAACGACAGGCTACACAACAGGCGCTGATTGTTCAGGCACGTAGCGAACTGGCTGGGCGGATCAGTAATACGCCGGCTGGTTTGCAACTGGTTCAGGCGTCGTGGCTGGGCGATGCCTGGGATGCCGTAAGCGGACTGGCGGGTGAAATTGCCGATCTGGTTGAAGAAGGACTGGATGCGGCCAAAAACTGGCTGCTCGGCAAAGTGCGGGATTTCGTGATGGAAATTCCGGGTTATAAACTGCTGCGGGTAATTCTGGGCTACGACCCTATAACGGGCGAAACCGTAGCGCGCAACCCCATGACCTTGCTGGAAGCCGTGCTCGACATTATTCCGGTTGGGGGCAGCATTGTCCGAAGCGTACTGGATTATTTCCACGCTACTGAACCCGTAGCGAACTGGCTGTTTACGGCTGTTCAGCGATTTATCGGGCTGATTGAAAGCATTGGTTCCCGCTTTGAACAGTTCTGGGATAGCCTGAGCATCGACGACGTTGGCGATCCGGATGGCGTTATCGAACGTATTGCCAGCCTGTTCAGGGGAATCGTCAGCGACATTGTCAACTTCGTATCAGACTGCGCGACTACCTTCCTGACAATGGTGAAAGATATCGCCATTACCAACGTCGTCGAGTTTGTTCGGAACTACTTCCCCACGGCCTTCGACCTGCTGTGTGTGATTCTGGGCGAAAATCCGATCACACACCAGACGGTTGCCCGCAATGGCACAAACATTCTGAACGCCGGGCTGAACGTACTAGGCGAGCGGGGGCAGCAGATCAAGCAACAGATGATGGCCAACGGTATCTTCCAGCGTTGTGCCGCCTGGATTGACCGGGGTATTCGTGTCGTTACGGAATCGGTTCAGGGTATCAAGGATGGGTTCATTACGCTCTGGAACACCTTATCGTTCGAGTCATTGTTCCACCCCGTCGATACGTTCAATACCATTGTCGATACGTTCCGGCAACCCGTAACCCTCATTACCGACTTCCTTGGCGATGCCGTTCGGGAGCTGCTCAAGATCCTGAAAGAGGTGCTGCTGGATCGACTGAGTGCGTTTGCCAAAGAAACCCGCGGTTATTTCCTCGTTACGGTGATTCTGGGCCGCGATCCGTTTACGGGCAAGGATGTGGAACGTAACGCCGAAAACCTGATTCATGGCTTTATGAGCCTGATGGATGGGGGCGAAGCGCAGTTCCAGCAGATGAAGGAAAGTGGGGCCATCGACCGGACCACGCAGAAAATCATGGCGGCCATCAAACGCCTGAACTTCACCTGGGCCTATATCGTCGGTCTGTTCACGAGCCTGTGGGAGTCGATGGACTGGACGGACTTCCTGAATCCGATTGCGGCCTTCGGGAAAATTATCGGTACGTTCGCTCAACCCGTCCGGCGGCTGATTGCCTTTATTATCGAGATCATCAAGATTGTGGTCGAGGTGCTGATGATTGTGATGAATTTCCCGATAGACGTTGTCACGAGCATCATCAATAAAATTATTGCCCTGTTCGATACCATCAAGCGCGATCCGATTGGGTTCCTGAAAAACCTGTTGCGGGCCATCAAACAAGGCTTTATCCAGTTCTTCGACAACATCCTGACGCACCTGCTCAACGGTCTGGCCGACTGGTTCTTCTATCAGCTGCGTGAACTGGGCATCCAGCGTCCAACCGACCTGAGTTTCAAGAGTATTCTGAAGCTGGTGATGGAGGTGCTGGGCATTAGCCTGCAACGGATCATGGACAAGGTCTGGAAGAAACTGGAAGAAAAAATCGGCAAAGAGAAGGTCGCTAAGATTAAACTATGGATTAACCGGCTAGAAGGCATCTGGAAGTTTATCAAGGACGTCATGGAGCGCGGGCCGATTGCCATCTGGGAGTACATTCAGGAGCAGCTGAGCAACCTGTGGACGATGGTGATTGAAGCGGCCAAAAACTGGATCATGGAAAAAATCGTGAACGCCGTTATCGCGAAACTCCTGAGCATGCTCGATCCAACGGGTATTATGGCCGTCATCAACAGTGTAATTGCCATTTACCGGGCTATTCAGTCGGCTATCGAGTACCTGCGTCAGATGCTCGAAATCATCAATTCGTTTGTCGATGGTGTCGCCGAAATTGCGGTGGGTAATATCAAAGTAGCCGCCGACTTCCTGGAGCGTACAGCTGCCCGGGGTGTTCCGGTCATGATCGGCTTCCTGGCGAATCAGGTGGGGTTGGGTAAGGTTGCCGATAAGCTGGTTGAGATCATCGGTACGTTACGTGAGAAAGTTGATAAAGCCATTGACTGGCTGGTCGACAAGGCGGTCAGCATGGGTCTGCAACTGCTGGAAAGCCTGATTAACCTGGGCAAGAAAGCGTTGAGCGCCATTAAGCGCTGGCTGGGTCTGGAGAAAACCTTTACGGGTGACGATGGCGAAACGCACAAGTTTTACTTTGCGGGCAGCGAGTCGAACCCGGTGCTCATGGTGCGTAGTAACCCGACGGCGTTCAGTACGTTTATCGGGATGGTCGAAGTTGGAACGGATGCCAAGAAGGTAAAGGCGAAACAGGATGCACAGGCCATTGCCGTCAAAGTAGATGCGAAACGGCAGGAAGCACTGGATGGCAAAACCGAAGAGGAAAAAGAGCAGAGCAAGCAGAAAAAAATGGAGGAAGTCGACAAACTGCTCGGCGATCTGGCCGTTCCAACGGCTGTATTGTTTGGTGATGCCGGAGCCGCTGGCGAGCCCCAGATCGCGAATACGGTGCAGGGGGCGGGCCACGGCATTACGATGACAGCAGTCCGGCTGAATAAAAAGCAGAAAGCAAAAGGCTCCCCACCTACGTCAACCATGACAGCCTCCTATACGGTTCTGAATCAGCGTCGGCAGGAAGGCGGGGCAAGCTACTACGTAAAAGGCCATCTGCTGAATGATAACATAGGCGGTAAAGGGGTCTGGGAAAACCTGACACCGCTATCGAGGGAGGGCAACTCCAGCCACGAAGGGCAGGTAGAATCGCTGGTGAAGGCCGCTTTCAGTTCAGGCGGTGTTGTGGAATATAACGTAACGGCTGTTTACGGGTATGGGCAGAATGCGGCCAACATACCTGCCGATGATCCGCTAAGAACGGAAAAATTGCAGATTATTCAGGAAGAGGTTAACGTACCGACCATGCTGCATTGCGAAGCCTATCTGATGGAATCGCAAAATGGTACGTTCGCCCGGAAACAGTCGATTGTCAGTAAGGACGTACCAAATCCAATTGGACAGGATGCCAATAGCTACGTACTGGCTGGCACACCAGCTCGCCCGACAATTTATCTGAATGAAGCATCCGCCAGCGTGTTAGCAACGATTGAAGGAGTCGACGGAGCGCTGGCAGGCAAAATAAAACTGGCCTACGAGAAGAATGCTGAACTGTTCGGGAAATCAAGGTTTACCTCATACTTTGAACTGAGTGATGCCCGGAAAAATAACGCGCTGCACCGGATATTCCAGACGGAAGCCGAGCAGGAAAAAATCACTGCACTGGCCGACGTGAAATATGTAAAACTATTCCGCGGAGGAGCTGGCGCCACACCGGGATTAGTGACTTAACCAACGTATTACCATGAAAAAATACCAGCCTTTTCTGGATGATTTCGACGAGCAGCTGACGAAGAACAATAGCCTGACTGTGCAAAAGGCACTTTTTTTCAATATTGCTGCCAAAAAAGCGGATCTGGCCCAGGTCAGAAAAACGGGTCGCGTGGGCGACGACGTTCTGAATTTTTACGGACAGGGTAACCGCTGGGAAGTACAATGGGCGCCCAACGTACCGGCGCCCGAGCTGGAAGAGATTCGGGGAAGCATCAATATCCTTCCGTTCGAGAATGTATTTTCTAACTGGGAGGGCGTTGCGTTCTTTAAGGATACGCCTGCGGATTCCATTCGTCGCCGGTTTTTTGTCGTCGATTTTTTTGCCGATGAAGCTGCCGTTGGTCTCGTTGTGACGGCTGAGCACAAGGACCAAATGTATTATTCAGACTTTGAAAATGACCCTAAACCTCTGCAAATCAATATGGATGGATATATTCAATTATGCGTTGCGGCCAAAGGCACAATCTATTGGCCATATCTGCTGTTTGAGTTGATCGAAGGCGAAGAAAACCCGGTTTCAGAACGTATCAAGAAACACTTGCCAGAGCTATTCCCAGATTTTTCATTCGATGCTTTTTCGACCTTGTTCGGTAAACTACGTATCCGATAATTCGCTATGAACACGTCCCTAAAAACCTTTAGAAAGCGGGTTGCCCGCAAAAAATCGGCAGGCCCTAAATCCGGCTCGTCCTTCTTCGAAGCGGCCATTCAGCGCAAATGCGAAAAGTGCGAAGAGGAAGACAAGCAGAAGGTGCAGAAGAAAAGCGAAGCTGGTGCGCCTACCGCCAGTAAGTCGTTTTTCAACAGCTACATGGGTGGTATTCAGAGCAAAGGCCAGCCCCTTGGCGACAGCACGCGCGGGTTTTTTGAGAACCGATTGTCGGGACCATTCGGCGATGTGAGAATTCATGCCGATTCAGAAGCGACCATGGCCGCTAAAGCCGTTAATGCCAAAGCCTTTACCTGGCAGAATCACATTGTATTCAACCGCCAGTATTATAACGAGCAGACGGCGGCTGGCAAACAGCTACTAGCCCACGAACTGACCCACGTGCTGCAACAGCGGGAGCAGGGCAGTGCCATGCTTCAGCGAGCACCCGAAGATGAAAGCGGCCCGGCGACTCAGCCGGAGGAAGAACCCGCCGGTGCCGAATCGGCCGCACCGCAGGCCGCCGAAAAAGAACAGAAAGCTACCGAACAGGAAGCCAAAGCGATGGAGCCGGAAGCGCTGCCCAACTTCTCGACCTTTGGTAAAGCAACCGAACCAATTACAGTCTTTGGTAAATCGGTCAGCCTGAAAGGAGAGACGACCGCCAAGTTTGACGATGGCGTCGGAACAACGCAGAATCTGAAAGCACAGCCCGCCCAGAAATGCGATGGCTGTGCTGACGCCGAATGCGTAACCGTAACCGGCCAGCTGATCATTACGTATAACCTGACAACGTCCGTTGCCTTGCCCGATATGCCCGAAGGCTTAACGCCCTGCCAGCAAACGCGTGTGCGAGATGCCATCGACAACAAAATAAAACCGCATGAAGATCTGCACGTAGCGGCTTTCAATACGTACAAGGGAACCGTTACGTTACCCATCAACTATACCGGCTGTAAAGCGGGCATTGCTGATCACGTACAGGCCATGCACGATGCGGATAATCTGGCGCGTGCTAGGGCCGCCAAAGCCAAAAGTGCCGCCCTTGATCCATTTTTCGTGCCGGTTGACCTCGATTGCGCCGAGCCGCCGAAGAAATAAAGCTGTCTTAACGGTTTTGAGAAACCTGGCCATGTCAGATTTGAGAACCTGCCCTCACGGAAAGCTTTGAAAGTGGTGTCGGGTTTAAGAACCCGACACGTGAGGTTTCTCAAAACCTCCCCGGTAAATAGTTAAACGAGGTTTTAAGAAACCTCGCTGGGCAGGTTTAAGAACCTGCCCTCACGGAAAAATCTGTCCTAATGAAAGAGCCTGCTCTCACGAAAAAACTTGCCTCACGGAAAAGATGTCTGGCGGATACGCTCAAAATGCCTTTTCTTCTTTTCTGAATTCTTTTCGGATGCCTTCGATGATGTCGCGCTGAAGCAGGGTTTCGGATTTGCGGGCGAACGATCTCAGCAACGCATACTGCATGACATTCACAATACCGGCCCCGGTGATTTCATATTGTCGGGCGATGTCTTCCCAGTTAATGCCCGACTCGGCCGTGAGGCTTGCCGGTACGCAGCGTGACCAGAGCTTTTGTCGCTCGTTGACGCTGGGAATCGGAAAATGGATCAGACTGTGAAACCGGCGCAAAAACGCATCGTCGATATTGTTTTTGAAATTCGAAGCCAGAATCAGCAGACCGTCGTATTCCTCAATACGTTGAAGCAGGTACGAAACCTCCTGGTTAGCGTATTTGTCGTGCGCGCTTTGTACGTTGGTTCGCTTCCCGAACAGCGCATCGGCTTCATCGAAAAACAGAATCCACTTTTTGCGGCTCGCCCGATTAAACACCCATTCAATGTGCTTTTCCGTTTCGCCAATGTACTTGGAAACCACCTGTGAGAGATCAATTCGATAAACCGGAAGGTCATATTCCTTGCCGATGAGCATGGTTGTGAGGGTTTTGCCCGTACCGGCCGGGCCATAGAACAGCACCCGGTAACCGGGTTTAATTTTTCTGGCCAGTACCGCATCCTGCATCATCTGCTCATGGTGCTGCATCCACAACCGAATGTCGGAAATCTGTTCCATCGTTTGCGGGTGCAGTACCAGATCATCCCAGGTCATGAGCGTTTCGACCCGCCGGGCCGGGAATTCGGCACCGAACGTAGGCATCACTTCTTTTCGGAATAGAAGTTTTTCCAGCCAGTCGTGATCCAGTAGTAATCGGCCGCTCATGGCGGGTTCACCCTCTTTTACCGATTCCAGCCGCAACAGGCCGGACGATGTCAAATGTGCGTGTTCAGCAAAAGCAGACTGGACCATCAATCGCTGTGCTACGTCGGTACCCGCCAGGACAAACAGAGCGGTTTCGCCGGTTGGCAGCATGCCCCGGTGCTGGGTTCCTTTTACGCCCCCAAACTCAACGAATTCGCCACCCTGCGGGAGTGTCTGCGCGATAATACCTTCAAAAAAACCAGGTAAGATGTGGGGTACAACAGCCAGCAGCAAAATCAGTTTCTCGGTCTGTGCGTACGTATCCGGCACCTGAAGCCATTCGTCGACCTGTTGCCAGCGGGGGTCGTTTTCAAGCTGATTGATCGAAAAAGGCTGCTGTTCGAAGTACGTTGTCAGGCGAGCAAACAGTACATCATTCAGTAAGCTAATAACTTGATTGATCGATGGATAGACGGAGGGCGGCTGCATAATCAACAATCAAAATAGGGGATGGTGAGGGCTTAACGCTGAAAACGTGACCGTTGCTGATCGCTTTTGCGCTGTTCGTAATGCTGCTTGTCAGCAATGTAACACAATCGTTCAATTTCGGCGTGCACGAGGCCGTCTTTATCAAGCCATTGCACACTAAACGTTCGTTCGGTCTGACCAGAAGCTGCCACGTCCCGGCGAATGGCATCAATCTGTTCATCGGTGATTTCGAAGCGGGCGTAGAGTGTTGCCCGACCCGGTTTGCGAAAGCGAATCTGTCCGGCCTTGTCCCAGACAACATACTGACTCCCCAGAATCCGCAGAAGCATGACCATGTAGAACGGATCGGCGGCTGCGAACATGCTGCCACCAAAAATGGTCCCAACATAATTGTACGTCCAGATACTACGTCGTAACCGCAGATGAACTTCCCGCCAGTCGCCCGACCAGAACAGGATTTTGCCGCCCGTACCGAAATACATGGGATACCAGTTCAGCAATTGTCGAAATCGCCATGTTCGGAAGGATTCGCGACGGGTGGTTTGCAAAAAAGCGGGTTTCATGGTTTACAGTTCAGGTTTTAGTTTGCCGATCAGGCTTAAATCGGAAACCCGGAAAAATTGATAAAATGGCTTACTCCCTGATTTAGAGAAGTCAGCAGACATGGGCCATTAGGCGAAGATACTTTGGCCATTAATACATCTTGCAAAACTTTATGTAAAGGCTATTTTTGCCGGGCAGTTGTTTTAACTCTTTTTAACCTCATCTACTCAAACATGAAAAAACTCTTACGAATCTGTGGAGCGCTGGCTTTACTGATGTGGTCGACGCTTGTGATGGCGCAACAGATTGAAGTGAGCGGTAACGTTTCTTCCAGCGGAGACGGCACTGCTTTGCCGGGCGTGAACGTATCGGTCAAGGGCACTACGGTCGGGACGCTGACCAACGAAAACGGGCAGTATAGCCTGAGGATTAATCAGGGAAATACAGTTCTGGTTTTCAGCTACATCGGTTACGAAACACAGGAGATCGCCGTTGGGACGCGCACAACCATTAACGTATCGCTCAAGACGGATAATAAGATGCTTAACGAGGTGGTCGTAACCGCTCTGGGCATCAGTCGCGAAAAGAAAGCGCTGGGTTATGCCGCCCAGAGTGTAAATTCGGAACAACTGGTACAAAATCACCAGCCTAACCTGGTCAATGCGTTGCAGGGAAAAGTAGCCGGGGTGACCATTTCCAGTACGGGCGGTGCGCCGGGGCAGGGTGCCCGGATTCTGATTCGCGGCATTAACTCCATCGACGTATCGCGTGATAACCAGCCGCTCTTTGTGGTCGATGGTGTTTTATTCGACAACAGTACGTCTACCGGTACAACCAACTCCGGCGCTGAACTTCGGGGCGTATCGAACCGGGCCGCCGACATTAATCCCGACGATGTAGAAACCATCAACATCCTGAAAGGCGGTGCTGCTACGGCCCTGTACGGCTTGCGGGGTGCCAATGGGGTGGTGGTCATCACAACCAAGTCGGGGAAACAAGGCGCGTTACGTGCCAACTATACGGGTACGTATGGTTTCGAGAATGTCAACAAATTTCCGGAAGTGCAGGATAAATACACCATCGGTTATTCGGGCGTGTATAATCCGCAGGACTTTTTCCCGTCGTGGGGACCAACGGTGGCCGATGCGATAAAGATTGATCCGACGCATCCTCAGAAATTGTACAATCACTTCAAAGATGCGTATTACACAGGCAAGCAGTTTCAGAACAGCCTCTCCTTCTCAGGCGGTAACGACAAAATTACGTTCCTGTCGTCGATTGGTCATCTGACTCAGGATGGGGTTATTCCGTTTACCAATTTTCAGAAGCTGTCGGTTCGGCTGAACACCAATGTGAAGTTCAGCGATAAGTTCAGTACCAATGCCAATCTGAATTTCATCAATTCCGGTGGTGACCGCTACAATGCCGACCGCTACAACGAAAGCCTGAGTTACTGGTCGCCCCGCTACGATGTTCGGGATTACCTGAATCCGGATGGTTCGTACAAGACCTACGGCAATGGCAACCCCATTTATGGCGCCATGACAAACAAGCTGAGAGATAACGTAAACCGGCTCGTCGGTGGCCTGAATTTTGTGTATACGCCCCTTTCCTGGCTGACGCTGAATTACCGGGCAGGTTTGGATACGTACTCCGAAGATCGCAAACGTACGGCTCCCGGCCCTTCGGGCATTGCCAATGAGCGCATCTACGAAGACAATGGACTGGGTTTTGTGTATCAGTACAACACCAATTTCCGGGCCATTACGTCAACCTTTGCCGCTAGTGCCAACACGAAATTCGGTCCTGACATCAACGCTACGTTACGGGTTGGGCATGATTTATACGATCGTCGAATTCGGGGCTTTGGTGCCGAAGGAACGGAACTGACGGTTTATAACTATTTCGATCTGCGTAATGCCAAAACAGTGGTGCCTACGCAAAGTGCCGAAGATTATCGCTTGATGGGCTTCTTCGGGGAGCTGACCATGGATTACAAGGACTTTCTGTTCCTGACGCTGACGGGCCGAAACGACATTACGTCCTCGCTTCAGGCGCCCAACAATTCCTTCTTCTATCCATCGGTGAGCGTGGGCTATCTGTTCTCGCAGCAGTTCAAATTGCCGCAGGTAATTAGCCTGGGTAAGTTGCGGGCTTCCTATGCCAAAATTGGTAAAGATGCTGCTCCGTACTCGACCGTAACGGGGTATTCGTCGTATACACAGCTACCATCGGGCACCACCGGCTTTACACGCGGCTCTTTATTAGGCGATCCAAACCTGCGCCCTGAATTTACCGATACGTTTGAAGGGGGGCTGGAAATGAGCTTCCTGAACAACCGCTTCGGTCTGGATTTTACGTACTACAATTCCATCAGTAAAGACCAGATCATTCGGGTAGATGTTACGTCGAGTACGGGTTATGTGAATGCTGCGATCAACTCCGGTTCAATGCGGAATCGGGGTATTGAGCTTATCCTGCGGGCAACACCCATCCGGTCGGGCAAACTGACCTGGGATGTGAACCTTAATTTTTCGGCCAACCGAAACAAAATCCTGAGCATTCGGGAAGGGTTGACCGAAATCAATTACGCGTCGCAGTTTGGCTATTCCAGTTCAACGGTATCGATGAAACTAGTGCCTGGTTATGCCTACGGAAACCTGTATGGCCGCAGCTACAAGCGGTATTACGCCAACCCGGCGGAAGAAACGGTCGAGCTCGACAAAAGTCGTCCGGTGGTGATTGGCTCGAATGGTTTTCCCGTCATCAATACGGCGCAAAAGCTTCTGGGTAACTCGCAGCCAAAGTGGATTGGCGGCCTGACGAATACGCTTACCTATGGTCATTTCACCCTTACGGCTCTGGTGGATGCCCGCGTTGGGCAGGATCGGTACAATCAGCTGAGTAATTTCTTCTCGGCCTTTGGTATTGCCAAATACACCGAAGACCGCAACGATACGAAAGTTTTTGAGGGTGTACTGGCCGATGGTTCACCAAACACAAAAGCGGTATGGCTGGGTCAGGGCAAAGGGCCGGATGGCGTAGACTACGGCAATGGTTTTTACCGGAACGTACACCGGGGTGTCTCGGAAAACTTCATTGAAGATGCTTCCTGGGTACGCCTGCGTTCGGTGGGGCTGTCGTATAACCTGCCAGCTGAACTGTTTAAAAAATCATTCGTGAAGAACATTCGGGTGAGCGTAACGGGTAACAATGTAGCGCTCTGGACGAAGTACAGCGGCTATGACCCCGAAACGAGTTCAACCAATAGCGGCAGCAACGTTGATGGCTTCACGGGCTTTACGTACCCGGCCGTGCGGAGCTTCCTGTTTACGCTGAATGCAGGTTTCTAAGAAAAACTTTCTCATTTCCAGATAATTATGAAGATCTCTTATCAATATATACGCCCGATGCTGGTCGTGCTGCTGATGCTAGGCATGGGAAGCTGTAAGGATTACTTTGAACTGAACCAGAATCCGAATCTGATTTCCAATCCGCCGTTGGCATCGCTACTTTCGACCACAACGCAGAAAACCGGACTGGCTTCGCAACGATTCGGCAACATTACGTCCTATTTTGTGCAGTACCTGGCCAACCCGGGTGCGGGTGGCTCAACCGATACGTACCAGATAACGGACTATACGGGCACCTGGGATTACGCTTATTTTGCCATGGCCGATCTGTACGACATGAAACGGAAAGCGCAGGAACAGGGTGCATCAGAATACGTTGGCGTGGCCGATGTAATGCTTTCGTATCATCTTACGCTGGTGGCCGATATGTTTGGGAGCGCCCCGTTTTCCGATGCATTCACCGGAACCACGCTGACCCCGAAATACGATACGGCCGAAAACCTGTATACCACCGCCCTCACCCTGCTCAATGAAGGCATAACCGAACTGGCTAAAACGGATTCGAAAGTAAAGCTAAGCGCTGGTAATGATCTGATTCATAAGGGCAGCACAGCCGCCTGGATAAAAACGGCTTATGCGTTGAAAGCGCGAATGCTCAATAAAGTGTCGAAAACGAGCACCTATAGACCAACTGACGTACTCGATGCCGTTTCGAAATCCTATACCGCCAATACCGACGATGCGCAGATGTCGTCGTTTCTGTTGCGTAATCCCTGGGCGCAGGTGGCCATTAACAATACGCAACTGCTTCTTGATGGCTGGCTGTCTACCCAACTGGTCAATCAGTTAAACGGTACAACGTATGGTGTTTTTGACCCGCGCGTCGAAAAGATTACGGATAAAACCGTTAATAATGATTACAAAGGCACGGTCAACGGCCAGGGTAATGTGGGCGGCAACAACACCGTGAAAGACGAATCGTACATCTCGCTGAACTCCCCGCTGACGGGCAATACGTCGCCACTGCTGATTGTTACGTTTGCCGAAATGAAGTTTGTTGAGGCTGAAGCTGCTTTTAGAGCTGGCGACAAAACGCGTGCGTATACAGCGTATCTGGCGGGTATTCGGGCAAATATGGACAAATACGGGGTAGCGGCTGCCGCTCGGGATGCATACATAGCTAACCCGGCGGTTGGTGTTGGCGCTGATGCACTGACACTAGACCTGATTTTCAAGGAAAAGTACGTTGCTACGTACCTGAATCCGGAAGCCTGGAACGATGCCCGCCGGTATGACTACAAATACAAAGATTTCAAACTGCCGCTCAATGCAGCCCTAACCACCTTCATTCGTCGGGCAGCGTATCCGAACGGTGAGACCTCTAAAAACGGAATTAATGTCCCGCAGGAAGTGCCGTTGTCGGCGCCACTCTGGTGGGATAAGCCGTAATAGTTTACCCCTAAATCCCCTGAAGGGGACTTTGCTCATGTTCAGACAAAGTCCCCTTCAGAAGATTTGGGAGTAAAATTAGCTATCAATCGACGCCAGAACGCCTTCTTTCAGTGAGTACGTCGAAGTGCGTATCTGGCTGATTCCGTATGTTTTTAGTACGTAGTCAATCAGGCAAACGGCCACTACGATCATATCTACACGTAGTTCGATCATGCCTGGAATCTGCATACGCTCCGCATGGTCTTTTGTGATGAGCAATTCGTAGGCGCGGTAAAATTCAGCTATTGGTAAGGCGAACGTGACCTGGCTGGGGTCGGGCCAATGACTCTGCTCGTGCATGAACCACATATCGACCAGCGTATCAAACGAACCGGATGAACCGACGAGCACCGCTGGTAGATACTGATGAATCGCATTGGCCAGTGGAAGAAGCTGTTCCTGAAAATAGCCATGCAACCGACGAATGCTACCGGAACTGATGGGGTCAGTGGGCATAAACCGTTCAAGGAGCCGCTGGCCGCCAATTTCAAAACTCTGCTTCCAGAAAATCCGCGACTGATTTCCCAGAATGAATTCGACGCTTCCCCCGCCAATATCCATAATCAGGGCGGTTTCCATATCCAGCGCCCCGGCTGCCCGAATGCCCTGATAAATGTAGTCAGCTTCCTGATCGCCCGAAATTACCCGTATTGAAATGCCTGTTACGTCCCGAACCCGGTCGATAAATTCCTGCTGATTGCGCGCTACACGAATAGCGCTGGTTCCAAACGCCATGACCTGCTCCGGCGCAACGCCATGCTGATCGAGCACCTGCCGAAAATAAGTAAGTACGCCCAGCGCCCGGTTGATGCCGTCTTCAGTAATAAGACCCTGATTGATACCCGCCTGTCCGATTTTGGCGGGGCGGCTTTCGCGGAACAACGTTTGATACGTATTGTTCTTTTTTTCGGCAATAAAGAGGTGGAATGTATTGGTACCTAAATCAATAATAGCTTGCTTCATAGTCGCAAAACTATTACCTTTGCCGTCCGGTTTTAGCTAAAACATAAAATTTAACAATGTTAATCATTAACGTAAAAGACAACGAGTCGATCGACAAAGCCCTGAAACGCTTCAAGAAGAAATTCGAGAAGACGGGTGTGTTGCGGCAGTTGCGGTCGCGGACGGCTTTCCAAAAACCGTCGGTAAAGCGTCGCACTGAGATTATTAAGGCGGCCTACAAAGAGAAAATGTACGGCAACCACACCGAGCAATAGGAGCCGGTGGCACGGGTTAGGCTACTTTGCTGAATGCGCAGTCAGTAAGTATCTCCAACTCACATAGGGAAGCAGCAAGCATGGATGTTTGCTGCTTTTTTGTTTGCCCATTTTCTACACCGCCGGGCGGCCCCGCAGGATTTTTATGATTTAAATGAGTGACATGATTAGATTTGACAGAATAAAAAATCAAGGAAATCAATAAAATCAAATGAATCCCGGTTCTGACTTCCTCACCCACATTCGTTACGAAAAACGACTGAGCCATCATACCCTGACGGCCTATGCAAACGATCTGGAGCAGTTTAGCCTGTTTCTGTCAGCCGAATGCAATATCGGTCAGCCTGAGCTGGCAGATTTTCGGCACATTCGGTCGTGGATTGTCAGTCTGGTGGAGGGTGGTATGGACAAGTCGTCGGTGAACCGGAAGATTGCTACGTTACGTACATTTTACGAGTTTCTGCTGCGCCGGAAAGTACTTACGGTTGATCCGATGGTGAAGATTCAGGCGCTGAAGACCAGCAAGAAACTGCCGCAGTACGTCGAAGAAAAGCCCATGGAAATGCTCCTGAACGACATCGAATTTCCGGATACGTTCGAGGGCGTTCGCGACAAGCTTATCCTCGAATTGCTCTACGGAACGGGTATTCGCCTGAGTGAGTTGATCGGCCTGAAACTAACTGACGTTAACCTGTACGAGAAAACCATCATTGTGCTTGGCAAGCGCAACAAACACCGGATCATTCCGCTCACGCAGCCGCTGTTTGAGCTGATTCAGCAGTACGTTCGGTTGAAAGAGCAGGAGTTTTCGGGGCAGGAAGACAAGGTTTATCTGTTGGTAAGCGATAAGGGAATTGCAGTCTATCCGATGCTGATTCAGCGGGTTGTAAAGCGGAATCTTGCGCTCGTTACTACGCTCGAAAAGAAAAGCCCGCACGTACTGCGCCATTCGTTTGCCACGCACCTCCTCAACCGGGGCGCCGACCTCAACGCCATTAAAGATTTACTGGGCCATACCAGTCTGGCGGCTACGCAGATTTACACGCACACCAGCCTCGAACAACTCAAGCAGACGTACGATCAGGCTCACCCCAAGGCAAAGAAGTAGGGTAGGCAACTCTCGTTGGAACAGAATTGAAAATGGCTAGCGGATGTTGCCACCGGGATTAAGACCACTGGGAACACGAGCGGGGATGAATTTATTAAAACCCGGATCGGTTAAGGCATTCAGAAACGCAATAACCTGATCCTGTTCAGCGGGCAACAGCGCAATTCGCTGTATTTTATCGTCCAGTCGTTGCACCGGTACGTGTGGATTTTGGGAAATAGGCTCGCCGATATCGTCATAAAACTTCAGCACCTGCTTCAGCGTCTGAAAAACACCGTTGTGCATGTAGGGGGCGGTCAGTCCAACGTTTCGTAGCGAGGGAGTTCTGAAAGCGTATGTACCCCCCGCACCTGCGTCGGAACTGGTCAGTTGGGTATTGTCGGGCACCGACATCACGTGCAGTTGATAGTCAGAAAACATTGGCCCCGAATGACAAATGGGACACCCTTCGTCTTTAAAATGTAGCATCCCCTGAACTTGCTGGTCAGAAAGCGCCGTTTTGTCGCCTTTTTGATAGCGGTCGTAGGGCGAATTCATAGCCGTCAGGGTACGTTCAAAGGCGGCAATGGCCTTTCCGATGTTAGCCGCCGTAATGGCCTGGTTACCCCCAAAGACGGTCTGAAACAGTTGTCTGTACTCCGCAATCTTTGTCAGCCGATTAACTATACTATCTAACGTAACGGCCTCCGAGTACGCATGACCACGCATTTCCTCGAATGTTGTTAGTGGGCCGACTATCTGCTCCTCAAGGCTTTTGGTACGAGAATCCCAGAACATGGGGGCAGTCGACGACACATAATTCCCGTTGCCATCCATGCCGTTGAAGGCGGCATTGAGCAGGGTAAGCGAGTTTCGCTTTGTGAGCATTACGTCGTTCGGCTTCAGAAACCGGCGGTTCTGGCCATAACCAACGGCATTGGCGCCCAGCGAAAGGTCCAGTCCATCGGTATAGGCATTGTTGGGGTGATGACAGGTAGCGCAGGCCACATCTTTATCGCCCGACAGAATCGGGTCCCAGAACAGAGCCTGACCAAGCGCGGCCGTATCATTGGTAACCGGGTTACTAACCTCAACAGGCTCGGTCGGCGAACTTACCAGGGGCGATACAGTCGTATAGCCGTCATCTTTTGTACAGGCTTCGATAACGACGACGGAAAAAATTAATATCGTGGGCAGGATAAATAGATTTCTGCGCATAACACGACTATTTTAAGTACAACTAATAAATGAGTTACGGTAGTGCAATTGGATACGCTATGGCCTCCTTAGGCTGTATAAAAATACTAAACCTTTGCCAATGCTTCAGAATTATTTCTTTCTGCCTTTGGGCTTCAATTCGGCTGGTTTTAAATACGGTTGAAGTTTGGCGACCAGTTGTCGGTACCCTTCGGCATTTGGGTGAAGGCCATCACCAAACAACGACTCATCAATTTTTCCGTCTGGCTTCAGAAATACAGTACCGGGCTGGATAAACGTAACGTTCAATTCGCCGGCAATCTGCGCAATCCGATGATTCAACGTAGCAATGCGGGCCTCGCCATCGCGTCGGGGCAATATGCCAATCAGAACAATATCGGCGGTAGGCTGGCGGGTTTTCATGGCACGTACCAGAAACGCAAGGCCATTGGCAATTTCGACATCTGAGTTTAGTTGAAGATTGTTGGTACCAATCATCAGCATAATCTGAGCCGCCTGATAGCCATCGAGTTCGCCATGATATACCCGCCAAAGTACGTTTTCGATACGGTCCCAACCATAGCCCAGATTCAGCACGTCCAATGGCTCCATAATGGCGTTCCAGCTATCGCTGCCGCGCACCGTAGCGCCTGTTGCTGCACCACCCCAGAAATGCGTGATTGAATTACCCATAAACAAAATCCGGGTGGCTTACTACGGATACGCGCCATAATTTCGCGGTGGCGGGTTTCCCAATCGTACACTCTGGCATCGCGGTACTGGGTTTTGGGTTTCATGGTCGACACTTCGCCAACAGGTTCGTTCAGGATCGTACGGATGCTACGTTCGTACGCATCGGCATATTGCTGCATACCTAGGTCCGTCGGGTGCGTACCGTCGACCATCGCATCAGCATCCAGATTAATGGCTGATTTTTGGAGGATGTACAATTGCTGAACACCGTCGCTTTTCAATTGCGCAAATGCCTGTCCCATCAATAGGTTTACATCACTATACAACTGCCGCCGGGTTGGATTAATCCCGCCATCGGTGTAGCCGGCATGCTCAACCAGCAAAATCGGGACACCCGGTCGTTTCTGCCGAAGGGTTTTTACGGATTCTATGATGCGGGCTTTTATGGTATCTGATTTGATACCCACTGTAGCAATCAGATTGGGCAGGCAATCCAGCACATACAGTTTGGCATCGAGTTCCGGTAGCAAATTCACAATTTCCTTTTCCAGTCGCCCGTTTCCCGAGAACCCCAGATTGATGAGCGGGCGGTCTAGCTTTCGCCCCAGAATCGCGGTCCAGGCCATGCCGGGTCGCGACGCGCAGGCACCCTGCGCAATCGACGTTCCGTAAATGATAATTGGTTTATCGTCCCGAACGGGTAGTGGGGTTAACGTAACGCCGGTTGGAACGCCGATTTCGAGCCACTTAACACCGTTGTAGAGCGGAAGGTAAAGTCGGTATTCGCGTCCCTTCTGGTGATACGTATCGTTGGCTTCAAGGTTTGTAAACTGGTATTGAATCGTATCGCCGAAGGCATATTTGCCATTGCACCAAAGCCAGTCGCCGTCGCTGTTTCCGGCGTATAAATCAATTCCGCTAACGCCCGTAGCAGGCATATGCGGTAGCGCCTGTTTTCCGGTTACGGTATAACGGATGGTAATTCGGTCGGTGCTGGCCCGGAACCGAATAAGCAATCCGGCGGCCTGATGCGACAGATTCCAGACCGGTTCCCGAACCTGCTTTTCTACTTTAACCGGTAGTCGGTCATACGAATTTTGTAGATCTTTACCCGACCAGCCCTGCCCTTCAATCACCGGAAAGCTTGCCTGAGCAGGGTTCCACCAGACAAAATCCGTAGCCTGCTGCGCAAAACCAACTGAGGTAAAAACGATGAATGAAAGGCAGATGAGTAGTGTTTTTTTCATAATAAGGCGCAACCTGAGTGCTAGTGGCTTCTGTAGTCCGATACGTCGCGTGTATCCATCATCCAGCCAACTCTACAAAGGTGAGTAAAGCGACGGACTAATGTGTTTTTGATAGAAAAGAGTAAGGATTCCTTCCGGTAATTTTGTACGATGAATATTTCCCAGATGAGTCAAACGCTGTTTTATCTGATCGAACAGCAGGCCGATTCCGAAAAGGCCGTTAATTACCTCCGTCAGCAGGCGGATGCATTTCAGAAAGATCCCCAGACCGCTACGTTCTATCGGGTGTTTACGGCCATGCCCCGCTTTGTTGGCAAACAGCCCATCGATGTTCCGTCGGATATGGCATTTGCGCTGGAACGCATACGGCCGGGCTTTACTGTTTCGGGCTGGACAATGGACCGGTTGGCGAGGGTCTGGTGGCTGCTTCAGCTTCCAGCCGACGAGCAGGCTACGTATACGAAAACGATTTCCGAGTTGTTCAAGGCGGGTGAGCTGAATGAGCTGGTTGCCCTGTACTCGGCTTTACCGGTGCTGGCCTACCCCAGTCCTGGCGTTTTCAGGCAACGGAAGGGATACGAAACAACATTGCCGATGTGCAGTCGGCTATCATGCTTCATAACCCCTACCCAGCCGATTATCTGGACGAACCGGCCTGGAATCAGCTGATTATGAAAGCGTTTTTTACGGATAAAGACGTGTTGCAGATAACGGGGCTGGAGGAACGTAAAAACGCCCGGCTCGGCCAAACGCTGGCCGATTATGCTGCCGAACGCCGTGCTGCCGGACGTAGTTTGCCGCCGAATATTGAAAAGCTGATGTAACAGGCCAGTAAGAAACTGGCTGAAATCTATAAAGACCTTTACCCCCCGCCCCCTGAAGGGGTAGCAATCCAGTCCCGGCGGACTCCCCCTTCAGGGGCCGGGGGGTGAGGAGATTCAGGTGATTTTAAAACCTCGTCTGCGGTCTGACTGTCAACTAATAAAAGCGGTACGAGATCCCGGCTGAGATCATCAGCGAGGGAGCGCTGTCTTTCAACTGATCGTAATTGAAAAATACGTTCTGGTACTGGGCCTGAATTTCAGCTCCCAGTCCCTGTTCGCGTTTGCCGTAATATTTCACCCCTATTGCCGGAGCAATAGCCCCTTTGAACCCGGTTTTCTGATCGGCCAGGGTTCCGAAATAATTCGTGTAATCGACAAACGCACCACCGCCCGCAAACTGGATGTAGGGACGTAGTGCCGCTGCATTACCGGCAAAGTAGTACGAGAGCGAAGCCATTGCCGGAATAATCGAGAGCGTCCGGGTTTGTACGGCCGAAATATCCTGCTGTGTATTGCCTTCTACGTAGCTATAAACCTGCCGGTCAAGCCGCTGCTTGTTGTACTGATACCCCGTTTTCAAGCCTAATGAAAACCGTTTTGGAAAAAGCCATTCGCCTTCCAGCGCAAAATTGGTTGGCGAAACTTTGTCGATATAACCCTGCGTGCCGCCCATCGGAAAAGCGACCCCGTACCGGGCAGAAATATTGAACGTAACATATTCGTCGTAGGGTGATTGGAACAGGTTGTTATCTCCCGACTGATCGTTTCGATATTGGGCCAAGGCTGCTGTAGTGAAACTAAGCAGGGCCATTAATGCCATTATGCGTTTCATAGCGTCTTAGCGAGTTGCCTGTAAATAAGGTGATTGGTTGAAAATGGCCGTTACAGCCTTGGTTGCCGTTTGCTGGTCGGTGATGTCTGAACCGCGAATTGTAGCATCGTAAACAACATTCAACTGCTGCTGACCGGTGCTGGAAGGCGTACTGTTTTTCAGATCAACAATTTGGATTTCCCAATACTGGTCCGTCACCTGATAGGTATAATAGCTTGGGTAATAGGGTGAATAACCGCCCAGTCCGCCAAAGCCACCGTAGCCCCAGTAATTCGAATAATATGAATACGGATTGCTGGCAATACCTGTATACTGATTATTGACCCGAATAATGGCAACCCCTAGATCAGCCGTGTCTCCTTTAGCAACGCGCTGAAATCCTTTTGCCGTCAGTCCGGCTGCTACGTCGGATACCAGCTGGTCTGAAAGATTGGTCCTGACAGCGGCATAGCTGTCATTCGATTGAACGATAACCGAATCGGGGAGGCTAAACGTCCTGTATTGACTAAAGTTAACCGAACGGTCGTAATTGGTAATATAAACCTGACTATCAGCGGGGCTTAAATCATTAATTGCATTCTCGCGGCAGGCCGTTAACGCCCCGCCCAGCGTTAGCAGTAGGATCGCCCAAATCGGCCCTTTTCCTACCCTGAGAGGATGAAGCATATTCATACGTGTGTTTATTTGTCTACTATCTATAAAACGAATAGACTACTGCGAAGTTTGATAATGCTCAATTAAAATCTGGGTAAAAATCATGTGGGAGGGCGTGTGATTTTTCGAGAACTTTACCCGACTGTTTCTACTGCCCGGCTGGTAGGAAGCCAATAGGCTGCTGCTGACGCCCTGGACTCTACCGGTACGTTGTCGGGATGATCCTGCTGAATCGGTTATCCTGACAGAGTCCGTAGAAATAATATTTATCCGAATTATTAAATACCAAGAGTTATGGATTTTATGGATTCAATTCGTGGCATGTCGTTTTTCGATATGCACGTTCACATGACGTCCCGCACGACGGATGATTACCAGGCAATGGCCGATGCGGGGGTTGTCGCCCTGATTGAACCGGCCTTCTGGCTTGGACAGCCGCGTACGGGCGTCGATTCGTTCCGCGACTACTTTGCCAGTCTGGTGGGGTGGGAGCGGTTTCGGGCATCGCAGTTCGGAATCCGGCATTATTGCACCATTGGGCTGAATTCCAAAGAAGCGAACCAGGAAGAACTGGCCGAGCAGGTAATGGAAATTCTTCCGCTGTTCATTTACAAAGAAGGTGTGGTTGGCGTTGGTGAAATTGGCTTCGATGACCAGACGGCCGCCGAAGATAAATATTACCGGGCACAGCTCGAATTAGCCAAAGAAGCCAACCTGCCGGTACAGATTCATACGCCCCACCGCGACAAAAAACAGGGTACCAGCCGAAGTATGGACATTGCCATTGAGCATGGAATTGATCCGGGCATGGTGATTGTCGACCATAATAATGAGGAAACGGTGCGCGAAGTACTCGATCGGGGTTTCTGGGCAGGCTTTACGATTTATCCGTTTACCAAAATGGGTAACGAACGGATGGTGGAGATTGTGAAGCAGTACGGTCCCGAACGGATCATGGTTAACTCCGCTGCCGACTGGGGTATCAGCGATCCGCTGGCCGTACCCAAAACGGCGGCTTTGATGAAGCAGCGCGGCATTTCGGACGAAGCCATCCGGCTCGTTACGTTTACCAATGCCGTAACGGCTTTTGCACAAAGTGGCCAGCTTAGCCTTGAGGAACTGACGCAACCGATGGACATTGATCAGAGCCAGCGTTATAATGGCAGTTCCGTGTTACGTGGCGGACAGGCGCCGAGAGTCGATAAAGAATCGACGATTATTCGGTAGGTTGTTACCCCCAGCCCCCTGAAATGGGCTGGGGGATAATTAGTTATGTGTTAATAACTATCATTCTGCTTCAGATAGCCTGGAAGGTTAGAGGCTCCGTCGATGGCTGTTTGCGGAATTGGGAAAAGCCGTTTCGACTTATCGGTATTGGTCTTTTCGGTCCAAGTTCCTTCGTATTTGCCAAAGCGAATCATATCCGAACGGCGAAGCATTTCCCAATAAAACTCAAATCCGCGTTCCTGGAAAAGCAGATCAAGGTTCATGGCTGTTAAAGCGGGCGGGGGCGTTGTACTGGTTCGGGCAGCTCTGACTGTATTCACATCGGCCAGCGCGCTCGCAGCGTCATTACTTTTGCGAAGTTTGGCTTCGGCCCGCATCATGTATACATCAGCCAGACGCAGAATAATGATATCCGCTTCGCCAAAATTCCGCCCGCTGACTGATTTCTTGCTGAACTCATATTTCTCAACCCGATAGCCGGTGTTGTAATTGCTGCCCGCAACTGTGAAGTCGATTTGCTCGGTAAAGTCAACCGCCAGCGTGGGCTTGTTACGTGTGTCGTGATACAATTTGGCAACCTTAAATTTACCATCCGGGCATTTTAGAAAAACGCCATTCCGACGAATAAGCCCGTACTGTTGTCCCCTTAAAATTCCCCGGTTGATATTGAAATCGCCCTCAGCTACGCACGAATCCGCCGGGTTTGAATAAATCGACAGGTTTTGTTTGTAGAAACGGGGATCAACCGAAGGATCTTTCGGGGCATATGCGTTCACCCAGGTCCGGTAATAATCAGGCGTAATACCCGGCCCATCAGTGCCATTGGCATTGGGATAGGCTGGAATTGGAAACTGATCGCCCGATAAAGAGAAATAAGCCATCCGGTTATGTCCGTTCAAATCGGCGCGCTGATCGACCGCGAAAATCAATTCTTTATTGTCGTGATTATCTGAATTGAAAATGGAGAAGTAATCTCTCGATAACTGATACTGACCTGATGAAATGATCTTATCACAGTATTCGACGGCCTTGTCCATGTCTTCTGGCTTAAACGTAAGCTGCGTTGCGTAAGGCTCCCGGTAAACGCCTGCATTCAGATACAGCCGGGCCAGTAACCCCCAGACTGCGCCCTTGGTGAGTCGGCCGGGGCCAACGCTTGTTTCCAGATTAGGTTCTACGGCCAGCAGCTCAGTTTTGATGTACTCAACGGCCGCTTCGCCCCGCAAAATGGTTGACGTAGCGCCCAGATCATCTTTCACAAAGACCAGACCGAACAAATCAAGGGTAAGCATGGCGTAATAGGCCCGCATCCCCCGCGCTTCGGCCAGATACGTCTTCGTAACCGGATCATTCAGGGTAGGTAACGTATTAATAGCCGTAATGGCCCGCGATACTCCCTGCAGGATGAAGTTCCAGGTATTTCGCAGGTTCGGGTCGGTACTGGTGTAGGTATGCTGGTGCATGGCCAGATAAATGCCGTTGTCGCCCCAGTCTGTGCCACCCCGATACGGCAAAATAGCTTCATCCGTAGAGATTTCCTGAAGTGCGAAGTAATTGGTATGGAGGAATATGTCTGGCAGTCGGGCGTAGACGGGGGCAATAATGCCATCAGCGGCCTGGCGATCCGAAAGCCCCGAAACGGAGGCTTCGTCCAGTACGTTTTCGGCCAGGTTGGTACAACCATTTATGACGATCATGCTCACTAGCGTCAGCATGGAAACGAGTTTCTTTTTCATGGTTCTGCAATTAAAAAGTAAGGTTTAGGCCAAAAACGAACGTTCTGGCTTTCGGATAGCTGAGGTAGTCGATGCCGTATGACGAAATTCCGTTGATGGTCCGGTCGGTGTTTACCTCAGGATCATACCCATCGTATTGAGTGATCACCCACAGATTCTGCCCCGTAGCCGACAATCGGATACCTGTGATCCACTTGTTGATACCGATGGTTTTGGGGTTAAGATTATACCCGAGCGATACGTTATTCAGGCGGAAGAAGGCTCCATTTTTCAGATATCGAGTCGAAACGGGTGCCGAGTTGTTGATGGATTCATTGGGATACTGAATTGCTTCCGCCGTTGTGTTCAGCCCTTTAGATAGCCGTAGTTTGTAAAAATTGGCATTGGCCGTGTTGTCGTACAACTTGTTGCCGGAGACACCGTTGAAGTTGATCGCCAGATCGAATCCCTTATACGCTACGTTGCCATTGATGTTGAACTGTTTCGTTGGCAGAGCGCTTCCGGCAGCTATCCGATCTTTATCCGTGACAATGCCGTCGCCATCAGCGTCCTGAAACTTGCTAATGCCTTTATCATCGAGTCCGATAAAGTTTTTGAGGAAGAACGTACCGATTGGCTGCCCATTGATGTATCCGTTGATCGTGGCCGATGTCAGACCGGAACCGGAAGCCGAACCAGACGGAATGACGGTGTAAGGCGAGTTCCTGACTTCGTTGTTAATGAACGTAACGTTCCCGCCAATATCGAACCGAAAACCACTCAGACTCGCGTACCGATAACTTAGATCCACTTCAAGCCCCTGGTTCGTGATGGTCATGTCGGGTACGTTGGTCCAGAACGTACCGGCTGGCTGAACGGGGTCGGCCGGAATAACTTCCAGCAAGATGTTGTTTGAGACCTTCCGGAAATAATCAATTGAACCAGACAAGGCTCCTTTGAACAGACCAAAATCCAGGCCGAGATCCGTTTGAGATGATACTTCCCACTGAATGTCGGGGTTTGCCAGACGGGAGTAAGACGTACCGGCCGGATAAGGGCCCGTAGGCGACAACGGATAGCTCGTTGCTGCTGATACCTGAGAGGTAAACAACGCCTGCGTAATTTTTGACGGAATTTCCTGATTGCCCGTCTGCCCCCAGCCTGCACGAAGTTTTAAGTCGCTGAACGGCCCCGACTTCAGGAAGCCTTCTTCAGAAAGACGCCACCCTACCGAGAACGATGGGAAAACACCGTATTTGTTATTGGACCCGAACTTCGACGAGCCATCGGCCCGCACAGTAGCCGTCATCAGGTATTTATCCCGATACTGGTAATTGACGCGTGAGAAAAACGATTGCAGTTCATTTTCCAGCGCATAGCCGCTGGGCTTGTTGTTAGCCAGCGTCAGATCCTGCCCTAAACCCGGGTTATAGATGGGTTCGATGGGCGAAATCGGAAATTTGTTGATGCTGGACCGCCGTTCCTGAACAAAAAACTTCTGGTACGAGTGGCCAAGCAAAGCTGTCAGGTTATGATTCTGTCGGGCCAGGGTGTAGGTAAAATAGTTCTCCACCAGGATGTTCCGGTTGACGCCGTAGATGGTTTCAAGGCGTCCATCCTGCTGCGGAACTGCACTTGGCAGTGACTGTAGATCACGCACGGAACCAGAGTTATCCACACCCAGATTCAGTTTATACACCAGATCTTTGGTAATCTTAAATGAAGGCGAAATATTACCGACAACCCGATTGATGGTGGTAATGTCTTTTTCAAGATTCAACGTAATCAATGGATTGGTGCCGCTCTGGTATTTGAACGGCTCTCCTTTTTCGTCGTAGGCAGCCAACGTTGGATTGGCCGAAATTGCGCTTCCTAATATGGTTTCGATAGGTGGCCGCTGGTTGAACGTATAGGAGGCTGTCAGATTGACGTCAATCGTGAGCCGGTCGTCAAGCAGTTTCTGCGACAGATTGATACGCCCCGTGTAACGGTTCATTCGGCTATTTTTGAGAATACCTTCCTGATTCTGAACGCCCAAAGAGCCATAGTACGTCAGCTTGTCGGCACCTCCACCGAAAGACAGGTTATGATTCCAGGTATAAGCTGTCCGGGTTATTTCTTTTTGCCAATCGGTCGATGCCTTAAAATCTTCTAGGACACCGCCTACTGCCGGTACCTGCCGCCGGTATTCATCTGCCGAAAACACCGCCAGGGGGCGGGCTATGTTGGATATACCCAAACTGGAAGAAATGTTGACTGTTGAGAATCCGGCTTTTCCTTTTTTAGTCGTAATCAGCACGACCCCGTTGGCGCCCCGCGACCCATAAATAGCCGTAGCCGATGCGTCTTTCAATACGTCGATGGATTCGATATCCTGTGGGTTCAGAAAATTCAGCGGGTTGGTTGCGCCACCCGTACTGGAATTGTCGAGGGCGATGCCATCAAGTACAAACAGCGGAGTACTCCCTGTGCGCACGCCCCCCGGCCCGCGAATGGTAATGTTTTGGGTTCCACCGGGTTCGCCACTGGCCGACGTAACATTGACGCCTGCCACCTTACCCTGCAACAGTTGTTCGGGCGAGTTGATAATGCCTTTGTTAAAATCCGTGCTTTTAATCGACTTCACGGAGCCAGTCATGTCTTTCTTCGAAGCACTTCCGTATCCTATGACCACCACCTGAGCCAGTTCGGAGGCTGATGACTTAAGCGCTACGTTGATTGTTGTCTGGTTGCCCACCGGCACTTCCTGCGAGACAAAGCCAATAAATCCGAATACCAGTACTGCCTTGCCATCGGGTACGGCAATCCGGTAATCACCGTTAGCATCAGTAGTTGTACCTTTCTGAGTGCCTTTCAACAGAACGCTACAGCCAGCCAGGGCTTCATTCGTGGTGGCATCGGTGACGCGTCCGCTTATGGTTACTTCAGCCGCTGGTTTGTCCGTTTCCGAATAGGCTTTTTTTGTGGTTGCTGATAAAGGTTTTTTTCCCTGGGCAGCCAACCCCGTAACGGCTATTAAGGTGCAGAGAAGTACATGCCATTTTCGTGGAAATGGCGGAGAAAAGTAAAGAGGCCTCATAATTGTAGTTTGTTAAGGGTGGTAAAATTCACTTCATTTTTATTGAAATTTTATCAAGGTAATGAAGATTAAAAATAAATTAACATACTGCTTTAGGTAGTTCTGCCAGCCACAGCTCCTATTTTTCCAGAATCATTTTTCTGCCAACTTTGAGTGCATAAACTAAACCGTAAGACCTCTTGAAAACACTCTTCTTCTGCCCGATGTGGGGTATGGAAAGCCTGTCGTATACCGAAGCCGCCAAACGCGTAAAAGCCGCCGGTTATGATGGAATGGAAATTGCTGCTGGCCCCGACAAACGGAATGAAGCCGTTCAGGTCATGCACGATCATGGCCTTGAGCTGATTCTGATGGCCTTTGGTGAAGGCAGCAATTTTGTGGAGCACCGAAAAAAATACCAGGATGATCTGCTCAACATTGCTTCGTATAAACCTGTGTTTATCAATGCGCATACGGGCCATGACTATTTTACGTTCGAGCAAAATGCTGAACTGATTCAGATTGCCCTGAATGTGCAGAAACAAACGGGGGTTCGGATTTTGCACGAAACCCACCGCGGCCGCTTTTCCTACAGCGCGCCCGCCATACAGTACTATCTGCTTAAACAGCCTGAGCTGCGGCTAACGGCCGACTATTCGCACTGGGTCAACGTAGCGGAATCGTATCTGAGTGATCAGGCTGAGAATGTCAACCGGGCCATTGCCGTCAGTGATCATATTCATTGTCGGGTAGGGCATCCCGAAGGACCACAGGTGAATGACCCCCGCGCGCCTGAGTGGAAAGATGCGCTCGAAACTCACGCCAAATGGTGGGACGCTATTCGGGCGCGGCAGCAAAGGGCCAATGCCGCTACGTTGACGATCACCTGCGAGTTCGGCCCGGCCGGTTATCTGCCGACATTGCCCTTCACGCAGCAGCCCGTTGCCAGTCAGTGGGACATCAATGTATTCATGAAAGATTATTTAAAAAAACGTTGGCAGGTCTAGCGAGTTATGGAGTAGTATAGTGGATTAATAGTATTTGTGCTCTATAGTTTATAAATTGGTTCTATATCCAACAAATACGTCTATGCTTCGCGTTCTGGCTCTACTCTGCCTGCTAACTGCGGGCGCTACGCTACGTCCGGCCTGGGCACAGCTGGCTCATTCGATGCGGCTGGAGATTCCATCTGACCGGAATGAGGCCGAAACATTTGACGTAACGCCCCTGGCCGAACGGGGTGTACTGGTAACCATACGACGGGGAAGTTCATACGATTATACGCCACCAACCTTCGATTTTCAGCGGTACAACATTGATCTCAAATTGCTCTGGAAAGCTGAATTTAAACAGGATACCCGATTTCGCTCGATCATGACTTATGATACGGACCTGTACACGTATCACCTCTTTCGCGATTACGATACCGGCGTGTTTCAATTTCTTCGCCTGCATCTCGACGATGGGGTGATTGAAACGTTCGAAGGCAATCTGATTGACCAATTTGATGTCCAGCAGTTCAAAGTGATGGGTAGTCAGGCGTACGTAGGCGGATACCGGCATGGTCGTCCGGTTGTCATGGCGTTCTCTTTCTTCGATCATTCGACTAAAGTTCTCCCGGGCATGTACGTCAACCGTATGGAAATCAGCGGCCTGGAAGTTGACGAAGCGCATCGGGAAGTAAACGTACTGGTGCATACCCTCAAGCGGCACTGCAAGTTTTCGCTTCGAACCTACAACTACGATTGCAAACTGCTGCGTACGCTGGATTTTGACGGTGTACCCAATAGCCTGATTTCGGGGAAGTTGCTGCCTGTCAACGAGTCAGAGTCCTTACTGGTTGGTAATTATTCAACAGACTGCACGCCCTACTCGCAGGGAATCTACGTAACACGCATCAAGCACGGTGGTTCAGGCAGTGCCGCTGCCGATTCGGCGTCGACGGCCATTCAGTTTATTGAATTTTCGCAACTCCAGAACTTCTTCAATTACCTGAAGCCAAATCGGCAGCAAAAGCTGTTGGCGCGGGCTATGAAAAAGAAGGAAGAAGGAAAAGATTACAAGTTTCACTACCGGTTGCTGGTCCATGATTTGCAGCCTACGCCAGAGGGACTGACACTTGTAGCCGAGGTGTATTATCCGCAATACAGAGGCAGCAACATTGTCTATGGCGGCTATATGCGCAGCAGTGACCGTTACGAAGGGTATCGGTATACGCACGCATTCATCTGCGGCTTCAATAAACAGGGGCAACTACTGTGGGACAACTGCTTCCCGATAAAAGAGTTGCTCAGTAAAGACCTGACGGAAATGGTGCAGGTTTCGCAACAGGGCGACCGGATGGTACTGGCCTACCCAAACGACGGAGAAATTACGACCGAAGTTATTCAGGGAAGCAAAATCCTGAAGGAGACGGAAAAGATCAAGTTGAAAACCAACACCGAAAACGAGAAAGTAACCTTTTCATCGCAGGACAACCTGATGGCCTGGTATGGCCAGCATTTTCTGGCGTTTGGTTTCCAGAAAATAGCGCCTTCGAAAAACTACACGAATCAGCGCGAAGTGTTCTATCTGAACAAATTGACGTATAGCGAAGACGCTCAGAATCAGCCCGATAAATCGACCAGTGCGAAGGTCAGAAAAAACGGCGGACCAAAACAATAATCAGATTCAGGATAACGCTGACCACAATGCAGGTGACGATGGGGAAATAAAACCCGCCCCCGTTTTTACCCTCAATACGTATATCGCCCGGCAACCGACCCAGCCAGCTCAGTTTATCGCCGAAGAAGTAGATGATCAGACCAACCAGCACAATGGTAGCCCCGATCAGAATTATGTATTTGCCAAATGATGGATTCATCAGTCAGATTTCCTTTTGCTGTTCACAGCGAATCACTCACTACGTGTCAGTAAGAGAAAAGCTGGCAGAAAAGTTTGCAAAATCGGCAGGCCGGTAGCCTGATCGCAACTTGGGGCTGGGTTGAGACTTGCAACCAGCGACAAAAGTATTTTAATAACGGAGACGGCTTACCGCATAATTTCTATTCAAAAAACGATGTGTGAAAACAATGAGGCAACCAAAAAATGACACACTCCGACAATCTAGAATTAAAAAAGTGGTTGACTGACCACATTGATTGGAATACTGCTTCACGTCCTTTGCTTTTAAAAAATTTCTTCCCGTATAACTTTGATAATTATTTAGCTATTCTTTGGACACCAGGGATTATTGACAACTTTCCCTTTACTGAAATTATATTTCCACCAGATACAATTGAACAGACAAACAAGAATATTGAAATTTGGCGAACCTTCAATGTATTGGATGATATTAAAGACGATATTTATACACGTACAACATTCAAAGAAATTTCAAAGAAATTCAAAATACACTATGATAGGAATATAATTTATAAATTTGACTACAGCTCAAGAGGCTTGACCACACTCTTCCCAAGCACGAAAATTACTTTAGAACGCATCATTAAATCTTTAAGCAATGACACTTTAAATCTTTTTGTTGAGGACTATTGGCGTTGGACAATCGTTAATTTTTTGCTTCCAGTTGCTAAAGACGTTACTTACAACGTAACTGATGAAGAATTTCTGAAATTTATGGATGATACTTTTTATGACGCAAGTGCATATTTTTTTCCAGATGACAAAAGCTGGTGCTTAATAAATTTAGAGGACTTAAATTTTTCTATCCTTGCTTTCGACAATAAACATTTGGTAACAGTAAACAATTTAAATATTGTCGACAGTTTTAATATAAGCCCTGAGGATAAACTGTTTGATTGAACTTGGCCCTTGTGCTTGATTTGCCGCCTGAACGCAAAGCCCCATACCGTTGTGTGCCATTTGTTCAAACACTTTAATTATTGAATTCTATACATTCATGAATCAAGAACTAACGCTAAAAATTATTTTAGAAAATCCGCCTAGCGGAGTCGACTTCGGATTACAAAAAGGTAGTGGCAGTAAATATGAAACAATTCAAATACAACGATCCAGCGATAAAAATTTGGAGTTTGAGTTCCCTATTATTGTCAAGCTTAGTGAAGATGGACCCCCAAACTTTCTTGGCGTATTTGTTCAAGGCCCGCCCACTCAACGTTTCATTTATATAGATATTGGAACATGTGCAGGACAAAAAGACACAGTTTGGAGTCGAAGGCTAAAAATCCCTTTAACTGGGATTGATTTAAAGACTATCAAAGAACTTTCAACTAATAGCACTAAGGTTCTGGAGGCAAAGGTTCCTGGCACAGGCAAAGACAATGGACCAAATTGTGCAACTGTAAAGCCATTTGCCGGATGGCATATTTCCAATCGGACTTTAAAATAAAACAACACACAACATGGGTTTTTATGCGAGTGGGTCTTGACGAATTAGCTTCAGCAAATTAGTTTGGGCCGGGCAAACATCGTTAGGCATTAATTGTTAACTTCATCAAAATATTTTCAATCAGCATTGGTTCGGGCAGACGGAATTCTATTTTCCAATCTGAATAAAGCCCTGTACGTCCCCTGTAGTATTTAAGCTGCCAGTCAACTTGGAACATTTGTCTATCGAAATTTTATTCTTTGGCTGCTCAATGGTGACCTGTTTGTCAATAAAAGCAGAAGTGGATTTATGCATTCAATAGGTCAGTACAAAAGAGTGATTTTTTAGGTATTTACACAATTACATCACCAAATCACTTCGGGAAAAAAGCAGTCTTTGTTTCACTAGTTTATATGAACGTACAGGAACAAATTGCAAACTACATTTCCAGCCAGCCTGAGCCCAAACGTAGTGACATGCAGGAGTTGCATGAACGCATACGTCAAGTGACGCCAGACAGTAAATTGTGGTTCGACGACGGTAAAAACAGCGAAAATAAGCCGGTCAGCAATCCTACTATTGGCTATGGACTTCAGACAATAAACTATGCGAATGGCAATACGAAAGAGTTTTTTCAAATCGGTTTGAGCGCAAACACAACCGGCATCTCTGTCTATATTCTTGGTTTAACTGATAAGGCGTATTTAGCCCAGACCTACGGCGAAAAACTTGGCAAGGCCAAAGTGACCGGGTATTGCATTCGGTTCAAAACGCTAAAAGACATAAACATTGCTGTGCTTGAAGCAGCAATACGGTACGGAATTGAGAATTCACTCCAGAATTAGTGCTACAGCTAGTAGGGCGTTGGCCTTATAACAGACATCTGTACAACTGTAGCTAAATCGCCTTCTCTACGATTAATCCAATATTAATAAGCATACACTTGCTTTTTCGGGAATTTATTCTTAGTTTTGCACCAGATTTTACAAGCGACATCCGTCGCGTCTCTGTTTCTCTCCTTTTTATACGCTGAGTTAGGTCTGACAGAGCCAGGTACGGATGTACAGGATGGGTTTTCTGTGTGGACGCTTCATGAGTGAAGCACTTGCGCGTGGGCTAATCGTCAATCGGTCGTACCGGTACCGCTGATGAGCAATAGGATTGCTTCGTTGGCTACTGGTTGTTGTCTTTCCCCTTTGAAAAGGGTTGGGGGAATATGGGGTCCTTGTTGGGTCGTTGGGGCAGCTTCGTTCGTTGGGCAATTCTCGCAGTATCGCGCCGTTCACCGGCACACACTCGTCTTCGCTTGGAGGTTTATAAACATTTATTTCCAAGTTAATGAAAACGAAAAAAACAAAAACGGATGTTCAGGAAGACGTTCTGGACACAGATCTGGCTGTAGTAGACGCAAACGATATGGAAGCGCCTGTGGCCAATACGGAAGTCCTGCAGGTTGTCGATGAACTCATCGAAGTAGAAAATACACCCCTCGAAAAAGTACCTGCCGATGAGCAGCCTGCTACACCAAAAACCGACCCGAACCAGATTTTATTCTCCAGCTTAGGCATTTCTGATGAACTGCTGCAGGCTGTAACCGATATGGGCTTTGTGAGCCCATCACCCATTCAGGCCGAAGCCATTCCGCCGATTCTGGCTGGTCGCGACGTAATCGGTCAGGCTCAGACAGGTACGGGTAAAACCGCTGCTTTTGGAATCCCGGCGCTCGAACTGGTTGATATTCAGGATCGTTCGGTTCAGACGCTTGTTCTTTGCCCAACGCGTGAACTGGCGCTGCAGGTTGCCGACGAAATTCGGAAACTGGCTAAACATAAGCGGGGTGTTCGTATTGAAGCGATCTACGGTGGCGATTCCATTGAGCGGCAAATCCGGTCGCTGAAGAGTGGTGTGCATATCGTAATTGGTACGCCCGGCCGTGTAATGGACCATATGGAACGGAACACGCTGAAACTCGACCACGTCAAGATGATGATTCTTGATGAAGCTGATGAGATGCTGGATATGGGTTTCCGCGAAGATATCGAGAACATTCTGGCTGATATGCCCGAAGAGCGGCAGACGATTCTGTTCTCGGCAACGATGTCGAAACCCATCATGCAGATCACGCAGAAATTCCTGCAAGACCCTGTGCTGGTGAAAGTTGTCAAAAAAGAATTGACCAACACCAACATCGAGCAGGTGTATTTTGAGGTGAAACCGAAAGCGAAAGTTGAGGTGATGTGCCGCCTGATTGATATGTACGATCTGAAACTGCTACTCGTCTTCTGTAATACGAAGCGTAAAGTGGATGAAATCGTTGAAGATCTGCAAATTCGTGGTTATCAGGCCGAAGGTCTGCACGGCGATCTGCGTCAGGCGCAACGGAATAATGTAATGAGCAAGTTTCGCGCCGGTACGACCAGCATTCTGGTTGCTACGGACGTAGCGGCTTGGGGTATCGACGTTGACGATGTTGATGCTGTTATCAACTTCGACATCCCGCTCGACGAAGAGTATTATGTCCACCGTATCGGCCGGACGGGCCGGGCTGGTAAATCAGGCCGGGCGTTCTCAATGGTCGGTCGGGATGAGAAATTCCGGTTCCGCGAAATCCAGAACTATACGAAAGTACGGGTTGAAAAAGGGGTAATTCCATCCTTCGAAGATATCGTTGGCATTCGTAAGGCTCGTTTTATCGAGCAACTACAGCAAACGATTCAGGAAAGTAAAGACCTGAACCTGTACGACGATTTACTGACCCAGTTGCACCATGCAGGCTTCTCGACCGAACAGGTCGTAGCGGCTCTGGTAAAACGTAGCATGGGTATCGAGAAAAACGAGTTTGCAGATCAGAACCTGGGCCTTGAAGATGATCGTCGTCGCGAGGGGTCAGATCGCCGTGATCGCTTTAGCGAGCGTGGTCGTGGTGAAGGCGCTGGTCGGGATGAACGTCGGGGCGGCTCTCGCTTCGGTGAACGCGATGATCGTAGCCGGTTTGGCCGTAACGACGCATCAGATCGTAACGACCGGGGCGGTTCACGTTTCGGACGTAACGATGGCCCTGATCGGGGTGGTTATGGTGATCGCCCCCGGTTTGACCGTAACGACCGGGCTGCTGGTCCGCGCGAAGGTGGTGGCCGTAATGGTTACTTCGAGCGCGACGATAAGCGTGTACCCCGTGAGCGTGAAGCCAACATGACCCGTTTGATGGTAAGCATCGGCCGTCGTGACTACGTTCGGCCTGGCGACATTGTCGGCGCTATTGCAGGCGAAGCCAACATTCCGGGCAACAGCATCGGCAGCATCGACATCTTCGATAAGTTCACGTATGTCGACGTACCGAAAGACGTAGCGAATCGTGTTGTCGACGCTATGGAAGGCAATACAATCAAAGGCCGTCGGGTAAATATTGAAGTAGCCCGGTAATACGTCTTTTTTCAGGTAATAAAAACGCCGGACAGTCGAAACTGTCTGGCGTTTTTTTATGGTTTATAATTTGGGTCTGCCTAAAAAATCGATGTTACGTTCAACAATCTCAATGACAACGATATCAGGCCGTTCGGCTCTGGCTAAGTTCATGTCTAGCTGATGATTACGTACAAGGTACGATTCCCGAAAATAGCCCGGTACAAACTGGTTCATCCAATAGCTGAATGAATCACCCAGCAAAAGCAGCTTGGGTAGGTTGGTGGATAAGCTGACAAATCGTTCAGACGGAAGATCCGTTTCCCGCGGCTTTGTTGATTCGGTCTGCCGAACGCGCAGGTAATCCGGCAGCGTAATTTTATATTGAATGGAATCGGTAAGTTCCTGATTCATAGCCAGCATTGTGGTCAGGTCTCCGCCGTACCCTTTCAGCGCCTGTACCTGATAGTCTGCCAGGCGGGGCTTGGGGATCTGCGGAAAATCCTGCCGAATCTGATCGACCAGCGTTAACGTAGCAATTAGTGAGCCGTAAAAATTCCAGTGCGTATCGGTCTGGCAATACACAACATGATTGACTTTGGCCGCCGTCAGCGCATTCCGTACATCCACTACCGGAACCGTTGTATGGCTACGTAAAAAATCCCTGATTCGATTGAAGTTGGCCTGACTGTCTTTCGTTTGCAGGTGATCGGGTAAGTTTTCGGGGTAAACGGTGTATGAATCGGGCGCTATCAATATATAAAGTTTAGTACCCTGAGCTGCCAGTTGTTGCTGGTAGTTCGTCAGGCGCTGGGCTACAGCCGCCAGCGTATCTGGATTGATTGGTAGTCCCTGATGGCGATCCAGAATCTGGTTCATGCTGTTGCCCGGATAGAACCAGCCATTTTTGCCCACAACTACCTTCTCGGGTAAAGGCGATGTATGCAAAACGTGGTATTTCCACTGGCTGTACTGGTAAAAGAGCGCGTTCCGCCAGCCGAAATTCTCTTTATAATACTGATTGAATTGAGCAATAAAGGTCTGAATGTGCGGGTATTGGAAAGTAGGGAAAGGTGTCAGAATTCGCTTTTCTGTACTTGCAAACCCAGACGAAAGCCCGAGCCATTGATCCAGCGTGGGTAGAGCCAGTAATACCGCAAATCCCCAGGCCAGCATTTTCGTTTTGAACCGGCTCTGAGTCCGACTATTTTTTTGCGGAGCTTTCTGTTGTGAATAGCTGTCTTTCACTTCCATAGGTGGGATTAGTAACGTTAGAACCGAAAGTAGATAAACGGATTGTATGTATCGGCAGCCAGGTACATAACCGATAAGACAAACAGGCTAAATAAACCAGCCACATACACAGAATCGAGCAGGAAACGTACCGATACCAATCGGGCCATCAACCGCTCCCACCCTCGTTGGAAATGGGCGTAAACAGGGGTGGCCAGCACAATACCGATCAGGAGCGAGGCCACCACTTCAGCGTTTAAAAAATGCGCTGGTGCGTACATGACGCCTGAGGTGACAGGGGTTGAAAAGCCCGCCATCTTCGTCAGGTACGTAATGGCTTCAGAAAGATTTTCGATTCGGAAAAACACCCAGCCAATAAGTACGACGAGCAGCGCATACGCATGAGCGAAAAACGGCCAGATTTTTTCCAGCCGTTTGCCCAGGCCCGCCCGCTCGATGAGCAGAAACAAGCCGTGATATAAACCCCAGATAATGAAATTCCAACTAGCGCCATGCCATAAGCCTGTTACAAAAAAGACAATCAGCAGGTTACGATACGTACGAAATTTATTGCCCCGGTTACCGCCAAGGGGTATGTACACATAGTCGCGAAACCAGCTCGACAGGGAGATGTGCCACCGTCGCCAGAAATCCTGAATGGAACGGGCAATGTATGGGTAATTGAAGTTCTCTTTGAAATCGAATCCGATCATTTTTCCGAGACCAATGGCCATGTCCGAATAGCCGGAAAAGTCGAAATAAATCTGAAGCGAATACGCAATAATGCCCAGCCAGGCGGTTGCGGCCGGATAACTGTCTGACGGCGTGTTGAAAATACTATCGGCCAGACTGGCAAATGTGTTGGCTAGTAACACCTTTTTCGCTAATCCAATAATAAACCGTTCGACCCCGATGCTAAATTTCTCGATGGTGGTGGCGCGTTCTGTGAGTTCAGGAGCAATGTCGGCGTAGCGGACAATGGGGCCCGCTATCTGATGCGGAAACATGGCTACGTACGTACCGTAATCCAGAAACCGGCGGTTAGCCCGAATCCGGCCCCAGTATATATCCAGTGTATAGGAAATTCCCTGAAAGGTATAAAAACTAATGCCGATGGGGAGGGCAATGTAAGGTAGGGTTAGATGATCGGCAACGGATAGGCCAAAAACGCTGGCGAGACCTCTGATCGAATCAACCAGAAAATTGGCGTATTTGTAATAGAACAACAGTGATAAACTACCCACCAGAGATACCCACAAACCGGCCCGGCGTTGGCCCCGCTCGATAAGTTGGCCCGCTACGTAATTAATAAACGTGGACAGCAGTAAAACTAAAACAACAGGACCTTCTCCCCAGGCATAAAAAAACAGACTGGCCGCAAACAAAAATGCATTATGCCAGTATTTGGGTAATAAGTAATAAACAAGTAAAAAGAATGGTAAGTAAAGGAATAAGAAAATTCCTGAGCTAAACAGCATATTTACAAGGGATGGTACGCAAAATTACTTTTTTGTCCAGCAAAGTTACACGCTTGCTTACTTATAATGTTTAAACGGAGGGCTTCTCATTGTGCCCGGCAGGGCGATGATGAACCATGAATAAGGAGGCTACTGGCGAAAAAATGCCCGCTATCGGCCAATTCTAAAACGGGTGCGATCAACTATTTTTTAATTTAAGTGAATCGGGTTATTTGTTTCATTCATTCATACATTGTAATCTATTGACGGATTAATACCACAGTTCTGATTTATGTTTATTCAACGAAAGTCTTACCTGGGCACTTATAAAAAAACGGTCAGCTACGTATTTGCTGTTCTGTTTTTTGTATCAGGTATTTATAGTTGTACTAGTAATTATCCGTCTCAGTTTGGTTTGCCGCCCGCGCCCGCTCCGCCAACGCCGACTCCCCAGTCTGACTCCGCGAAGAATTGTCCCTGTCCAACCGCCACACCAGCTTCGTCAACAACGTCGGCTCCCGCCCAACCGGCTGAGCCTGATACGTTGCGGGTGCCAGCGCCCCGCTTTTCGCCCGATGGCGGTACGTTTTATATGAGTACGGATGTGCAGCTTGCCGCCGATTCATTACCTCCTCAGGCCGTTATTGAGTATTCTCTCGATGATGGAGCAAGCTGGCAATCCGGCTCAAAATTTACATTAACGACGGGAGGTAAAATTCTGACACGCATTCGGGCCGGTACAAAACATTCTGGCAGTCGGTCGGCTTCGTTCAATCTTTATTTCAAGCGCATGCTGATTATTGGCAACAGCATTATGAGCCATGCACCCGCGCCTGATCTGGGTTGGTATAACTTCAACGGCATGGCTGCTTCGGCACCCGACAAAGATTTCGTCCATTTGTTAACCGCTAATTTACAGAGTCTATACCCCGCCCTGACGGTTAAACTGCAATCGGGTGGGAATTTCGAACAGCAATTTGGCAAACCGGATTACTCAGTTGATGAATTCAATGCCGTTCTACAGGATGTTAAACCGGACCTGATTATCGTTCGGATTGGCGAAAACATGGACGATAACCAAGCCGCAAGCCGTAATCTGGAAGGGCAATTTCGGTTGCTGCTCGATAAATTGGCCAACTATGGTCAGCCCGTTCGGATCGTTTGTACAACTAGTGTCTGGTACAAACCGAACTACGATGCGATCGTTCGGAAAATAGTCCCCGAAAAAGGGCATACGCTGGTTGATCTGGGCAGTATGGTTGGTCAGGCCAAGTGCTTCGCCAGTGAATACAAGAATCCGGGCGTAGCAGCCCATCCCAACGACGTAGGCATGCAATACATTGCCGATATGATCTGGCAAAAACTGCGGTAATACGTATTGATCAAGCCAGGAAGGTAAGCAAGGCCGGGCGGTTTTGACTGTCCGGCCTGTTATTTATGGCCAAACCCGTCTATTGATGCAACATCCGGAATGAGCGCCTGTCTTTGGGCAAACTTCCTGATGCGCTATGCTCCGCAATTACCTGACCATTGCCCTCCGAAACCTTTCAAAAAATAAGGCGTATTCGTTTATCAACATTTTTGGGCTGGCTGTGGGTATGGCCGTTGCCATGTTGATTGGCCTGTGGATTTACGACGAGTTGTCATTCAATAAATTCCACAGGAATTACGACCGGCTGGCTCAGCTCTACGTGAATCAGACCTTCAACGGCCAGACCGGTAGCAGCCGGGCCATATCGCTGCCTTCGGCAACGGAAGTAAAAAATAAATACACCTCAGATTTTACCGACGTATCGCTGGCATCCTGGAACTACGGGCATTTGCTGGTTAACGGCGACAAAAAAATCAACAAAGAGGGAATGTATGCGGAGCCTGCTTTGCCGAAAATGCTTTCGCTCAACATGCTCAAGGGCAGCTATGCAACCGCCCTTAAAGAACCCGGTTCCATTCTGCTGTCGGAATCGGTGGCCAAAACCCTGTTTGGTGAGGCTGACCCGCTCAACAAGATCCTAAAAATTGACGCCAAAAATAATGTAAAAGTAACGGGCGTCTTTGAGGACCTTCCGTTCAATTCGGATTTCTATCAGGTGAATTTCTACTTGCCCTGGAGCGCGTATCTGGCCGATCAGCCGTGGGTAAAAGAATCGCTGCAGCAATGGGGCAATCACTCGTTTCAGTGCTTTGCGCAAATTGCCGACCGGGCCGATATGCAGTCAGTTTCGGCAAAAATCAGGAACGTAGAGAAAGCGCATGTATCGGTCAGCGAGAAGCCGGAGTATTTCCTGCATCCCATGAGCCAGTGGCATTTGTATTCCGATTTTAAAAATGGAAAAAACATCGGAGGAGGCATTCAGTTTGTATGGCTCTTTGCGCTGATCGGTGTGTTTGTGCTGCTGCTCGCCTGCATCAATTTTATGAACCTGAGTACGGCCCGCTCCGAAAAACGCGCCAAAGAAGTAGGCATTCGCAAAGCAGTAGGTTCGCTTCGGCAACAGTTGATCGCGCAGTTCCTGAGCGAGTCAATGCTGGTGGTTTCCTTTGCGCTGGTTATCGCCCTGCTGATTGTGCTCATCGCGTTATCGCCTTTCAACGAGTTGTCGGGCAAGCAGGTCCGTTTTCCGTATGCGAATCCGGTTTTCTGGCTGCTGATTCTTGGGTTCTCCCTCATAACTGGCCTCTTGTCAGGTAGTTATCCGGCGTTGTACCTATCGTCATTCAATCCGTTGAGCGTACTGAAAGGAACGTTTAAAGTAGGTCGGTGGGCGGCATTGCCGCGCCAAGTATTGGTGGTCATTCAATTTACCGTGTCCATTACGCTGATCATCGGTACCATCATCGTTTTTCAACAGATTCAGCACGCTAAAAACAGACCCGTTGGCTACGACCGGTCGGGCTTACTACAAATTTCGATTGGTCCCGGCCTCTCCGGAAAATACGATGCCCTGCGTGATGATTTGCTGAAGTCGGGCGTGGTGTATGAAATGAGCCAGTCATCAAGCCCGACAACGGGCGTATGGTCGAATCAGATCGGTTTTGAGTGGGAGGGTAAAGATCCTAAATCATTGCCGCTATTCGGGATTGTGGCGACAAGCCACCATTTCGGCAAAACCATTGGCTGGAAAATTCTGGAAGGGCGTGATTTCTCACGCGACTACTCTACCGATACGTCGGCTTTTATTCTGAACGAAGCTGCCGTTAAGCTAACCGGTCTGAAAAACATTGTCGGCAAAACCATTCGCTACGACGGCAAACCCATGCAAGTAGTGGGCGTAGTGAAAGATATGGTGATGGAATCACCGTACACGCCCATCAAACCAACCATTTTTCTGGTGAAATACGACTGGTCGAATATTTTTAATGTGAAGCTACAGCCGAATACGCCGGTAGAAACAGCGCTCAAAAAAGTTGAAGCCGTCTTCAAAAAGTACGATCCTGACAATCCATTCGACTTCAAATTCACCGACGACGAATATGATGCTAAATTCCGAACGGAAGAGCGGGTAGGTAAACTGGCGCGGGTATTTGCGGTACTGGCGATTTTTATTTCCTGCCTGGGGTTGTTTGGCCTGGCTTCGTTCATGGCTGAGCAGCGTATCAAAGAGATCGGCGTTCGGAAAGTGCTGGGCGCATCGGTGTTCAGCTTATGGGGGCTGCTTTCCCAGGATTTCGTCCGGCTGGTATTGCTCTCCTTCCTGATCGCTACGCCTATTGCCTGGTATTCTCTGGACGACTGGCTCCAGCAGTATGATTATCGCACCACGATATCATGGGCAATTTTTATCCTGTCAGGTTTAGGGGCTGCTGTTATTACGCTACTGACCGTTAGTTACCAGGCTATCCGTGCCGCCTTAATGAATCCCGTTCAATCACTACGTTCCGAATAGCGGGGATCGAGGTGACTGGAGCAAGGCGTAAAACTAACCTCTGCTCCGTGCTCCTTGCGCCCTGCCCCAACCTTATGCTACGCAACTACATCAAAATTGCCTGGAGAAACATCCTGAAGAACAAGACGTTCTCCTTCATCAACATTCTGGGACTGGCACTCGGTATGGCCTGCAGCCTGCTCATTATGATCTGGGTGCAGGATGAACTGCATGTGGATCGGTTTCATGCCAATGATAACCGGCTGTACCGGGTCATGGAAAATCAATTCTATACGGGCGTTGTCAATACGTTTGCCTCAACGCCCGGCGTACTGGCCGAGAATATTGTCAAAGACATTCCTGAAGTTCAGATGGCCAGCCAGGCGCTCTGGGAGGAGTCGCCGTTGTTTACCGTAGGCAGTAGGTTTGAGAAAGAAAAAGGGCGTTACGTTCAGGGGGATTTCCTGACCATGTTTTCGTTTCCGCTTAAGGAAGGTGATGCCAGAACAGCACTTAAACGCCCTGATGGACTGGTAATTTCGCAGAAACTGGCTGACAAGTATTTTAAGGGACAGGACCCAATGGGTAAAACTGTACGGATCGATAATAAGGACGACGTAATGGTTACGGGCGTACTGGCCGATATTCCGGAAGCGTCGTCTCTGAAGTTCGATTTTCTAATGAGTTACGACCGCTGGCAGAAAACCAACAAGTGGTCAAAAGATTGGGGCAACAACGGGCCGCGCTGTTACGTAATGCTGGCTCCGAATGTATCGGTCGATAAGGTCAATGCCAAAATCAAAAATTACGTCAAAACCAAAAACAAGGATAGCAACGTAGAGCTGTTCCTGCAAAATTATGGCGAATCATACCTCTATTCGAAATGGGATGCGGGTAAGCAGAACGGCGGCCGGATTGAGTACGTGAAAATCTTTTCCATTGTTGCCATCTTCATTCTGGCCATTGCCTGTATCAATTTCATGAATCTGGCGACGGCCCGGTCGGTGAAACGCGCCAAAGAAGTGGGCGTACGGAAAGTAGTGGGCGCTTACCGGAACAGCCTGATGGGACAGTTTCTGGGCGAGTCCATGCTGATTACTCTGCTATCGCTGGGTTTTGCCGTACTGATCGTACTGCTGGTTATTCCTGTTTTTAACGACTTAACCGAAAAGCACCTTTCGCTCGACTTTTCCAATCCTGCGCTTCTCCTGCTGCTGGTCAGCCTGGCGATCATAACGGGCCTTGTTTCAGGAAGTTATCCGGCCCTGTTTATGTCTTCGCTCAATCCTGTTGTCATTTTGAAAGGGGCGCTGAAATTCAAGTCGAGTGCTACGTATTTCCGGAAAGGCCTGGTTGTACTGCAATTTGGTTTATCCATTATGCTGATTCTGGGCACGATTGTCGTGTATCGTCAGATTCAGTTTATCCAGACCAAAAACCTCGGCTATGATCGCGAAAATCTGTTGTATATGCCGCTGGAAGGCGATTTGCAGAAGAATTTCCAGACGTTCAGGCAGGAATTGGAACAGCAGCCAGGCATCAAAGCCGTAACCTGTGCCCAATCGGACCCGCTCGAAGTAGGAAGTTCAACGCAGGGAGTTAAGTGGCCCGGAAAAGACACAACGCAACTGATCCTGTTCAGCCAGAATGCCATTTCGTATGACTACGTCAAAACAATGGGGATCAAACTGCTCGACGGTCGTGATTTTTCGCCTGAGTTTAGTACCGATACGAGCAACTACCTGATCAATGAGGCATCTGCCCGCAAAATGGGCTACAAAAATCCGGTGGGTAAGGAAATGACTATGTGGAACAAGAAAGGGAAAATTATTGGGCTGATGAAAGATTTCAATTACAACTCCCTCCACAATGCCATTGAGCCGCTGATTCTGCATTTGCAGCGGGGTGTTGCCGATACCACAAACAACTGGGGCAGCATACTGGTCCGGACGCAGTCGGGTGAAACAAAACGGGCGGTGGCTAGTCTGGAAGCCACGTTCAAGAAATTTAATCCGCACTACCCGTTCAAATATTCGTTTACCGATCAGGAGTTTGCGAATCTGTATAAAGCCGAAAACACGGTTAGCAGGCTGTCCAGCTATTTTGCGTTTCTGGCCATTTTTATTTCGTGTCTGGGTCTGTTCGGGCTAGCCGCTTTCACGGCCGAGCAACGTACCAAAGAGATTGGCATTCGGAAAGTGCTGGGGGCCAGCGTAACAAACCTTGTCGGGATGTTGTCGAAAGAGTTTATTCAACTGGTGCTGGTGGCCTCACTCGTTGCGTTACCGCTGGGCTGGTATTTCCTCAGCGGCTGGCTCGAAAAGTATGCGTACCGAATCGATTTTGAATGGTGGTATTTCGTAGCTGCTATTTTTATGGCGGTCCTGATTGCTTTGCTTACCGTCAGTTTCCAAAGCATCAAAACGGCGCTGATAAATCCGGTTAAATCACTTAAAACGGAATAAAGGGAGGAGGGAACAGGCAGAAAGGAAAAAGGAGAAATAAGCCAATCCGATTCCTTTTTCCCGATTCCTTTTCCCTGTTCCTTTATTCCTCTCTTTATGCTAACCAACTACCTCAAAGTCGCTCTGCGCAACCTGATGCGCCACCTGAGTTTTTCGGTTATTAATCTGGTTGGCCTCTCCGTTGGTCTGGCTTGCTGTCTGAGTATTTACCTGTTTGTTCAGGATGAATTCAGATACGACCGGTTTCAGGTGAAGGCCGATCAGATTTACCGGGTCGTTAACCAACGGACCGCCGAAGGCAAGGAAAGTCAGTTTGCGGTTACGCCCCCTGCGTACGGCCCAACGCTGAAAGCTAATTTCCCGGAAGTACAGCAGATGGTCAGGCTCTTTGCGCTGGGAAACAAGCCTCTGGTGACGTATCAGAATAAGAAATTCTTTGAGAGCGATATACTGCTGGCCGATTCGACCTTTTTCGATGTATTTAGTTTCCCGCTGATACGTGGCAATCCGAAACAGGCACTGCTGGGAGCGAATACGCTGGTCATTTCCGAATCGATGGCCCGGAAATACTTTGGCGATCAGGACCCGATGAATAAGCAGTTGACCCTCGGCGGAGCGGGGTCCACACCGTTTCGCGTAACGGGCGTCATGAAAGACGTACCGAGGTATTCACATCTGAACGTGAACGCAGTAGGTTCATTTAGTACGTTGAGATCGCTGGTAGAACCAGGGCGGCTGGAAAACTGGCGCTGGCAGCAATTTTACACTTATATCGTGTTGCCGAAAGGCTATAATCCTGAGCAGTTGCAGGCCAAGCTACCCGCCTTGCTGACTCGTTACGCCAAATCTGAATTAGACAAGATTGGTATAACGTACCAAACCCGGCTGCAACCTCTGACGGATATTCATTTACGTTCGTCGGAGCTGGAGTATGATAATGCCCAGAAAGGCAATATCCGGTACGTATACGCCCTGATGGCTATAGCCCTCTTTGCGCTGCTGATTGCCTGTTTCAACTTCATGAATCTGTCTACGGCCCGTTCACTGACCCGGGCGAAAGAAGTGGGGTTGCGCAAGGCAATCGGTGCTGAACGCGGGCAGCTTATCCGACAGTTTCTGGGAGAATCGCTGCTGTTAACCGCAATGGCCATGCTGGTTGCCCTTATCGTAACGGCCATAGCCTTGCCTTTCTTCACCGATTGGGTGGATAAACGTCTTTCGCTGAGTGAACTGCTGCAACCTCAAGTGCTGGCCGGTTTGATTTTGGCTGTGCTGGTTGTTGGCGGACTGGCAGGTATTTATCCGGCTTTCTTTCTGTCGGGGTTTCGCCCTGTGCAGGTACTGACTGGCAACGGCGTCCCGGCACCCCGGCAAGGGGCAATTTCGCTACGAAAAACACTGGTGGTTCTGCAGTTCACAGCCTCTACCGTATTGATTATTGGTACGGCCGTTGTGTTTTCACAACTTCGCTATATACAACAGAAAGACCTGGGTTTTGCCGACGAACAGGCCATTGTATTGCCACTACGTACGGATGCCATGCGCGAAGGCTACGAGGCCATCAAAGCTGATTTGCTTCGCAATTCCATGATCCGGGCCGCAACAGCCTGCTACGGTATACCGGGCGGCCTTTTTGCGGGTGATGGTATAAAGCTGCCGGGCAAAGCAGAGGAAATATCGACTAATATGTTTCTTGTTGATCCTGACTACATTCCGATGATGGGTATGCACATTGTGGCGGGCCGGAATTTTTCCAGCAGCTACGGCACCGACCTTACGGAAGGCTTCATGCTCAACGAGAGTGCCGTACGTTCATTCGGCTTTGGTAGTCCGCAACAAGCATTGGGAAAGGAGATTCTATGGCCAAAATGGGTGCAGAGTAATCCGGCCGATACGCTCAAACGGGGCCGGGTTATCGGTGTGGTCAGGGATTTCAATTATAAATCACTCCATCAGAAAATCGAGCCGGTTGTGCTGCACATTTTCCCCGCGGCTTTCTCCAGCCTGGTTGTACGGGTACAACCGACGAACCTGACGGCTACCCTTGATTTTCTGAAAGCCAAATGGCAGGCACAGGCACCCGACTGGCCGTTTGAGTACCAAATCGTGGATCAGGAGTTTGAAAAACTTTATCGCTCTGAACAACTCTTCGGAAAACTGTTTAGCCTGTTCACCGCCTTGTCTATTTTCATTGCCGGCCTCGGCTTGTTTGGCCTGGCTACCTTTATGGCGCAGCAGCGTACCAAAGAAATTGGCGTCCGGAAAGTGCTGGGGGCGTCCGTTGCCAGTATCGCGGTATTACTCTCGAAAGATTTCCTGAAACTGGTTCTGGTCGCTATCCTGATTGCTTCGCCCATTGCCTGGTATGCCATGAACAACTGGCTGGCCGACTTTGCCTATCACATTGACATTGCCTGGTGGATGTTTGCCGGGGCCGGTCTGATGGCCATTGGTATTGCTCTGCTGACAGTAAGTTTTCAGAGCATTAAAGCCGCGTTGGTGAACCCGGTCAGGAGTCTGCGCAGCGAGTAATACTAAACTTAAATCCCGAATTTTCGCAGGTTATAAACGAAACTCACCAGCAGATACCGACGTAGTATCCGACTTTGTACGTCCTCGATATACGTATCGGTGGTATTACGGATCAAGCTGCGGTTCTGATTCAGTACGTCGAATACCTGTAAGCGCAATTCACCCTGATCGCCTTTGAAAAACTGCCGTGCCAATGCTACGTTCCACAGCATAAATTGCTGATTATAACCCGCTGCCCGCCCGGTTGTAGCTGTGTAGGTCAAATCGCTGGTAAGAACGAAACGGAAGGGAAGCTTCCAGAATACGTCGGCAGTAGCGTACTGCGACCAGAAAGCCGTGTTCTGTTTTGGCATGAGCGAATAGGTAGCCGTTTGGTACGTTACGTTGCCGCTGATGCCGTATTCCAGGTTGTTATTGAGATTGGATTGCAGCCGAACGCCCTGACTCAAGCTGGCATTTTTTGCATTGTTCTGTTGGTCATTAATGAAGCTAACCGCCCGACTCAACCCGACATTGGTAGTGAAGGTAAGCCCTAGTCTCGAAGGTTGCAGCGTTCGCCCGATAGACATCGACCCATTGACCGCCCAAAAACCACCCACGTTGACGGGTTGCGTCGTCTGCACACCCGACGGACTGATGGTTGTCGACGTAGCAATGCGGTTGTGGCTCTGATTCAGGCTGGCGAAGACCGAAAAGCTTTTGGTACCTAATTCGGCAGACGCATTGTAAGACAGGAGCAGGGTATTGTAAAACTCGGGTGCGAGCTGTGGATTTCCAACGCGGACATTGAGCGGATTGGTGTTGTCGATTACGGGCTGCAGTTGAGAAAGCGAAGGTGCATTCAGTCGGGTTCGGTATTGCAGGCGCAGGTTTCGGTTTCTGGAAAACGTATAACTGAATAAGGCGTTCGGCAACAGATTGACGTATTGGCGTCGCTGACTGCTATCCGCCGAACGATTATCGAGCTGCAGTTGTGATTGCTGAACGTCCAGGCCCAGGGCCAATCTGGACCGTAGATGTTGCGTCTGGAACGTAGCACCCGCCCGATGGAACGAAAAGGCGTTACTAAATTGGTTTGATAACGGAAAATTGACGCGGTCGTAAAGTCCCGTTGTTTCATTTCGGTCGGCAACCAGTCGGTCGGCACGATTGCTGCTGATCGAGTATGCATACCGAAACTCCAGTTTTTGCGTGAACGATAACGGTTCGGTATAGGATAATGTCAGTGTGTTTTGCAGGTTGTAACTGGTTTGTCGGTTCTGCTGGTCCAATCGATTCGAAATGGGATTGGCACCCGTGGAGTCATAAAATGTATTAACCGACTGATTCAACGCCTTCGTTTCCCCATCACCTAATACCGTATTCAGGTTGAACGACAGGGTACGGCCTTCGCGTCGGAATTTACGCATGAGCAACAGGTTATTATAGCCGTTTAAGCCGCTTCCTGCCGATCCGTAAGCCGTTTCGCCGGTATTAACAAGTTGATTTGGTTGTCCTACCAGACCGGGTCCTACCAGACCGGGTCCTACCAGACCGGGTCCTACCAGACCGGGTCCTACCAGACCGGGTCCTACCAGACCGGGTCCTACCAGACCGGGTCCTACCAGACCGGGTCCTACCAGACCGGGTCCTACCAGACCGGGTCCTACCAGACCGGGTCCTACCAGACCGGGTCCTACCAGACCGGGTCCTACCAGACCGGGTCCTACCAGACCGCGTCCTGCCGGACCGGGTAACGTAGAGCGGCTGGATAGTCGGCTGGTGTAATCGGTCGTTTGCCACGACAGGCTAGGGGTTAGCCGGAGGCTGGTCATCGAATCAAGTGTCCAGTCGAGACGGAGATTGAACCGATGGGTCAGTTGCTGATTCTGCGAGTAATTCTGCTGATCAGTCGTAAGCGCCTGTTCGGGCAAAATACTCATGCGCCGACTCTGTTGATCCGTAGTGGTAATGGCCTGATTCAGAAAGTAACTCGTCGAAATTTCAGCTCGCTTACCCCATTTATCGCGCGGTCCGTCGCTACGGTAGTTCAATCCGCCGGCACGTACCTCAATCACATTAGTTGGCGTCTGGCTACCAAAAGGCTCACCACCATCTGGCCCCCCAACAAATACCGGGCCTTGTGCCGGTCCAGCGCCCAGCGTAAAATTTTGCTGGTTGAGGTTATTGGCCTGACCAATCAGGGAAATCTGACGTCCCGGTCGGTGTGCCGCATCACCGTCGCCACGGTTGTTGAAGCGATTCAGGTTCAATCGGCCCTGGTACCGATTGGCCTCCCCATCGCGGGCTGTGCCTAGTCCCAAAGAATTCTGCCCAAAATAGCCCTTTCGTTTGTTTCGCTGGAGGGTTATGTTGATGGTTCGTTCTCGATTGCCATCGTCGATACCCGAAAACTGCGACTGGTCGGACGACTGATCGTATAATTGAACCTTATCGACAATATCAGCGGGTAGGTTTCGGGTAGCCATTTTCGGATCGTTCCCAAAAAACGGCTTCCCATCGACTAAGACCCGGTTGACCGTTTGCCCCTGCGCTTTGATCGTTCCATCGCGACCCACTTGCAGGCCGGGCAGTTTGCGTAACAATTCTTCCACCGCGGCATTCGGCTGCGTTTTGAACGACCCCGCATTAAACTCCAGAGTATCCTGCTTCACGGTGACCGGGGCACTTTCCTGTCGAACCACCACTTCCTGAAGTTGATTGCTTTGCTCGACCATCCGCAGAATACCCACGCCGATGGCTGGTACCCCTGACGAAGCCGTAACTGATTGAGAGAGATTGCGATAGCCCAGGAACGTAATGAGTAGCCGGTAGTTTCCCGCTGCTACGTTGCGTAGCTGAAACAGACCATCGCCATCAGTAATCGTACCCGTTACGTAGCTCGAATCGCGGGCTATCAGCAACGAGATAGACGCCTGCCGAAGGGGTTTGCCACTCGCCGAATCAACGACCAGTCCCTGAATCTCAGATTTTGTTCCGGTACGTTGGGCAAATAAGCCGGTGGTCAGGCTGGTGAAGAGGATCAGTGAAAGAAGCAGGAAAGGTTTCATAGTGTAGCGAGGGGCAGGGGAAGGAGCAAGGTGCAGGGAGCGAGGGGCAGGGGTTAGCAGCACTTGTCCTTGCTCCAAGCACCTTGCACCCCGCTCCTCAATTCCGTTCGTTCAGTTGGAGTTGCTGCTGGAAATCGGTGATGGCTTTCTGGCGTAGCTCGGTTAGTTGGCCGGGTGTAACAATTTGGGCCTGTGCATTCGGTTTGACTGCCGACGCATCGGGGGACGTAGTGTCAACTTTGGTTGCTTTGAACTGCTCCTTGCTGCCTTCGATGAGCAAGACCGTTCCGGTTTCGGGCGTGAGTGCTTCAATGGGCGAGTAGGTGATAGGCAGCTCGTTGGTTATCCAGACGGTGTAGGTTTCCTTGTTGAAAGGCACGGTAGCTTTTCGGCAGGTGTAACCAGCTATTTTTTTGGTTTGGTCGGTTAGCTGCCAGCCGCTTACGCGCTGAATTGTTGATTCGGCCTGATACGTTTTGGCTTCTGCGTCTTTACCCACCGTAAGGATCGTTACTTTTTTCAGGTCTTTCAGGTCAATAAAAATCTGCTCTGTAAACGGTCGTGGAATGTTTCTTGTCTGGGGAGGGCCACCGTCGCCCCTTACCCGAATAATGGCGTTTTGCTCGTCGCGGCTTTCTTTCGCATACGTACCACTAACCAGCACCTTCTGCCCAAACATACGCGTATCGGGAATGTCGGTCGGGAAGTTCGGATCGCCGGGTTTTACCTGCTCGCCGTTAATGACAATACGCATCTGGGATGGGTCGACTTTGCGGACCCCTTCATATGTAATCTGGCCAGACCAGGTAGCAGAAGCCGTTTGAGCGAGGATTGGGTGAGTTATCAGCATGGCTACAAAGCAGCTGACAACTAGGCAAATACGTGTTTTCATGAAAAATGACTGGTTTGATAAACGTAGTGATGGATTGATTAAATATTAGGAGATTCCTTGTAACGTACTGATAAACAGTGTTAAGCCGTATCAGCCTCCCTGCCCGGGGCGCCCGTACTTCTGCATATAATCGGCGATGGCTTTCTGGCGTATCTGGGTTAATTGGTCCAGCGTAACCGTTTGGGCCTGTACACTGGGTTTAGCTACCGATGGGTTGGGGTTAGTTTTAGCGATTTTGGTGACTTTAAACTGCACTTTGCTGCCTTCGATGAGCAAGACCGTGCCGGTTTCGGGCGTGAGCGCTTCAATGGGCGAGTAGGTGATAGGCAGCTCGTTGGTTATCCAGACGGTGTAGGTTTCCTTGTTGAAAGGCACGGTAGCTTTTCGGCAGGTGTAACCAGCTATTTTTTTGGTTTGGTCGGTTAGCTGCCAGCCGCTTACGCGCTGAATTGTTGATTCGGCCTGATACGTTTTGGCTTCTGCGTCTTTACCCACCGTAAGGATCGTTACTTTTTTCAGGTCTTTCAGGTCAACAAAAGTCTGTTCTATAACCAGACGCCCAATTCGGCTTTGACTACTAGGGCCAACTACTTCCCCTTCGCGGATTACTTTCGCATTTGTACCATTCACCAGTACCTTCTGCTCAGACATGCGGTTATCGGGGATATCTTTTGGCCAGTTCGGATCGCCGGGTTTCATCAGTTCGCCATTATCATCGAGGAATTTCAGGCTCGCCGGGTCGATTTTGTGAATGCCTTCGTAGGTAATCTGGCCAGACCATGTCGCAGAGGCCGTTTGAGCGAAGCCTGGATGAGTTGCCAGAAAGGATAATAACAAGCTGACAACGATACACATGAGCGTTTTCATGAAAATTGCTGGTTTGGTTTGACCGTTCAAAGGTCAGACAGAGTTTTGTAACGTACTGCTACATAGTGTTAAACAGTGTTAACACCCATCCGAAGCCCACCCGCACGATGTAGATTTGTATATGAACCGACGTATTCGCTCGATATTCTGGTTGATGACCTTTTGCATCATCGGCATCAACGCGTTTCAGGGCTATTGGCTCTGGACGACCTATAAAATGAACAGCCAGCGGTTTAACGGAACGATGCGGGCTGCGCTGTTTTCGGTGTTGCAGCAGCAACAGATAGTCGAAGCCGGCCGGTTGTTTGCGAAGCAGGGGAGTAAGGAACCGCAGAAACAGGCGCGAATGATTATTCGCCGGTTCGACAGTACGACAAATCGAGAGCAGATCCAGGTTTTAGTCAGACGACCTAACGTATCAGTAAATCAAAAGGATACTCTTCAGCCACCTGATCGGGCGATGGTCGTTGAAGAATCGTATCTGGGAACAACAGCGACACATCCGGGTGCGTCAGGAACACGGGTATTTGTCTCGCCTGATACGCTCGCCCGCCGAATCTCGACTATGTTGTTGCTCGACTGGGCCGAAGGGACACGTATCAACCTGCCAAAGCTGTGGGCTGCGTACCATGCTGAGCTACTTCAACGGGGTATAAACGCTAATTTCCTACTCGATACGGTGATTGTTCGCCCGGAAAATTCCGACAAGGAACTGGTTCGTCAAGTGAATACGCCCACAAAGCGGAATGATCCGTCAAACGCAATTAACAAGATCGCTGTACCGATTAATCCGGTTCGGAATCTATTTGTGCAGGCGTCCTTTGAAACACCAACGTACTATCTGCTAGGCAGAATGGGCTGGCTATTGGGTAGTTCGGCGTTTTTTTTGCTGCTGACAACAGGTTGTTTTCTGTTTATGCTGAGTACAATTCTGCGCCAGAAGAAGCTATCGGAGGTGAAAAACGACTTCATCAACAACATGACCCACGAGCTGAAAACGCCGATTGCTACTGTCACCGCAGCGGTGGATGCTCTGCAACATTTTGGGGCACTGGACGATCCGCAGAAAACCCAGACGTATCTGACCATCTCCCGCAATAACCTGCAACGCCTTTCGGATCTGGTTGAAAAAGTGCTGAACCTGGCCGTCGAAGAAAAGCGGGAATTGATCCTGCATCCCGAGACGGTTAATCTGAGCGATTTGGTGAATAATCTGATTGCCAATCATCAGCTGAGGGCTTCTAAGCCTGTTACGTTCAGAGTCGACATTCCCGACGGGGCCAGCGTTCAGGTCGACCGGGTCCATTTTAGTAATGTGCTTAATAATCTGATTGATAACGCGATCAACTATTCTGCCGACAAGGTCGATATTCATATTGTGTACAAACAGGATGTCAGTGGTTGTCAACTTTCGGTAACCGACAATGGGATTGGTATTCCTAAAATGTATCAGACGGCTATCTTCGACCGCTTTTTCCGCGTTCCTACGGGAGATTTGCACCCGGTCAAAGGATTTGGCTTGGGATTGGCTTATGCCCGGCAGGTAATCGAACGGCATGGCGGACGAATAAGTGTTCAAAGTGAACCCGGTAAAGGAAGCGCGTTTTCGATTGATTTTTGACCTATGGCAACTGTATTACTTGTTGAAGATGAGGCCGCTCTCGGCATGATCGTTCGCGATAGCCTCGAAGTGCGTGGTTTCCGGGTAGTCTATGGCAGCAATGGTGAAGAAGGGTACAAACTGTTTCAGCAGGAACAGCCGGATATTATTGTGGCTGATGTGATGATGCCCGAATTAGACGGCTTTTCCATGGCTGAGCGCATTCGACGCGACGATGCCTTAACCCCCATTCTGTTTTTAACAGCCCGTTCGCAAACAAACGACGTAGTGCGCGGCTTTGAGCTTGGTGGGAATGACTACCTTAAAAAGCCATTCAGTCTGGATGAGCTGATTGTTCGCATCAATGCGTTATTACGCCGAAATTCGCCTGTCAATCGGCCAACTCCAACGACTGACCAGCTGACTATTGGCCGCTACCAGTTTGACCCACCTAAGCAAAAGCTCGTATTCGATGACCAGACGGTACTGCTTTCGCATCGGGAAGCTGAACTGTTGCGCAGACTGCATGAGAAACGGAATCAGGTGCTTGAACGTAACGCCGTGTTGCTGGAATTGTGGGGCGACGACTCGTTTTTCAACGGGCGTAGTCTGGATGTGTTCATCACCCGGCTTCGGCGCCACCTCCGCCATGATCCACAGATTCAGATCATTAACATTCGTGGTATCGGGTACAAACTCATTGTGTAAGCGTAAACCCTCGAATTCCACTTCAGGGAATTTAAAGATTAATCTAATTCGCTATTGATCTTCATAGTAGTAGCCGAAAATAATTCCCATTTCGTCTTCACTCGTTAGTCCGAAATTGACGGTTTTGCTGGTCGTATTATTATACGTTATTTCGGAAGTCAGTCCTTCGCCTTTTTGCAGCGCAAGCGGTGTTTTCAACGTAACAATATCGGGGTGCTCCCAATCAGTAGATGTGTAAATTACTTCACCATCCCGACTGCCGCCTTTTATTTTAATCACAAATTTCTCACCCAATTTATGCATGTGCGAAGTCAGGGTTAGAATGGTGCGTGCTTTGTTGAAGGTAAATGACTTGCTCAACGTAACACGCGTATTGGCGGGAATAGTAAGGCTTGTGTTGCCCAGATCCAGCGTTTGAACCACGCGCTGCACCTTCGACTTATCGACCGTGTACAGATTGATTTGCGCTTCCCCCTTCATCACAGCACTGGTTTTATTGACGAAGTGCGAGTTCAGATCGAGCGAAGCACCAGCAGGAATCAGCAAAGCCGTACCTTCGGGAAAAGTATAATCCTGATATTGAGCCTGCGAACCCGCCAGATATACATGGTTCGACATGGTAATTACCGTCGTCAGGTTTAGCGAGTTGTCAGGGTTACGAAGATCACGGATGTCGTTCAAAGTAGGGAGCGCGACCTTATTGCGAAAATCGTAGGCAACGAAGTGGTGACTACCGCTCCTCATCTTGGTCTCGTAGCGGTTCACGTACACATCCTGCGTGTTTCCGACCAGTCGCCGGGTAAATAATTCACGCTCGAAATTCGGTTGAATGTCGAAGGTTGCTATTCCCATCTGAAAACCTGTTCCGGCAGCAGGAGCCGGTAACGGTTCGTAATTGACGGGTGATACGGTTTTGTCGTTCAGTAAGGTCGAGTCAGCAACGTTGCCCGTTTTAGGAGCACCTGCTTCGATCCAGCGTCGGACAAATTCGATCTGACCATCTGACAACAAAGCGCCACCCAACGGCATCGGATTGCCATACTGTTTTCCACTGTGGTGACTGGCTGCTACGTTTAGTTTATGATACAGTAAGCTTTCCAGCGAAGCGAACGGCTTGACCCGCTTAAGGCCATCCGCCAGGGCTTCACTATTTTTTGGATCGATATTGACCAGATTCTGATAAGCAACACCCGCAGCCAGCACCAGCCCATGCTGAGCGAACGTACCGTCCTTATCAGATGAGTGGCAGCCCGACGTAGCGCAGGTTGGTGTAAGAATACGTTGCTGAATCAGATCGAACGAAGAAACGCCATCGGTTGGAGTAGGGGATGCGTTTTCTGATTTTGTACAGGATAGTACATTCAGCAGCAGAGCCGAACAGATAACGCCAAGACTTAATCGTGTATAAGTCAGAAAGTTCATACAATTTTCAGAGCGGAAAGCCTCTTGAAAGATAACGTAATTTTGGGTCGATTTCGTTAAAATCGGAGGATAAAGTCTTGCCTGGGCTGCTCTTTCCGGAAGAACACCAGGCCAACCCAAAACAGGTCGATTGTCACCGTAACGGCCGGGTGCTTTTTGATGTACGCCCAGGCTTGTTCCATTTCGTCGGACCAGTGGATATCATCAAAAACAAAAACTGTATCGTTATGAATTCGGCTCAGGCACGTTTCGAAATAACGGACAGTAGGCTCGTAGCGATGATTGGCATCGAAAAAAACGAAATCAACTTTATCAAGGGCTTGTAGCTGTGGCGCAAGGGTCTCATCTAAATTTCCAACAACAACTTCAACGTTGGTAATGTCTAATCGGGCAAAATTTTGGCGGGCAATGACGGCTGTTTCCGGGCACCCTTCAAAGGTCAGCACCTGACCTGCGTACGGCTTACAGGCTTCGGCCAGATAAGCCGTCGTCATGCCGAGTGAAGTACCCAGATCGATGATAGTGTTGGCCTCAAAACGCCTGACAAGACGAAACAGGAGCCGCCCAAAACGTGTAGCTTTTTGCGAATGACGGGCAATACCACCAATGCTACGTTGCCGCGATGCGTTTATTTTTGAGCCAGCGCCCAAATCCGTAACCGTAATGAACTGACGACTTTTTCGAAGCTCCTTACGTAGTTTTCGGATAGAATCGAATGCGGGCGTATGATCACTCTTTGCCTGAATGACCTGTGTGTAAAGCGCAAAAAGAAAGGGAGAATGAAGCGAATGCTCGTCGCGGGCGCGACTCAAATACCGAAAATAAGCGGCAAACAAATTAATATGGATAATATAAAATGAAGAATGGGTAATGCATACTGAAGTTCAGTCGAACGAACAATTATTCACTGTTCATTTTACATTATCCATTAATTGAGTTTGTAGGGAACAATCATGGTAAATTCCGGAATTGTTACCCGAAGTTGCTTCCCATCGATAATACGCTCGACCAGGTAGGTGCCTGCCATTTTACCTATGCTTGAGCGTAAGTTACAGCCCGATACGTATTCGTGCACTTCGCCCGGCTCGAGCACGGGTTGCAGCCCCACAACGCCTTCTCCTTCAACCTCACGAATCGTGCCATTTGAGTCAAAAATTAACCAATGGCGTCGCAGCAACTGTATCGTGTAGTCGCTTGCGTTTTCGATAGTGATGCGGTAGGTGAATACGTAATGCGCTTGAAGTGGACTGGAGTAATCAGATTGATACTCCGTCTTTACGCTAACTTTCACGCCCTCTGTGACTGACGAAACCATAAATTTAGTGTCGTTTGCAACCTTAGAACGAAAATTAAGTTGATTAGTTTTGTTACGCAAGAACCGATCTCGAAATTTTTTATTAGGTGGTTTCCGGTCTTGATAGGCTTATAATGCTGAATCACCCTTATCAGTTCCTTATTCATGAATGTATCCATTGACGAATCGTGGAAAACACGCCTGCAGGCTGAATTTGATAAACCCTATTTTGCTGAACTGGCTGAGTTTCTGCGCCATGAATACAGTACGCAACGCGTTTATCCACCCGGCCGATTGATGTTCAATGCCTTTAATCAATGCAGCTTCGAGGAGACCCGGGTTGTCATTCTTGGGCAAGACCCTTATCATGGCGAAGGGCAGGCCAATGGATTAGCCTTTTCAGTTGCCGACGGCATCACGAAGCCTCCTTCTTTAGTCAATATTTTCAAAGAGATTCAGGATGATCTGGGTAAACCCGTTCCTAAATCGGGCAATCTGGAACGCTGGGCTCGTCAGGGCGTAATGCTGCTGAACGCTACGTTGACGGTTCGGGCGGGGCAGGCAGGTTCGCACCAGGGAAAAGGCTGGGAAACGTTTACGGATGCAGTTGTAAAGCTGATTTCCGACGAGAAGAAAAACGTTGTCTTTATGCTATGGGGCGCGTATGCGCAAAAAAAGGAGCTATTATCGATGGCAAAAAGCACCTTGTTCTGAAATCCAAGCACCCGTCGCCAATGGCAGCTCAGTGGGGCGGCTGGTTCGGCAACAAGCATTTCAGTCAGGCAAACGCTTATTTAGAAAGCAAAGGACTTTCCCCCATTGACTGGTAGGGCGTGTAAGTCAGTGCAATCTGTAATCCCGTTGTAGGCCCGTACAAATCCAGTTTGCCAGCGCCTGCCGGTTATCGGCCAGAAGAAAACGGCGTTGATCTTTTTCGTTGCGGATATTACCAAGCTCGATAAAAACCGTTGGTGGATGGCTATTCCGAACTACGTACAAACTGCTTCGGTCGGATACCGTTCCGAGATAGTTGCGCGTGGGCTGACTCCGTTTATAACCAGCCTGAAAACTTTTATGGATGTGTTTGGCCAGCCTTTTGCCAACCTTACTCTGCTCATGATGGTAAAAAAATACGTCGATGGTCTGGCCTTCGCTCCGGCTATCGACGTGAATCGTCACCATTCGTTGGTAAGCTTCTTTATGATGTCGGTGTAATTGATTGACGGCATCGGTACACTGACGCAGCCGCATGGTCTGATTCAACGGGATACGCTGATTGGGGTAGGTCACTTCGTCATGGTCTACTTTTAATATTTTTTCATCCCGTATACCATCATTTGGATCCCGAATAATCATATAAACCGTAGCGCCGTGTTCCAGCAATGCCCTTGCCAGCCGAATCGTTACGTCGTAGGCATACTCATCTTCCGCCAGCGCCTGTTTGCCATAATGACCAATGGCGCCGGGGTCGGGCCCACCATGTCCGGAAGCCAGGTAATAGACAGTCCCTCTCAGTTGTTGATCCCGAACCGCCACATGAGCATACGCTGGTCCAAACAACGACGTAGTGGACAACGTAGCGCCAGTCTTTCGGGCCGCGTTTACGCCCTTCGCCACGCTTTCCTTCCGATCGCGAGAATGCGTTTTGGTCGTTATTACACGTTTGGTGACTTTCCCCGTTACCCGTTTTTTGCCATTTTTAGACCGGGTAGTAGAACGTTTGCCTTTCTCCTTCGAAACGGTTAACGAATAGCTCGCCTGAGCAAAAAATAAAGTCAGGATAATTAATATCCAGGTTCGTTTGTTCGCGCTCAATTTCAGACGTATTTGGGTGGGACTATTCATAGATAAAGCGTTGGCTAACACTCTGACATAAAACGGAAGAATGGTCAGCAACGTGTATGAAGAACCCCCAAATCTGCGACGATAGATGTGCACAAATCTGGGGGTTCGGAGGAGTGCTTACCAGCTCGCTAATCAATCGTCCGGAATAGACGATTCCAGCGTATTTTATTCCAGATGTTTGCTGGATTAGGATCGAGCGACATCCAGACGAATACCGCTTTACCGACTATGTGATCTTCGGGCACGAAGCCCCAGAAGCGCGAATCGAGCGAGTTATCACGGTTATCGCCCATCATGAAGTAATAGTCCTGTTTGAAGGTATATGACGTAATGGGCTGACCGCCAATCTTGATGCCAGTGGGCGATACTTCTACTTTCCCGTTTCCTTCATACAGCTCAATAACGGGGCCGTAGAGCGCAATCGTTTGCGGAGTAAGCTGAATCGTTGCGCCTTTCTTTGGTACCGTAATAGGCCCAAAATTATCGTGATTCCATTTGAAAGTCGGTGCGCCATATACTCTTGGGTCGGCTTCGCCCGCTTTCTCGGTCATAGGTTCAATGCCTTTTACCCAATCAAGCTCCTTGAATTTGGCAATGACATCCTCCGTTGTGTTGACCATATAGCCAACCATGGCCGATGTGCGGGTTGAATCGTTGTATTGTTCCAGCGGTTTCCAGTTTTCCGTTGGCTGACTAGGATCGCGGTAGTCGTTGACAATTTCATATCGACGGAAAAAATTGGCATCCAGCACTTCCGACGTTTTTATGAAATATTTCTGCTCAGAGCGGGGCGGTTTTGGAAATGGTTTGCCGTTCACAAAAACCTCACGCTGCCGCACCTCCAGTATGTCGCCCGGAATACCGATGCACCGTTTGATGTAGTTGGTTTTCAGGTCAACCGGGTAATCAATATTATCGTTAAGGTATTTGGGCGGTACGTTGAACACGACAACGTCTCCATTTTTTACGTGCGTAAAACCGGGCAGGCGATACGAGGGCAATTGAATAGCTGTGCTATAGGAAGGAATATCTGTCCCCCAGATTTTCTGGTGAGTCAGGGGCACCTGTAACGGCGTGCGGGGTGTCCGTGTACCGTAGTGCAGCTTACTCACGAACAGAAAATCACCGACCATCAGGCTATTTTCCATGGAAGGCGTTGGTATGGTAAAAGCTTCCATAAAGAGCCACCGGATAAGCGTAGCGGCTACAACAGCGAATAAAACGGAATCGAACCACTCGCGAACGGCCGATTTTCTAGCTTTAGCCGGTTTGGTTTCGGCTCTGGTTTTTACTTCAGACACGTTTAACTAATTATGAATGATAAATGATGAATGATAACAGGTTGACGGAATGGTGATTGAGCACTAAACTACTAACGAAATTACGAAGATTGGCCGGTTTTCTATTTACCGTTCGTCATACATAATTCATCATTCCCCCAGCAGATCGTCCATACTAAAGATTCCTTCGCGGCCAACGAGCCATTCAGCGGCCACAACAGCGCCTAGTGCAAAGCCCTGACGGCTGTGTGCTACGTGCTTAATTTCGATTTGATCGACATCCGAATCGTAACGAACGGTATGCGTACCCGGCACGCTTCCTTCGCGCAACGATTCAATTTCAATGCTATCATCGCTTGTTTCAACGGGTTCGTTACCAGCCTCATTACTTATCCAACGACGTTTATTCGGCAAGTGTTGTATTACGCCTTCAGCCAGCGTAATGGCCGTACCGCTTGGCGCATCTTTCTTCTCGGTATGATGAATTTCGGTCATCGACACCTGATACGACGGGTAGTTGCGCATAAATTGCGCCAGCACTTTATTCAGTCGAAAAAACAGATTGACGCCAATGCTGTAGTTAGATGCGTAGAAAAAAGCACCTTTACGTGCCTTACACAAGGCTTCAATGTCGGCACGATGGTTCAGCCAGCCGGTGGTGCCGCATACAATAGGCCAGCCGCGTTCGAGGCAATACTTAATATTATCGACAGCCGAGTCGGGCGAACTGAATTCGATGGCCACATCTACGTCATCAGGTTCGAGATTGGCTAAATCAGCATGATTGTCGGCGTCAATACGTCCCGCAATTTGGTGGCCTCGTTCGAGAGCAATTTTTTCAATGGTTTTACCCATTTTGCCGTAACCCAGTAAAAGGATATTCATACGAAAAAGGAGAAGGGAGAATGAAGAAAGGAAAACAGAAGAGCGAGCGTAGTGAACTTACTTCCCTGTCCCTTTTTCGTTCACCTTTGAAAATTTATTTAAAAATAAAGGCGATTCGAACGGCAGGTGCAATGCCTCCTGGAATGGGCAGCACGTTGGGTTCGATGTGCATCGAAATATCGTCGGTTAAATCAAATGTTTTCATGTGGGCTGCTACGTTGGCTTCAACGGCATTGAGTGCCCATCCTGCCGCCGTCAGAATAATCGTCAGGTCCCGCCATTGATGGTACTGATTACTAGCTTGTTGTAACGTAGTGACACTACGTTTTATGCCATCGACCACAGCCACTTTAACACCATAGATTGGATCAACTGCCGACTGGTTATACGCTTCCTTATAAGCGGCTTCGTATTTCAGATAATTACGCTGATTGAACTGATACGCAAAGATAGCAGCTCCCAGCCCCCCGTAAATAAATGGCAATTTCCAGTACTGCCGATTATAAATCTGGCCCAGACCCGGGAACATGAGCGAACGGATGGTGGCTTTCTTGGGAATGATTTTATGAATTTTGGCTTCCTGTTTCGAGGAGACAGCGATTGTATCGGGTGTGTCCAGCGAGGTCGAATCGTCAGGGACCAGCACCGAGGTACCAACTTTTATACCATTACGTTGTACAGCAGGTGGAATGGTATCGGCTGCCGAACGTGCCTGCTTCGTTGAGTCGACAGCGACTGGTGTTGGAGCCGGAACAATAGCTGGATTCTGCGCAAAAAGCGCTTTGCCGGGTAAGAGTAATAGCAGGATAGCGATCACCAAAAACGATTTCATGCGTAGATAACGTCCAGCCTGTCTTCGTTTTACCCGTTCACTCACCCTTTTAAGGTAATTTAACACGGTTACGCCTGCGAGTTGAGCACCTCCAGAATTTTGGTCAACTCTTCTTGTGAAGTGAATGGAATTTTGATTTCACCCTTATGTTTCTCATCGGCTTTGATGGATACGCGGGTGCCAAACAGTGATGATAATTTGAATTGAAGGCTACGAATTTCCTGCTTGGGCAACGTAACGCGCCGGGTGGTTGTCAGATCCTGGGTATCATCGGCTAAGTTCCGAACAGCTTCTTCTACTTTCCGCACAGACCATTCTTCATTGACAACTTTCGTAAACAGCCGAATTTGTGTATCCGGGTTTTCGATGTTGATGATCGCCCGGGCGTGCCCCATCGAAATCTTATTGTCGCGTAACGAAGCCTGAATAACGGGGGGAAGTTTGAGTAACCGAATGTAGTTGTTGACGGTTGTGCGGTTTTTGCCAACCCGTTCCCCCAGCTCTTCCTGCTTCAGACTACACTCGGTGATCAGGCGCTGATAGCTGAGGGCAATTTCTATAGCGTTAAGGTTTTCACGCTGAATGTTTTCGATCAACGCCATTTCCAGCATCTGCTGGTCGTTGGCTGTTCGGACGTACGCTGGTACGTGAGTAAGCCCGGCAATTTTCGAAGCCTGCAAACGACGCTCACCGGCAATAAGCTGATACCGATCTTTACCGAGCTGACGGACCGTAATGGGTTGAATAATACCCTGTGTACGTATGGAATCAGCTAATTCCTGAAGGGCTTCTTCATCGAAGCGCGTCCGGGGCTGGAAGGGATTGGCTTCAATCAGCGATACACCGATTTCGGTCATCGTACTGATCGATTCGAAGGGGGAGGGTTTCGACTGCCGGTTTACGGATTCGCTGTCGTGTAGCAAGGCACCTAAGCCACGGCCTAACCCTATCATCTTCTTATTTGGTGCTTTGGTATTTGCGTTGTCCATGCGTAAAGATGTATGATATAGGATGTAAGATATACGATGCAGCCTACGCCTTACATCATATAATATACATCATACATATTTTAAACTTCATGCGGCATCATGCCATTCTTAATAAGAATCTCGCGGGCCAGATTCAGGTAACTGACAGCTCCTTTGCTGTCGGCGTCCTGCGCCAGGGCCGGAATACCAAAGCTTGGTGATTCGCTCAGCCGGATATTACGCGGGATAATTGTATTGAACACCATCTGCTGGAAGTGGCTTGTTACCTCGCCAACAACCTGATTCGACAGCCGAACACGCAAATCATACATCGTCAGCAAAATACCTTCGATAGCCAGGTGCGTATTGAGCCGGGACTGAATGATCTTGATTGTGTTGAGTAGCTTACCTAAGCCTTCCAGTGCAAAATATTCACACTGAACCGGAATGATCACCGAATCAGCAGCGGTTAGACTGTTGATGGTAATCAGGCCCAGCGAAGGCGAACAGTCAATGATGATGAAGTCGTACTCGTCGCGCAGGCTATCGAGTGTGTTCTTCATCTTATCCTCCCGATTCTGGAGGTTTATCATTTCTATTTCAGCACCAACAAGGTCGATATGCGATGGCAATAAATCCAGATTCGGAAAATCCGTCTGAATAATTGCATCGTGTGGGCGAACGCCCTCAACCATACATTCATAAATGCTGTTCTCAATTTCTTTCGGATTGTAACCTAACCCCGACGTGGAATTCGCCTGTGGATCAGCATCAACAATGAGCGTCTGAAATTCGAGGGCGGCCAAACTGGCGGCCAGATTAATTGTTGTCGTAGTTTTACCGACGCCCCCCTTTTGGTTGGCGATAGCAATGACTTTACCCATGGGTCTGTGCGTTGCAGTTCCAAAGATGCCAGATAGTTTCCACGAATCCAAGTAATGTTCCACGGAATGTTCCACAAAAAATCGTTGTTGGTTGGCAGCCAACTCTTAACGTGCAATAAAAAGCCGAATTAGTGAGAATGGTGCAAAGCATATGGCACGCTTTATTCTGAAAATTCCGGTCATCTTGGAAAAGTTATATCTGCGAAAAGGGGTTATGAGTATTTTAATAAAAGCTGCTAGGCCACTGAGGTAATGAAAAGCCCATTAGAATTAGGCCATGGCTCATCTACCCTTATTGCATGTCTGTTTAATTCATGCTTGATGAGGCACATCTATACTTTATAATGGTAAACCAACGTATGCTCCTGTTGTCTTGGAACTCAAACAGTTAAGCGATTTCAGTATAAGAAAGCCAATTAAAATAGAAAGTATATTTGTCTGATTTTACGTCTCCATGTTCTTGCACTCAAGTAGTCTGGAGAAATCAGTATGAGTTCTTGGGTCATAAACTAACACGGTCTATTGATCTATTTCCTCTTTTGGCAGAACCTACCAACTACATTTGAAAACTGTAAACCTTGTCATAAGCGTCCTCATCTGGCTGTGTAGGTTGGCAGAAGCGCAGCCCTACGTAGCCTGGGTGAAACACTACGGGCCAGAGAATGGACTGGCGCATCGGGAAGTCAACGCCATTTGTCAGGATCGTCAGGGATTTATGTGGTTTGGGACCAAATTTGGTCTCAGCCGCTTCGACGGAAAGACATTCACTACGTTCACCAAAGATCATAACGGGCTTGATTTTGATGATGTACATTCTATTGCTAAGGATGCAGAAGGAAACCTATGGCTCAAGGGTCCTAATGGTCAATCTCAGATCGCAGTCTTTAATCCGCTGACAAATAAGACAGTATCCTTCGATAAAACATTCACCAGACAACTGTCCTCAACGTCATTTAACGATCTTCGAAGCCTGTTAAGCAGTGATAACGGTACAATCTTCTTAACTAATTCCCGAACGGCTACGTTGGTTTCGTATCATCCGACATCGGGTCTGCGAGCGGTGGCTTTACCGCAGTTTAATACACTTAATACCTTTCGGTCTACCGCCCACAATACCGTTTGGGCCATTGCAGATGAACACCAACTCGTTGAATTAACGACTGATGGTCAGGTTTTGCACCAGTTTTCACATGGACAAGACGTCATCAACTGGTGTTTCGGGCATCGCAATGCGGGGATTGATTTTTTCTGTACGGTTAATAATCCGGCAAAAGGAGAGCACCACACAATTTTATAGTGTCGATGAGTCGGGACGTCGGCGAGAATTACCCTCGAAACTGCTGCAATCGATGAAGCGTTATTTTGGGCCGGTTTGCTACCCAGTTGACCAAACCGGTTTGTTATGGGATGGGATCAGTTTGCGAGATTTATCCAATCGAACTCTCCTGAGTGTTGCGAACCAGACCGCCGGTGAAACCATTGAGAACCGCTGCTTTTATCGCGATCTGAACGGTCAGTTCTGGTTAGGTACCAGTTTTGACGTTTATCAGGTCAAGTCGACCCAAAACCATTTTCACCTTTATTTTACCCGCTCCGAACAATACCTGGCTAGCCAGCCTCGACAACAAATAGACTAAATACACCTTAATCCTAAAATCGTCCATCATTTTCCGAAGAACAACTATGGTTTACGGAAAATTGATGGACTTTTTTTGTCCTTTCGATTGAGGTATAACAACGCTCCTGAACCTAACCTTTTTAATTCATATACGGATGCCTTATCGTTTTGTTAGCTGCTTTCTGTTGATGCTAGGTTATTGGCTTAGCCCTTGTATTTATTCTGTACAAGCCCAATCCAACGTGTCGCTGGCGGGCGCATGGCAACTACGTTTAGATTCCACCGATTCTGGATTAGAAAAGCATTATTGGGTTGGTATGTATACAGACCAGATCAATTTGCCGGGCTCATTGGCTCAACAAGGCAAAGGGAATCCCGTTACCCTCGACACTCCCTGGACGGGTGACATTGTTGATAGTACGTATTTTGTTTCTGACAAATACCAAACATACCGGCAGGGAGACATCAAGGTTCCATTCTGGCTTAAGCCAGTTAAGTATTACGCTGGTCCCGTCTGGTATCGTCGACAGGTAATTTTACCAGCTGATTGGAGCAAAAAAAGAGTTGTACTGAACCTTGAACGCTGCCATTGGGAAACGATGGTCTATGTAAATGGGCAATTTTGTGGAACACGTAATAGTCTGGTTGTTCCTCATCAGTTTGACGTTTCGGGTTACCTCAAACCTGGCGAGAATACCATCGCTATCCGTGTAGATAACCGCATAAAGCTACACATTGGTCCTAATTCGCATAGCATTGCAGACCATACCCAGTCAAACTGGAATGGCATTGTGGGAGACATCTCTCTGGAGGCTTCCAATCCCGTTTTTTTCGATGATATAAAGATTTATCCGAATCTGAAAAACCAGACTATTCGCATCGCCATGACCGTTCGGCAACCCCGGCATGAACAGTTTATGGGTAAGCTTAGCCTGCAAGTAAAAAATCGGGGCAGGAAAGGAGGAGTTTTACCAGTTCAGCAGCAGGAGGTATCGTTACCAACTGAATCGACTAGCCTGACAGCTACCTACTCAATTCCTGATCCAGCGCTATGGGATGAGTTTTCGCCCAATCTGTATCAGGTAGTCGCTCAGCTGACAGACGCCCAGGGGCAACACATATCGGAAAAGGAAGTAAGCTTTGGCATGAGGGAAATCAGTACAGAGGGTACGAGGATCGTTGTCAATGGACGACCGGTTTTCCTGCGGGGAGACGTGGATTGTGCCGCATTTCCTCTGACGGGCTATCCACCGACTTCCGAAGCGCCCTGGGAGAAAATTATGACAACCCTGAAACAGTACGGTCTTAACCATTTGCGATTTCACTCCTGGTGCCCGCCTGATGCAGCATTCCGGGTAGCCGATCGGTTGGGCCTATATCTGTACGTGGAAAGTCCGTTATGGGCCAACCAGGGCAGTGCTGTCGGGACGGATGGCGTGATCGATACGTTTATTTACCAGGAGTCAGATCGTATCTTGAAGCAGTATGGCAATCACCCATCCTTCTGTATGATGTCATACGGCAATGAGCCTGGGGGCCGCAACCAACATGCGTTTTTAGGCCGGTGGGTAGATCACTTTAAACAGACGGATACGCGTAGACTGTTTACCAGCGGAGCGGGCTGGCCTATGCTTCCAGAAAATCAGTTTCACATTCATTCGGATGCCCGCATTCAGCATTGGGGAGAAGGACTTAACAGCATTATCAACCGGCTGGCACCCCAAACCAGCTACGATTGGCGAGATACGATAAAGTCCGTCAAAGCACCTTACGTCAGCCACGAAATTGGGCAATGGTGCGTCTATCCGAATTTCAATGAAATGGCCAAATACACGGGCGTGATGAAGCCTACCAACTTCGAAATTTTCAAAGAGACGCTGGCCGCAAATGGCATGGGCGATCAGGCGGAAGCTTTTTTAAACGCATCCGGGCGGTTGCAAACTCTGTGCTATAAAGCCGATATTGAAGCGGCCCTTCGCACGCCAGGATTTGGCGGATTTCAACTGTTGGGACTGCATGATTTTCCCGGTCAGGGTACGGCCCTGGTTGGCGCGCTGAATACATTTTATGAGCCCAAACCCTACACCAACGCCCGCGAATACCGGAGGTTCTGTAACCAGACGGTACTACTGGCCAGAATGGACAAACTGATTTACCAAAATAATCAAACCCTGACGGCACATCTGGAGATTGCCCATTTTGGTGCATCGGAATTAGCGAATCAGACAGTTCTTTGGCAGTTGACCGATGCGAAAGGCGCGGTTAAAAGAAGTGGCCACTTCACAAAAGACAAAATCCGCATTGACAATGCCCAGCCCGTGGGTACTATCGAGATCCCGCTGTCGATGATTAAATCTCCTCAACAGTTGACTTTGAGCGTTTCGCTGAAAGGGAGCGACGTGAGTAATCAGTGGGATGTCTGGGTTTATCCCGCCGGAATAGATCCGGCTGCGGAAACGGGTACTGTGCTAATCACCCGGTCGCTGACCGACGATGTAATTCGGCGGATGCAGCAAGGGGCTTCGGTACTGTTGTTGCCTTATGGATACGTCAAAGAAGGCAAAGGAGCCGAGGTCAAGATTGGATTTTCTTCGGTATTTTGGAATACGTCCTGGACCAAAGGCCAGGCTCCTCATACGTTGGGCTTAGTCTGTAATCCGGCACATTCCCTTTTTGCTTCGTTTCCCACCGAATCGCACAGCAATTTTCAATGGCAGGATATTGTCAGTCACTCGCAAGCCGTCATTCTGGACGGATTCTCAACCAGCCTGCGCCCCCTGATTCAGCCTATTGACACCTGGTTTGAAAACCGACGCCTGGCACTGGCCTTTGAGGGCAAGGTCGGGAAAGGCAAATTGATAGTGTGCACGGTCGATTTGGAAAACGAGCTGACGAAACGCCCGGTTGCTCGTCAATTGAAGTATAGCTTACTACGATATATGAACAGTTCGAAATTCAATCCAAATCAGGAACTCGAACTCGCCAAAGTGCAGTCGCTTTTTAGCGAAGCAAAAACTGTTGCCTATCCAACCGCCGAGAAATAAACCTAAATTCTGACTAAGACAATGAGTGAGCTAGTACGTGTCTGGCAGGAAGCCGTCACCATACCGACTTATGGAATTGGAAGCCCGGAGAAAAATCCGATGTTTCTGGAAAAACGAGTTTACCAGGGTAGTAGCGGTGTCGTCTATCCCCACGCGGTCATCGAGCGTATTGAGGATGAAAAGCACGAAAAGGTTTATCAGGGATTATTTCTGGAAAACCAGTATTTGAAAATAATGATCTTACCCGAATTGGGTGGACGGGTGCAAATGGCATATGATAAGGTGAAAAATCGCCATTTCGTCTATTATAATCAAGTCATCAAACCGGCCCTTGTAGGGCTAACGGGTCCCTGGATTTCGGGTGGGATTGAATTTAACTGGCCGCAACACCACCGGCCCAGTACGTTCGAGCCAGTCGACTTTACGACAGAAGAACGCCCGGATGGGTCAAAAACTGTCTGGGTGAGTGAGGTGGAGCGGATGTTTCGCACCAAAGGCATGGCCGGATTTACTTTGTACCCTGACCGGGCGTATCTGGAAATCCGGGGGGTGTTGTATAATCGAACTAGCTTACCGCAGACATTTTTATGGTGGGCAAATCCGGCCGTTGCCGTGAATGATGACTACCAATCGGTCTTCCCCCGATGTATACGCCGTTTTTGACCATGGGAAACGAGACGTCTCTTCGTTTCCCATCGCTAAGGGTACGTACTATAAGGTGGACTACGCACCCGGAACAGATATTTCGCGCTATAAAAACATTCCGGTTCCTACCTCATACATGGCTATGGCCTCGAAATACAATTTCATGGGGGGCTATGAACACGACAGCCGGGGTGGACTGCTGCACGTAGCGGATCATCACGTTTCACCGGGTAAAAAGCAATGGACCTGGGGCAACGGCGACTTTGGCTATGCCTGGGACCGTAATTTAACTGACGAAGATGGGCCGTATATCGAACTAATGACAGGGGTTTTCACGGATAATCAGCCAGATTTTTCCTGGATCATGCCCAATGAAGAACGGACCTTCACGCAGTATTTTATGCCGTACAGTGAGATTGGTCTGGTCAAAAACGCAACAAAAGAAGCCGCCGTCAACCTGAGCATTCAACCGGGTGAACTTACAATCAGTGCTTACGCGACGGGTCTCTATTCGAATGCCGTAATCCAGTTGACGGACAATGGACGGGAAATCTTTCGGCATACGCTTGATCTATCACCGGAACTGCCTTTTCAGCTTACTTTAAACCATACTGTTGATTGCGCAGAAACACTCCGCTTAAGCGTATTGACAGAGCAGGGGTATGAGCTGGTTGCTTACCAGCCTGATGCTGTTATGGAAAACGAAATTCCCCAGCCAGCAATGGCCGCTAAAGATCCAAAGGATGTTGAAAACAATGAGCAGCTTTTCCTGACGGGGCAGCATATTGAGCAATATCGGCATGCTACGTTTTTGGCCACGGACTACTATGAAGAAGCTTTGCGTCGTGATCCGGCAGACAGCCGGTGCAACAACGCTATGGGCCTTTGGTACTACAAACGAGGGCAATTTATTAAGGCAGAGTCCTACTTTCGGCAGGCTATACAAACGTTGACCCAGCGGAACCCAAATCCGTATGATGGGGAAGCATATTACAACCTGGGCTTATGCCTGAAGATGCAGAGCCGCTATGGAGAAGCGTACGATGCCTTTTTTAAAGCAACCTGGAATGCGGCCTGGCAGGACGCATCGTTTCTGGAATTGGCCCGTATCGACACTCGGAAAGGGGATTACACGCATGCTCTGGAACGAATTGATCGCTCCCTGGTACGTAACTGGCATGGCCATGCGGCCCGCCATCTGAAAGTAGCCCTCTTGCGAAAATTATCCCGTACAACTCAAGCCAGACAACTGATTGACGATACCTTAACGCTAGATCCCTTCAACATGGGGTGTCTATACGAGCGGTACCTGATAGAGCCGAGTGCCGAGAACTTACAGGCGTATACTTCGCTCATGCGTGGGCACGTACATAACTACATCGAATACGCGCTGGATTATGCGCAGGCAGGTCTTTTCGACGAATCCAGTGCTGTACTCAATCAGTACGTCCAAAGCGATTTACCAGCCTATCCCATCGTCTGTTATTTTCTTGCCCTCTTCGCGTATCAAGAAAAAAGACGCATGAAGTGGCATTGTGGCTGCAAAAAGCCTCGTTAACCAGCCCAGACTTTGTCTTTCCGAATCGGCTGGAGGAGTGTGTTCTGTTGAAGTGGGCTATCGGGCAGAACCCTGCGGATGCCCACGCTAATTATTTCCTGGGTAACTTCTGGTATGCAAACCGTCAATACGATGAGGCCATTAGCTGTTGGGAGCGATCAGCATCGCTAAATGATACGTTTCCAACCGTGTTTCGGAACCTGGCGCTGGCGTATTTCAACAAACGTGGGGATGCGCTCAAGTCGTTAGAGGCTCTGGAAAAAGCATATTCGCTGGACACGACGGATGCCCGCGTGTTGATGGAACTTGATCAGCTGTACAAAAAACTGAATCATCCGCCAACTGAACGGCTGTCCTTCTTGGAGAATCATCGTACTGTAAGTGAACAGCGCGACGATTTATACCTGGAGCGGATTACGCTATATAACCAGTTAGGTGATTATGAAACGGCACGTACATTACTGAAAAACCGGCAGTTTCATCCCTGGGAAGGCGGAGAAGGTAGAGTAGTCGAACAGTATTTAATCAGTCAGCTAGAGCTAGCTAAACAAGCTCTGATTGATGAACGCTTTGCCGAGGCACTCGCCTTATTGACGGAGGCCGAAACCTATCCCACCAGCCTGGGTGAGGGTAAACTATTCGGCGTTCAGGAAAACGATATTTTTTACCTCAAAGGGCTGGCCTATGAAGGGATGAATGACTTGCCGACGGCCAGAACATGGTTCGAACGGGCGACTGTTGGCCTTGACCAACCCGAGCAGGCAATTTATTATAACGACCAGCAGCCCGACAAACTATTTTATCAGGGCCTTGCCTGGAAGAAGTTAAACGAGCTGCAAAAAGCCGAACAACTTTTCAACCGGCTCATCGAATTTGGCGAAAACCACTTTCACGACGTAGTAAAGCTAGATTACTTCGCTGTATCCCTGCCTGATCTATTGGTCTTCGAAGCCGATTTGAACGAGAAAAATCGAATCCACTGCCAGTATCTGATGGGGTTAGGCCATTTAGGATTGGGGAATGGTCATACAGCCCGTGCTATTCAGTATTTCGATCAGATTCTGGTGCTAGATGCCAATCATCAGGGTGCCGCGCGACATAAGAAAATGGTGGACTTCCTAGCCGGGCAAACCGTTTGATTGTTTTGTTATAGGTTGGTAATGCTTACTGGCAACAGGCCGTAGACGTTTTGTCTGAGAACCTGTTGCCAGTTTTTTATTTTACTGGTGACGCACTGGCGTAACGAGACTTAATTTTTGTTCGACATCCGGAAGTTACGTGGGGATGTACCCATAACCCCCGTGAAAACCCGGCTGAAATAATACGGATCGTCATACCCAATCTGATAGGCTACTTCTTTTATTCGCAGGCTGGTGTTCTGTAGAAGACGACAGGCCTGCTGTATTTTCAGAAATGTAAAAAAACTAATAGGAGCACTTTGTACTTTTTTGCGAAACACAGCCGAATAATGGGAGGTAGACATTCCTGCGACCTCGGCTAGTTCTTCTAACGTCAGCGTTTTATCCAGTTTTTGACGCATGTACGTAATGGTTCGGCTCACCGGGTCCTGCTCGGCTGAAGAACGATCGGCAGGCCGGTAAACTGAATTATTGAAGGTGGTTAGAAAGTGCGCGAAACCATGATTGGCGTACACCATATTCTCCTCATTATAGGACATCTCGACGTGCGCAATAATGTCTTCAAATAATTGGAATCGTTCGTCACGGGGGGCACTGTTACGGGTAGGCCATTCTGTTCCCGATTTAGAAATTTCAGAAAATCTGACGACCGGCTGCCCGTAAAATGAACCCAGTAGATGGTCCATGGATTTTGGCGGTCAGCGCCGTACCGGTGGGCTACGTTGGCGGGTAAAACAAAGAATTGATTGGCACTGACGATATGCTTTTCTTTGTCGATCTGATACCAGCCATTTCCATGTACGCAGTAAATTAAAATATGCTGCTGACTACCCCGACGCCGTTCCCGGTCATGAAAGGCGGCATTTGGGTAATAACCAATATCCGTAATATATAACGCTTCGCAGAGAGGATGAACGACAATCTGCTTCAACAGGTCCGCCGGTAAGATTGCACTCCTTTGTCCGGCGAACCCTTCTCTTTTCTTAGCCATATAGTCGTAGCTCCCCTAAAATTATCCATCTTTTTCGTAAGAATCGGTATGTAAAGTTAACGGGGTAGCTTGCAATTTTGCAACAAAAAAAGGAATATTCTAACTGAATACCCATGGATGAGACTCGAATTAATGCGCGCTATTCTTTCAGAATTTCATTCATCTCCGCGTTAGGCGGTTATTTATTTGGGTTTGATTTCGCCGTTATTTCAGGAGCTTTGCCGTTTCTACGTACCGTATTTGGTCTGAACGCCTGGTGGGAGGGCTTTCTAACGGGGTCCCTGGCACTGGGTTGCATGGTGGGTTGTTTAGTAGCCGGAAGGCTTGCTGACAGACTAGGTCGTAAACCAGCATTGATGACAGCAGCTGCCGTTTTCGGGTTATCGTCTTTAGGAATGGCTTTTTCCGGTTCATTGTCCATCTTTATTGCCATGCGTTTTATTGCCGGTATTGGAGTAGGGATGGCCTCCATGCTGAGTCCACTATACATTGCGGAAGTGTCGCCCGCCGAAATTCGGGGACGTAACGTGTCGATAAATCAGTTGACAATCGTCGTCGGTATTCTTATCACTAACCTGGTCAACTACGCGCTGGCTGATAACGGACCCGAGGCCTGGCGGTGGATGTTTGGGCTAGGTACTTTGCCGTCTTTACTCTTCCTGGTGGGTGTGTTCTGGCTACCTGAAAGTCCTCGCTGGCTCATTCAACAGGGGAAAAGCCAGCAGGGCGAGGCTATTTTAGAACGGATTGGGGGAATCACGTTTGCCCAGGAAACGGTAGCTGCTGTGCAAAAATCCCTGACGAATCAACCTAAGCCATCTTTCGCTGCCCTTCTCGATCCAGGTGTACGTTCTGCCGTTGGCCTTGGTATGGGACTCGCTATCTTTCAGCAGCTCTGTGGCATCAATGTCGTTTTCAACTATACGTCCACCATTTTCGAAACCGTAGGGGCTGATCTGGACCGTCAGTTGTTTGAGACGGTCGCCATCGGAATCGTCAATCTTCTGTTTACCCTACTGGCTATGTGGCAAGTAGATAAACTAGGCCGTAAGCCACTGATGCTTGTGGGATCATTTGGTCTGGCGCTGCTTTACGTTGTTATTGCTCTTTTATTAAAATCGGGCGCTACGCCAGGATTACTGTCCATTTTTGTGTTGCTGGCCATTAGTACCTATGCCACTTCACTGGCTCCTGTGACCTGGGTGCTTATCTCGGAGATATTTCCTAACCGGGTTCGCTCAGCCGCTACGTCGGTGGCGATATTGGCTTTATGGGGCGCCTATTTTGTTCTAGTCTTTACCTTTCCCATCCTGGCCCAACTTATTGGTACATACGGCCCTTTCTGGTTGTATGCAGGGATTTGCCTGATAGGTTTTTGGTTTATTAAGAGCCAGGTGCGCGAAACCAAAGGCAAAACCCTTGAAGAATTAGAAGACGTTTTTATTGGTCACTGACCATTTGACTGAACGCCTATTGCCAGCTTGGCCGGGATTACATCTTTTATTACAGATCAGGACGCTAATCAGAAAAGTAGGTCGATTAGTGGAGTTACCCGGATCTGCAAAAGCGGATAAGGTGTAAATGAGCTGGAAAGAAAGTAGGATGCTAAATACAGCAAAAGGTTAATTATCAACGCATTGGGATAATCACTACAGCCATGAATGAAATAAAACAACCGAACGGTGTACAGTTGTTTACGTTAAGCAATGGCGTTATCGACGTTGTTGTGTGTAATTATGGCTGCACAATTGTATCAATGAAGGTGCCTGATAGAGAAGGGAAAAAGCAAAATGTAGTGGCAGGTTTTAATTCGGTAGAGGACTATAAAAGCGATATTAATTATTTAGGCTGCACAGTCGGGAGATTCGCTAACCGAATTGCATTCGGCGAATTCAAACTCGATGGAAAGCAGTACCAATTGGCGCGTAATGATGGAGTCAACCATTTGCACGGTGGAACTAGAGGGTTCGATAAACAAATCTGGAAGACCGATGACTCAACTGATGGCCTTGTCATGCACTACGTAAGTACAGATGGGGAAGAAGGGTATCCGGGTAATCTACAGATTGCTGTAACGTTTTCATTTTCAGCGGCTAATAAGTTCATAATTCAGTACACCGCGACTACCGACAAACCTACTATTATCAATTTAACCAATCATTCTTATTTTAATCTCTCGGGCTTTGCCCAGTCGACTATTTACAACCATTTTTTGACCGTAAATGCGGAGAATTATACGGTCAAAAATGAATATAATGTCCCTTCAGGTGAAATCAGGTCGGTAGCAGGGACGCCCTATGATTTTAGAAAATCAAAACTGATAGGAGATGATATCCATGACTTGCCCGTGGACAGGGGTTATGACATTAATTACGTTTTAGACAAGAACAAGGAAGATGAACGGGCCTGCGCAACCTTATACGAGCCAGTTTCGGGCCGTTTGTTAAACGTGTTTACAACAAAACCGGGCTTACAGGTGTATACGGCAAATTGGTGGAATGGTTCTGCGACTGGTGCTCAAAATACATTATACCAAAAGCACGGGGCGGTCGCTCTGGAAACGCAGTCTTTTCCAGATAGTCCGAACCACCCCGAATTTCCAACTACGATTCTAAATCCTTCAGAAGTGTATTCGTCAAAAACCACTTTTCAATTTCTGACCCTATAAATCCATAAGTCTGCAGAAGGCGTAAACGTAACGCGAACGTGCCCATTAGCTACGTCTCATTAACAAGGGAAAAAACACATAGCAAAATCATCCGAAACTGACTATCCGAAACAGGTAGAGGAAGCGCTTCATTTTAGCGTTAGGGAATAAATTTCTCAACCCGGAGTTTTTCGAACAAATCGAAGAAGGTTTCTCTGGTATCCTGATAGCGGGTGAACCCTAGTTTTCGGCTATTTGCCATATCCGTCATTACTTCGATTGGACGACTCAAGTCTAAGTCTGTATGCCAGGCAGAAGCCAGTCGGTTTAAATCAGGTTCGTTTAGCTTGTATTTTGCGGCCATTTCCTGCCAGATGGGTCCGTCCTGCGATAGTTCGGCTTCCAGTGGGTGAATCGTGTCTTGGTAGCCTACGGCTTCAATACCAAACCAGTCTGCCAGTTGTCCCCATAGCCAGTTCCAACGAAACACATCTCCGTTAGCGACGTTGAAAGCCTGATTCCGGGCAGCTTCAGTCGTAGATGCCCAAATCAACTGTTCGGCTAGCACGCGCGCATCAGTCACATCAGAAAGACCGTTCCACTGGGCAGATGAACCGGGAAAGCGGAAGGGTCGTCCCGCTTCTTTGCAAATACTGGCATATACGGCCAGTGTCATACCCATATTCATCTGGTTGCCTACCGCTTTGCCAATAACCGTATGAGGACGATGGATGCTCCAGCTAAACCCATCCCGCGCTGCGGCTTCGTAAACGGCATCTTCCTGAGCGTAATAAAAATTATCGATGGCTAGGCGGGGATGCTCTTCCCGTACAGGTGTCAGGGGTAGGGTTCCCGACTTGGCGTAGGCGTCAAACGGCCCCAGATAGTGTTTCAGACCCGTTACCAGTGCCACATGCTGTACTGTCTTCTTCGCTGATAAAGCCTGTAGCAGGTTACGAACCATCAAGCTGTTGACCCGGATGTTTTCAGCCTCGGTATCATGGCGCATCCAGCTGGTAAAAAATACGTGGGTCGGTCTGCTGTCTGCCAGCGCATTCGTCAAACTGTCTAGGTCCAACAAATCGGCTTCCACTGGGATCAGCTCCCGTATTGTCAGGTCTGGATGACGGGAAAGTCCGTAAGTAATCCATTTTTCAGTAATCAGCTTTTCGGCCAGGTTTGAGCCCGTAATACCCGTTGCTCCCACAACTAATCCAATTTTATCCATAGTCTATAATAAAGAGTAGACTTGCCCATTTGTTTTTTAAACCATGTTGTCGAGTCGGTTTTGTTAAGTGATGGCCCCATTGAGTTTTGTATCTTCCTTATAGTCAGGGTGCCAGGCTACCCCTTACAGATTCAGCCATCAGCTGCTGATTAATTTTTCGTTAAATAGTCCATCTTTATCAAAATTACCTCCATTGATTTAGGGCCTGTGGTTGATCAATTTTGTGAGAATAGAATTTATTGAATAAGGATTTGACTTTTACGTCTATTTATTTCTTTGCCTTCACTTATTTAATCTTGTTTTTCCTCAATTCCTAAATTTCAAACCTATGCTCAGTTATGTACGTTACCTGCAAACGGCCTGTTTGCTGGTTTTAATGTCCCTCGCTTCATTTGCCCAGACCCCGATTTCTGGCAAGGTGGTCAGCGAACAGAACGAAGGGATTCCGGGTGCCACGATTTCGGTCAAAGGCACAACCCGGGGAACAACAACGGATGCGTCGGGTACGTTTCGCATCAACGCAGCCGGAAACGAAACGCTGGTATTTAGTTATGTGGGCTACATCACCCAGGAAGCCACAGTAGGCAGTCGGACTGACTTTACGGTGAAACTGGCGCCTGATACCCGTAGCTTAGAGGAGATTGTAGTTGTTGGGTACGGAACGGTGAAAAAAAGTGATTTGACGGGGTCTGTCGCCACGATCAAAGCCGATGCGATCAAGGAAATGCCCGTTGTGTCGGTCGATCAGGCCATTCAATCGCGGGCGCCGGGTGTGCAGGTCACGCAAAGTTCGGCGGCTCCCGGGGGCGGTATTTCCATTCGGGTTCGGGGGGCCAATTCCATCAACAGTGGCAGCGAGCCGTTATATGTCATTGATGGTTTTCCAATGTATCCCGATAATGCGGCTATGGGTACGTCGGGTAACCGGCAGTCCAGTAATGCGATGGCGACCATCAACCCCAACGAAATTGAGTCGATTGAAATTCTGAAAGATGCGTCGGCTACGTCGATTTATGGCTCTCGCGGTTCCAATGGCGTAGTACTGATTACGACTAGACGGGGTAAAGAAGGTCAAAGCCGGGTCGATTATGAAGGCTCTTACTCCGTACAGACCATTTCCCGTAAGATCGACGTCCTGAATGGGGCCGATTACGCCCGCTACCTGAATCTACTGGAAAAAAGCCAGGGAGGCAGTCCTCGTTTTACCGACGCCCAGATCAGCCAGATCGGACAAGGCACAAACTGGATGGATGCTGTCACTCAAACGGGTGGGCTGTCTAGCCACCAGCTATCGTTTACGGGGGGTAATAAAGGGATGCGCTACGCTTTTGTTGGTAACTACCTGGATAACAAAGGAATTGTCAAGAATACGTATTTCAAACGCTACGGCTTTCGGTTAAATCTTGATAACGATTTTTTGAATGGCCGCGCTACGTTAAGCAACAGCTGGTCTTATAACCGGACGGGCAACAGCAACGTGGCCACCGACCGGGGTGGTCCGGGGGGATCATCATTACTGCGCTGGGACTGGACCCAACCGTGGCCGTTTATGATCAAAACGGGGCGTATAATTATCCCAGCTACGATCAGCGGTTCAATATTAACCCAGTCGCCGAAGCGGTGGAAGGCTATGACCGGGACAATATCAACCGCTTGTTCGGAACGACGGCCCTGACGGTCAATATTCTGGATGGACTTAAATTCAGAACCAGTCTTGGCGCCGACATCGTGACGGCCAATCGGACGACGTTTTATAACAACTTTACCTATACCGGGCGGCAATACGGTCGTCAGTTAGAACGAGCCAACCGGAACGTAAGTAGTTTGCTGAATGAAAACATTCTGAGTTATAACAAGCAGGTGGCACCGGGCCATAATCTGGACGTAACGCTGGGGTATACGTATCAGCAGGAAAGCAATCTGTTCAATTCCATGGTTACACGTGGTCTGCCTTCCGACGATGCGCTGTCTGTGAACATGCAGAATGGCAGTAAACCGCAGATCCCGTTTTCCGGTCGCCTGGACTGGACATTGCAGTCGATGCTGGGCCGTGTCAACTATAACCTGAACGACCGTTATTTGCTTACTGTAACCTTCCGCCGGGATGGATCATCGAAATTCGGGCCGAATAATAAGTGGGCTACCTTTCCCTCGGGAGCCATTGGCTGGCGGGTTGTGAATGAGAAATTCTTTCAGGGTTCAGGCTTAAGCAAAGTCTTTAACGATCTCAAATTCCGGGCCAGCTACGGTCTGACAGGTAACTCCCAGATTCCGGTTTATCGTTCGCTGGGTGGTTTGGTTCCCTATAATTACGTGTTTGGTAGTGGCTTGGTAGCGGGCTATGGTCCCGACCGCATTGCCAACCCCGATTTGAAATGGGAAAGCACGGCCATGCTGAATTTGGGTTTGGACCTGGCTTTCCTCAACAACCGGCTGTCGATGACTTTCGACGTGTTCAGCAACAAAACGACCGACCTGCTGCTCGATGTTTCGATTCCGCAAAGCACTGGTTTCAGCACCATCATGCTGAACTCCGGATCGCTGTCGAATAAAGGGGTAGAATTCTCGACAAATTATAAGATTGTAAATAGTAAGGATTTCAAATGGGACGTAAGCGGAAACGTATCGATTTTACGAAACGAAATCACGGACCTGGGCAAAAGCACACCCTTCTTCGCCAGCAGCCCCAGCGGTCACCTGGGTATTTTCGGAAGTTGGGTCGAAGCGGGTAACCCGATAGGTACCTGGAAAGGGTATAAATACACGGGTCTGTTCCAAAGTGACGAAGAAGGAAAAAGCTTTGCCGCCAAAGCTGGCTACCCGAAATATGAAGACGTGAACGGCGACGGTAAATACACGGCTGATGATTATGTCATTCTGGGCAACCCGAATCCGAAGTTTACCTGGGGGCTGAATTCAAGTGTCAAGTTCAAAAACTTCGATTTTTCAATTTTCTTCCGGGGTGTTCAGGGCAATCAGGTTCGCAACCTGCAACAGTCTGAAATGGGGGATGGCGTCCAGAAAATCAATCAGATCGGGTCCATCCTGACCGATTCGTGGACACCCACCAATACAGGGGCTTCTCGTCCCATCGTTGATGGTCGCCGGGATTTTATTTCCTTCCGCCGGTCGTCATTCTTTATCCAGGATGGCTCCTTTGTTCGCCTGCAGAATATCGCGCTGGGCTATACACTACCGCTGCAGAACAAGATCATTCGCAACGCACGGATCTATGTCAGCGGTCAGAATCTTTTCCTGATTACCAACTACAAAGGTTTCGATCCGGAAGTGAACAACCAGGGGCAGAATAACCTGAACCGGGGCGACGATTACGATGCGTATCCGCGCGCCAAAATGATGACGGTCGGTGTAAACCTTGGTATATAAATTCAGCACTCTTCAATCACTTAGACACAATGAACCTTACGATATCCCCCCGAATGAAATACCTGCTCACGCTTGCCGTTATGGCAACGGGTATTGGTTGTTCGGATTTAAAAGAAACCCCCGACTTCATTAATCCTGATACGTTTTATAAGTCGGCAACGGAACTGCAATTAGGTGTCAACGGGATCTACGATGATCTCAACTCGGGCTACTCGGGCTACTTTTATGACCGCTACGTATTCGAGTGCTTGACGGGCGACCAGATTGGCTGGGAAAAAGGACCCCTTCAATACAACCTGGGCAACGTCAGCAATGCCGATGAATACATCGAAGCGTATTGGCAAATCAGTTACCGGTCTATCAACCGGGCGAATGCCATCATCGAAACCGCTGATGCGATGAAAGACCCAACCAACGACGCGCTGGTAAAACGGTCAAAAGCCGAAGCCCAGTTTCTGCGGGCATTTTATTACTACGGGCTGCTCAGTTATTTCGATAATCCGCCTTTGACCACCAAATCGACGAAAGGGATTAGTGAACTTCCTACCAACGCGGGCGGTAAACGGGCGGTGATTGATCAGATTTATGCCGATGCCAAAGCTGCAGCTGACGTATTGCCGGCTTCGTATACAGGGGCAGATGCAGGGAGAGCCACTAAATGGGCCGCCAAAGCCATTCTGATGAAAGCCCAGCTTTGGGACGAAAAATGGGCTGATGCCAAAGCTACGGGTGAGGAGATAATCAACAACAGCGGGCTGCAGCTCTTCGACAACTTTGGCTACAATTTCGATCTTGCCCACGAAAACCAGGGGGAGCGGCTCTTCGAAGGACAGGTTTCGGCGGCCGCCAATGCCAGCGAATGGGCGGTGCATTCGGCGCACTTCAACCCAGAAGATTATCCCAGTGAACTGGGTGGTGCAGGCTGGAGCTGGTTAAGTGCGACGCAGGAGTTCCGGGCTTCGTACGATAGCAAAGACAAGCGTATCGACGCTACGTTTATTGAGTCGTATCCTACGGGTCGGCTCGGAAAAATCAATGGGCAATACCCAATCGTAAAATGGAGTCCAACGGCTGATTTCAACCTCTCGCGTTTTGGGGGTATCGTGAAGACAGATGCCAATCCAAACGATCCTTCCCAGATGGTTTTTGGCAAAGCTTGGGCTGGCAAACTGGTGGAGTTAGGCATTAACTACAACAACACCGAAAAGAATACCATCTATCTGCGTCTGGCCGACATCATGCTTGGCCATTCTGAAGCCTGTAACGAAAGCGGGCAGGGTGATAAATTCATGGGTATCAATAAAGTACGGGCTCGCGCTGGTCTGGCTGCGCTGAGTGGCCTGAGCCAGGCAGCTCTGCGTGATGCGATTATCAAAGAGCGAGAACAGGAGTTTGTCTTCGAACAGGTAATGTATCCGGAACTCCGACGTAAAAGCAAGTTCGGTGGAACGCCGGATTACCTGGGCGATCATATCAAACATTACATTACCAAATATGCCGTTGGGCGAACCCTGAAAGCCAGGGATTATGTGCTGCCACTGCCGCTGAAAGAACTGCAGGGCAATACAAACGTGACCCAAAACGATCTGTGGAAGTAAGACCAGATAAACAAAAAAGGGCTTAAACAAGCCCTTTTTTGTTTATCGTTTTTTAGCGACCTTTCCCTGTATGAAGTACGTAGTATTGTTGCTGGTTTTCGGAAGCCTGGTAGCTTGCGAACAAAAACCAAAGACGCTCTTTACCTCCCTCTCGCCCGAAGAATCGGGCGTCCATTTTCAAAACACCGTTACCGAAAACGATACGGTTAATCTGGTTGATTATTACTACGTTTACAACGGCGGGGGTGTTGCGGTGGGTGATCTGAATAACGACAACTTACCCGATCTGTACTTCACCGGCAATCAGGTGGGCGACCGGCTATTCCTGAATATTACCAAACCCGGTTCCGATCATCCGCGGTTCGAAGATATTACCGACAAGGCCGGAATTAAAAAAGGGGGCTGGTCAACGGGCGTAACAATGGCGGATGTGAACAGCGACGGACTGCTGGATATCTACGTCTGCAAATCGGGAAATTATCCTGGAAATCGCCGTAAAAATCAACTCTATATCAACAGAGGAAAAGCGAACGATGCGTCGCTTCGGTTCGAGGAACGTGCTGAACAATATGGGCTGGCCGACACCAGCTACACCAATCAGGCGGCTTTTCTGGACTACGATAAGGATGGTGATCTGGACGTTTATCTGCTGACCAGCACGAATCTGATCCGCAATCCTAACCAGGTGACGCCCGTTATTGCCGATGGTTCTGGTCTGGCGAACGATAAACTCTTTCGGAACGATTCGGGTGCCGGTGGCCCACACTTTACCGACGTAACGAAATCGGCGGGTATTCTGCACGACGGATTTGGGCTGGGTATTACAGTTTCCGATTTCAACCAGGATGGCTGGGAAGATATCTACATAGCGAACGACTTTCTGGCGAACGATTTTCTGTACATCAACAACCAGAATGGATCGTTTAAGGAAGTTAGTAGAACGTTTTTCAAGCACCACAGTCAGTTTTCGATGGGGTGCGATGCCGCTGATATCAATAACGATGGGCTGGTGGATGTCGTTGTGGCCGATATGCTTCCGGCAGACAATGAACAGCGCAAGAAAATGGCGGGTCCGGCTAATTACCAGCAATTTGAGAGTATTCTGCAGCAGGGCTACCATCCCCAGTTTATGCGGAATATGCTTCAGGTAAACGGGGGCAAGGCACCTGATGGTCGGATGGTTTTTTCAGAAATTGGGCAGTTTGCAGGTGTCTCGGCTACCGACTGGAGCTGGTCACCACTCCTGGCGGATCTGGATAATGACGGCTGGCGCGATCTGTTCATCACCAACGGCTACCTGCGCGACATTACCGATCTGGATTTTGTGTCCTTTAACGACCAGTTTGCGCAGGGGGAAGTCGATCACCGGAGCAGATTAATGCGTATTTGCGACAGGGAGCGCCTAAAATGCCCAGTATCGAGAAGACAAACCGCTTTTTTCGCAATCAACATAACCTGACATTCGACGATGTTACGGCTACGTGGTTCGGCTCGGAAACGTCCTTGTCGAATGGGTCTGCCTACGCCGATCTCGACCGGGATGGCGATCTGGATTTGATTGTCAACAACATCAATAAAGACGCCTATATCCTGCAAAACAATACGACAAATCGGCATTACGTCCAGCTAAAGCTACAGGGTCCAGCCCAAAATCCGTTTGGGCTGGGCACCGACCTAACACTTTACAGCAACGGGATGACACAGACGTACCATCAGGCCGTTACGCGTGGGTATCAGTCATCGAGCGATTACGTTATCCATTTCGGACTGGGCTCGGCAAACCGCGTTGATTCGCTACGTATTGTTTGGCCCGATGGGAAATCGCAGACGCAAAAAAATCTCCCAATTGACCGTCTTGTGACCCTGAATTACCAACAGGCACAACGCATTTCGGAACAACCAAAAACAGGACAACCCACGATACTGACCGACGTAACGCGTTCATCCGGCCTTAGCTACACTCATCAGGAAGAATCATATCTGGACTACAATCAGGAGCCGTTATTACCGCACAAGCTTTCGCAGCAGGGACCGAAACTGGCAACGGGCGACGTAAACGGTGATGGCCTGGAGGATCTTTTTATCGGTGGAGCGTTCCGGCACTATGGAAAATTACTGATTCAAACAGCTGCCGGTCGTTTTGTCGAGAAGGCATATACTGATGAATCCCAGCCGAAAGATGAAGAAGACGTCGGGGCTCTTTTGTTCGATGCAGATGGGGATGGTGACAATGATCTGTACATTGTGAGTGGCTCGAATGAATATTACGATGGCTCGGCTTATTATCAGGATCGGCTGTACCTCAATGATGGCAAAGGGAAATTTACCCTCACCGTCGACCGGTTACCGCCCATTCGGCACAGTGGCTCATGCGTCGTAGCCGTCGATTTTGATAAAGACGGCGATCTGGATCTGTTTCGGGGCGGACGGCTTCGGGCCTTACAGTACCCCATGCCGGGCGAGAGTTATCTACTCAAAAACGAACAGGGACGTTTCCTTGACGTAACGGATGAACTAGGACCGGCCCTGCGAACGGTTGGCATGGTGACGGATGCCGTATGGAGTGATGTGGATCGGGATGCCTGGCCGGACCTGATCGTCGTTGGCGAAATGATGCCGATCACGGTACTCAAAAACAATCAGGGTAAACTTTCCCGTTTACCCATGAAATCGCTGGAGGGATCGGAAGGCTTCTGGAATTGCATTCGGGCCGGTGATTTTGACCACGATGGCGATCCTGATTTTGTGCTGGGCAATATGGGGTTGAATAGTCGTTACCGCGTATCGCCCAGTCAGCCCATGCGAATTTATGCGGGCGATTACGACGGGAATGGTCGGCTGGATGCCATCGCTACGTATTATTTGCAGGGGATTGAATATCCCATTGCTTCCCGCGATGAGTTGGGCCGTCAGTTGCCACTGATAAAAAAACAGTTCACCAATTACGCGAACTACGCAAAAGCTCAGCTCACTGATCTCCTGCCGCTCGAAAAACAGCAGGCCAGCACCGTGCTCCGTGCTTGTCAGCAGCAAAGCATGTTGCTGGAAAACACGGGTGGTAACTTCCGGCTGAAACCATTGCCGAGTCTGGCGCAATGGGGCCCCATTCAAAGCCTGCTGGTTGAAGACGTTGACCGAGATGGAAAGCTGGATGTATTGGCAGTTGGTAATGCTTACGAAGCAGAATCAGTGGCTGGCCAGTACGATGCCCTGACCGGGTTGCTGTTGAAAGGCGATGGAAAAGGAGGATTCCGTCCATTACTTTTTCCGCAAAGTGGTTTCCTGGCGGATGGTGATTGCAAAAGTATAGTGGGTCTCAACCACCATATGGATCGTCTGTTTATTGTTTCGGCGAACAAAGGCCCATTAAGACTATTTCAGTCCCGAAAACGATAGCTACCGAAAATCGTAAGATTATCCATGAAAAGCAAAATTTGCTCCATTCCGCCTTGGATTATTGCTACTTAGATTTGTGCTGAGTCAATACATTGACTGTTCTCAGCGCATGAAACCAAACGTAATTGTCTTTAGTGGCGTAATTGTCGGGACGGGGTTGCTCTTATCCTCCTTTCTGGGCTTATTCGGGAAGCGTGTTGACTTCAATACGCAGGTCAAACCACTGTTGAATAAAAACTGCATTGCCTGTCACGGAGGGGTTAAAAAAGCAGGAGGCTTTTCAGTTCTGTTCCGGCATGAAGCCGTAGCCAGAACGAAGTCGGGCAAACCAGCCATCGTGCCGGGTGATGCCGACGCCAGTGAAATGATACGTCGGTTGACGCTGACCGATCATATGGAGCGAATGCCACTAGAGGCAGCTCCCCTAAAACCGGAAGAGATTGACCTGCTTCGGAACTGGATCGATCAGGGCGCCAAGTGGGGCGATCACTGGGCATATACCCGGATCGAAAAACCCGACGTTCCCGCTGTCGGTACGTTCTGGAGTCGGCTAGGGCTAGGCAATAGCCCCGAACAGGATTGGGTCAAAAATGAAATTGATCCTTTTGTGATCCAGAAACTTCGGGAACAAAACCTGCACCCTTCAGCCGAAGCGGATCGTACAACGCTCATCCGCCGGGTCTCACTCGACCTTACGGGTTTGCCACCCACGGAGCGGGAAGTCTCCACTTTTCTCAACGACAAGTCGCCCAATGCTTATGAACACGTAGTGGACCGACTGCTGGCCTCACCGGCCTACGGTGAACGCTGGACAGCCCTTTGGCTCGACCTGGCCCGCTATGCCGACTCTAAAGGGTATGAAAAAGACACCGAACGAAAAATCTGGCGCTACCGCGACTGGGTCATCAATGCCTTTAATCAGGATAAGCCGTATAACCAGTTTACGGTTGAGCAACTGGCGGGCGACCTACTGCCGAATGCGACGGATGATCAGTTGATTGCCACGGGCTTCCATCGCAACACCATGAATAATGATGAAGGGGGTACGCAGGACGAGGAGTTCCGGACGGCCGCCGTCATTGACCGGGTCAACACGACCTGGGATGTATTTCAGGGCACTACGTTTGGCTGTGTGCAATGCCACAGCCACCCCTATGATCCGTTTACGCACGACGAATACTACAAATACCTGGCATTCTTTAATAATACCCGCGATGAAGATGTCACGACGGATACCCCCACGTTACGCTTCTTCAGCGGTGAGGATTCCGTTAAAGTCAGTGCCTTAAAAAACTGGCTGACAACGCACACCAGGCAGCCGCAGCAGGTGCAGGACTGGGTTAATTTTGTCCGGCTAACCGAACCCAAAATAAACTCACACGATTTTGATCAATTTGTGAATGCATCGCTGCTGGATGCCAAATTTTTTGGGGTTCAGCACGGGGGCTCGGCCCGAATCCGGAATATCAACCTGACGGGGACTAACCGGCTGATTATGGCTATAGGGACAAAGGCTGACAAAGCCGTTCTAACACTCCATCAGGACAATCCAACGGGCCCGGCCTTGCTGACAATACCCGTTCCCAAAACCGGTAATCAGTGGAATGACACGGTTATGGTCTATGCACTTCCGAAACTCTCCGGACGTCATCATCTCTACGTAACGCTAGATAATCCAGCTCAGCCCAAAGAGTGGACCCTGATTAAGTGGGTATCGTTTCGCCCTGCCTTACCTGGCACGTCGGCTACTACCTTGAGCGAGATGGATCGTAAGCTTCAGGCTGTTCTGAATGCTGAGCCAGAATCTACCCCTGTTTTGTTTGAAGCGAAGGGTGACCTAGCCCGGAAAACCCACATTTTTGAGCGAGGGAACTGGATGGTAAAAGGAAAACGCGTACAACCGGACGTCCCCAAATCGTTACCATCCTTACCGACCGATACGAATGGCAAGCCTGTACCCCGCAACCGCCTGGGCCTCGCTCAGTGGATGGTCAACCGGGATCATCCCCTAACGGCCCGAGTCGCTGTGAACCGGTTTTGGGAACAGCTGTTTGGCACCGGCTTAGTTGAAACGGTCGAAGATTTAGGTACGCAGGGGATTCAGCCCACCCACCGGGAACTGCTGGATTATCTGGCGGCTGAATTTATGGAAACCGATCAATGGTCGATGAAGCGGCTTTTGAAACGGATGGTTCTGTCGGCCACGTACCGACAGCGTTCGGAGGTTACGGCGGATGTACTAGCCAGCGATCCGTTTAATCGCTGGCTGGCACGAGGGCCACGCGTACGGCTGACGGCTGAACAGGTGCGGGATCAGGCACTGGCCGTGAGTGGTTTGTTAAGCAGTAAGCGATTTGGCCCGAGCGTGAAACCGATGCAACCCGAAGGGATCTGGCAATCGCCCTACACTGGGGAAAGCTGGAAACTGAGTGACGGAGCCGACCGCTACCGCCGGGCCGTATACACGTACTGGAAACGCACAGCGCCGTATCCATCCATGCTCACTTTCGATAGTCCGAGCCGGGAGTTTTGCCAGGTACGACGCATTCGCACCAATACGCCCTTACAAGCCCTGGTTACCTTGAATGACCCCGTGTTTGTCGAGTCGGCGCAAACACTGGCGGCTTCGATGCTGAAACGAGGCAGGACGCCGACGCAACAGATTCAGGCTGGCTTTCACCAGGTAACGCAGCGAAATCCGTCAGCCAATAAACTGGCCGTGCTGGTTAGCCTTTATCAGAAAGCCGAAACGTATTACAAGCAGCATCCAGCTGATGCCCGGAAATTACTGGCCAGAGCAGAGGCTAGTCCGCAATTGGCTGCCCTGACCGTTACGGCCAATACCATGCTCAATCTGGACGAAGTGATTACCAAGCAATAAAGGCAGCAGGCGACCCGCCACAGGGTGTGCAAGATGCATTTTTCTCAACTCATTCCTGATTTAAATCGCGGGTGAAAGCCAGCGTTACTCCATGAACAAACTCCTGCAAGAACTCCAACAGGCTGCTCTGCAACGCGAAACGCGTCGGCACTTTTTGCATACCTGCTCTACTGGACTCGGTGCGATGGCCCTGGGTTCATTCCTGGAAAGCTGTGGTTTTGCGGGTAAAACTGATGATCGAGTAGGGGCGTCTGCTGCCCCGGTCAATGCCGACGGATCGCCGATGGCAGTGCGCCCGGCCCAGTTTTCTGGAAAAGCCAAACGGGTGATTTACATCCACATGGCGGGGTCGCCTTCTCAACTGGAGCTGTTCGATTATAAGCCCGAATTAGTGAAGTACAACGGTAAGGACTGCCCGCAGGAGTTGCTGACAGGAAAGAAATTTGCCTTCATTCGGGGCGTTCCCAAAATGCTGGGTCCACAGGGGAAATTTGGCCAGTACGGTCAATCGGGCGCCTGGGTTTCTGATTTACTGCCCCATTTACAGGGCGTCGTCGATGACATTACGTTTCTAAAAGCCATGCATACCGATCAGTTCAACCATGCGCCGGCCCAGTTGTTGATGCATACGGGTTCGGCCCGGCTGGGCCGCCCTAGCATTGGCTCATGGGTGACTTATGGCCTGGGTTCGGAAAACGATAATTTGCCGGGATACATCGTACTGGCATCGGGCGGCAAGCAGCCTGACGCAGGCAAGTCGGTTTGGGGGAGTGGTTTTCTGCCCTCGGTCTATCAGGGTGTGCAATGCCGCACCGAAGGCGATCCGGTTTTATACGTATCAGATCCGGATGGTATGCCCCGTGACCTTCGCAAACAAACCATCAATGCCATAACTGACATCAATCAGCAGCAGTACGATGACGTTAAAGATCCCGAAATCCTGACCCGGATTGCGCAGTATGAACTGGCTTATCGCATGCAGATGTCGGTGCCCGAAGCCATGGATATCAAAGGCGAGCCGCAGTACATGCTCGATTTATACGGGGTCAATCCAAACCAGGGATCGTTTGCCCGAAACTGTTTACTGGCTCGTCGCCTGGTCGAACGCGGGGTTCGTTTTGTACAGTTGTTCGACTGGGGCTGGGATTCACACGGTACGAGCACCGACTCATCGATTGATTTAGGCCTACCGGAAAAGTGCCGCCAATCGGACCAGGCCGTAGCTGCCCTGCTGACTGACCTAAAACAGCGGGGTTTGCTGGACGATACGTTAGTGGTATGGGGTGGCGAATTCGGGCGTACACCTATGCAGGAAAATCGCGATGGACAAACGCTGCCCTTTAAAGGGCGTGATCATCACCTGGACGCGTTTACCGTCTGGATGGCGGGTGGTGGGGTTAAGAAAGGGTTTTCCTTTGGTGAAACCGACGACATTGGCTACTACGGTGTGAAAGACAAAGTTCATGTCCATGATTTGCAGGCTACTATTCTGCATTTGCTTGGATTTAATCACGAAAAGCTAACGTACCAATTTCAGGGACGTCCGTTCCGATTGACAGACGTAGCTGGAAAAGTAGTCAAACCAATCTTAGCTTAATCGCCTTGCCAAAATCTGCATTGAACGGGTGAAAACCAATATAAAGCCGATTTGGAGTTTTCACTACGTACTAATCAACGAGAACCACAGCATTCGCATAGTTCGGTAGGCATCCGGAACGACATGCCGCGCTGAACCGGAGCGGGCTGTCTAATTTATTATTCTGCTTATGAATACGTTAATCCTGCTACAGGCTGCTACGTTTCCTTCCGAATGGGTATTGTTTTTGGGGCATTTTCACCCACTTCTTGTTCACTTACCGATTGGGTTTTTACTCATTGCCGGGTTGCTGGAGCTGGATCGGTTAACCCGTCGAAAGTCCGTTAGCCAGCACACTATTACGTTGATTTTATTCTGGTCGGCCGTGAGTGCTACCATGGCCTGCGGGTTTGGGTATATGCTATCGCTGGGCGGGGGCTATGATGCCGAAACGCTTGACGCACACATGTGGCAGGGAATTGGTGTGGCTGTTTTTGCGTGGGTGGCCTGGTCGGTCAAGTCCGAAAATCTGGGACGTATTGTGACCTTTGCTCCACTACTTTATTTGCCCGCACTCGGCATAGCGTTGGTGTTTCTGTTATCGGCCGGCCACCTGGGTGGAAACCTAACGCACGGTTCTGACTACCTGACACAGTTCGCACCTGGACCTATCCGAACACTAGCAGGACTACCGCCAAAACAACCCGACATCAGGATTGAACCAATCACTGACGTAAATCAGGCAATGGTGTATCAGCAGATTGTCAATCCTATCCTACAGGCTCGGTGTGTCCAATGCCATAATGCCGATAAATCGAAGGCGGGATTGCGACTCGATTCACCTGATAAAATAAAGAGAGGCTCTGAGGACGGCCCCATACTGGTGGTGGGAAACAGCAAAAAGAGTAAACTGGTGAGCGCTTGCTTACTGCCCGAAGATGACGACCATCACATGCCGCCCAAGGGGAAACCACAATTGACGGATAGCCAGATTGCATTGCTAACGTGGTGGATCGATCAGGGCGCTACGTTCGACAGAAAAGTGACTGACCTTACCGTAAACGATGCTATCCGCCCGGTACTTGCTTCTTTGGGCGGCAATGGTCCACTTGAGAAAGATGGTCAGAACGTAGCGGAAAAGGGCCGTAACGACGGACAACCCGCCCCTGAATCGCCGGTGTTGACGATGAAGATGCCAGCCGCTGATCCGAAAGGTATTGAGGAAGTAAAGCAGACGGGCTTGCTGGTGTTGCCATTGTCGAAGGAGCAAAATCAACTGGAAGTTAGCGCGGTGAATGCCCATACGTTCAACGATGCGCAGGCCGCTACGTTACTGAAACTTAGCCATCAGATTGTCTGGCTCAAATTAGGCGATACCGAGATCTCTGACGCTACGTTGGCGCAGGTAGCGAAACTGAAAAATCTTCAAAAGCTCCATCTGGAACAAACCAACATAACGGACGCCGGTCTGAAAAAGCTCAGCGTATTGGCTAATCTGGAGTATCTGAATTTGTACGGTACGGAAATCACGGATGCTGGCCTGGCCGATCTTGTTACATTGAAAAACCTGAAAACTATTTATCTCTGGCAAACCAAAACGACCCAGAAAGGCAAGGCGATGCTGAAAAAAGCAATGCCGACACTTGACATAGTCGACGGCATCAGTGAACAAAGCCTGGCTGAACTTACCAAATTGAACGCAGGACCAAAGGACAACCTGGCCGGGAAGCATTAAAATTGTAAGTTGCCTTTTCATGGGGACGGAATTGACGTTTTAATGAATTTATGGCATTCGATGCCTTTTACTCAGATACTGGTCCGTTCCCAAATCACCCATGATTGAAAAACCCACCCGAAAGCGATTCACGATTCTGGCCCTGGTTTTCGGGTCAGTGGTCATCAACTATCTCGACCGGAGTAACATTTCCATTGCGGCTCCCCTAATGAAAACCGACCTCGGCCTCGACTCGGTTCGGATGGGGTACGTCTTCTCGGCGTTTTCGATTACGTACGCCCTGTTGCAAGTGCCGGGTGGGGCTATTGTCGACCGGGTCAATCCGCGTAAACTCTATCCGTTTATTTTGTTTTGGTGGTCGCTGGCGACGATGGTGCAAGGCTTTCTACAGACGTTTGGCGGATTTCTGTCTACCCGTGCCGCTGTTGGCGTGTTTGAGGCTCCGGCTTACCCCATGAACAACCGCATCGTAACGGCCTGGTTTCCCGAGCATGAACGGGCTTCGGCCATTGCCAGCTACACCTCCGGGCAATTTATTGGCCTGGCGTTTTTGAGCCCACTACTGGTACTCATTCAGGATTGGGTAGGCTGGCGGGGCCTGTTCATTACGTCAGGTCTGATCGGAATCGTGTGGTCGCTTGTCTGGTACGTCTTTTACCGCTCACCGGAGCAACATACCGGGCTCAATCAGGCCGAACGGTCGCTCATTGCGCCAGACAACCCAAACACACAGAATGGAGGAATGGTAACAAAAGTAGCCTTATTTCAGTGGTCCGACCTACACTACCCATTTTCGTATCGCAAGCTCTGGGGACTCTACATCGGGCAATTCTGCCTGAACACCTTATTTGCTTTTTTTTTAACCTGGTTTCCCACCTACCTGGTCGAGTATCGGGGCTTGAGCTTCGTTAAAACGGGCTGGCTATCATCGATTCCATTTTTAGCGGCTTTCTTTGGTGTATTGCTGTCGGGATTCTTGTCGGATTACCTGGTACGTACCGGCCATTCCAATGCGTTTGCCCGTAAAACACCCATTCTGACGGGCATGTTACTGTCCATGTCGATTCTGTTTGCCAACTATACCAATGATACCTCACTCATTATTTTTTTTCTGTCACTGGCTTTTTTTGGTAACGGATTGGCGTCGATTACCTGGGTGTTTATTTCCTTAATGGCTCCGCGTCAACTGATTGGGCTGGTGGGGGGAGTTTTCAACTTTATCGGCGGGCTGGCAGCAGTTGTCACGCCCATCGTGATCGGCTATCTAGTCAAAGCAGGTGATTTCCAGCCGGTATTAATATATATAGCCGTAGTGACTGCCGTTGGCTTTTGTAGCTACCTATTTCTGGTGGGTAGAGTAGAACGAATCGTTATCGAATCATGAAAATTACGGACGTAAAAGCTTATCCGTTCTGGCTGGGAGAACGGAATATCTGTTTGGTCAAAGTCGAGACCGATGAGGGTATATACGGCTGGGGCGAGTCGGGGCTGTCGGGCCGCGAACTGGCAGTGGTGGGTGCGATCAGGCATTTTCGGGAGTTTCTGGTGGGGAAGAACCCGTTTATGATCGGAGCCTTATGGCAGGAAATGTACCGGAGCCAGTATTTTGAAGGTGGGCGGGTATTGACGGCGGCCATTTCAGCCATCGATATTGCCCTCTACGATTTGAAAGGAAAAGCCCTGGGTATGCCGGTGTACGAGCTGCTTGGTGGAAAACAACGTAATCATATTCCTTGCTTCATCACAACGTCGAAGCCAATGGGCGACGTGTTGATCGAGGAGGCTAAAACGTTTGCGTCTGCTGGATGGAGCGTTATCCGAACCTTAACGGGAGTGAATGGGGATGCGCTCCGAGCTACTACGTTTAATCCCCGCCAGTCGATCGCCGAAGTAACGGCCTGCCTAACCGAACTTCGCCAGGAATTAGGCACTAGCATTACGTTAGGAATGGACTACCATCACCGGCTGTCGGTGGCCGAAGCGGCTTCATTCTGCCAGAAGCTGCCTCCCGGAACGCTCGATTTTCTGGAGGAGCCCATTCGTGGTCAGACCCCATCGGCCTATCAAATGCTCCGACAGATGGTAGATATTCCGTTGGCCATCGGCGAGGAATTTGCCAGCAAATGGGATTTTCTACCCTATGTCGAGCAGAATATCACCAACTTCGGTAGGATTGATGTATGCAACGTGGGCGGACTAACGGAAGCAGTGAAGGTGGCCGGCTGGTGCGAAGCCCATTACATCGACATCATGCCCCACAACCCGCTTGGCCCCATCTGCACGGCTGCTACTATTCATCTGGCGGCTGCCGTTCCCAATTTTGCCTGGCTGGAAGTACCGCCCTACGACACCGATCTATTAGGCCAGCAGGACTATTTTATCAATCCGCCCCTGGTGGAAAATACCGTCTTCGTTCTTTCCGACGCGCCGGGTCTGGGCGTAGATGTGCGTGAGGAGGTTCTCTCCAGACAACCGTTCCGGTTTTGGGAAGCCCCCCGGCTTTACAAATCCGACGGGTCGTTTACAAATTGGTAGCAGCAGTTTACGGGACGACACTGAGTTTATAGATACCAAAGTAAGTTAGACAAAGAGGAGCCGTTCGTAAGGCCAATCGGACTCAGTTATTCCGCGGCTGCAGCAAGTCAACCAAATTTGTGACCGGCAGTTTGTCGTTGAAACGTAAAATTGAAAAAGTAAACGAATGTTTTTTATGAAGATTTTGTGCAGGGCAGTCTGTTCAAAATAGAAACATTGCTATATTAATTTTCCTTTATCTTGGCCGAGCATTTATATTTGTAGAATTAGCTGGGGGATAGGTAAATAAAGAGTTCGGTGAGTGAACAGGATACAATACTTTGGCAAGCATTTCGAGAGGGCGACCGGCAAGCCTTCGAGGAGTTGCTTCGTATGTATTATAGACCCCTGTTCGAATACGGAAACGTAGGAAGAAAAACGGCTGTTCCAATGGGGCTCCTGGCTGTGGTGATACGTTAAGGTACCAGCAGCGGTAAGGATGAACTCTTTGTGTTTGTAGGCTTCGAGAAGATGGCCGTTGGTGGTATAAGCAAAATAAGCGTTTTGGTGGTAATGCCAGGGGCAACTACGCTGGCTATGGTATACAGACTGGACCAGCGGTAACCCGTTTACAATGAGCTCCGTTCAAGACTGACCGAAAAGCGACTGTCCTTTTCTTAGCGCATCCATATTCCTGAGTATTTTTAGGAAATAATGCACCTATTTTTTTAAGATAGGTTAAGGTTACTTTTAGTAAGCAGTAGTTTGTACGAGTTGCTGCGTGGCATGTTTGTTAGACAGGCATGGCTGATTTGAAGAGTTATTGGCTTATGCCTACCGATTGTAGTTCACTAGCTTTGTGCCAGTCAGTTTAGTTTCCCGTCGTCTGGAAAATCGGAATCGAACGGTCGCGTTACCTTGTGGCTGTAGTTCAAACTGGGCTTCGGTGTCGTTTACACCCCCGATAAACGTATTGGCGTCACGATACGACAAGCCGCCCGAAATCTGGTTATTCCGTTTGTAGAACAGCAGGTCGCCTTGCCGGTAGAACTCCATCATCGAGTTGTCGCTCATCTTATAGACACCCGAAACCTTTTGAAAAACGGTGCCGTCCGGCAGATACTCCTTTCTCAGAATAACATCAAACCGTAGTGCGCTTTCGTTGTCTTTGGTTTTAGTCAAAGGCAGGATTCGGTTGATCGATAAGGGCGATTTGGTGCTCGGGTCGGATTCTAAATTTGGATCACCTTTAAAGTAAAGTTGTGTGATCAAATCCTGCTGCCCTTCGGCCGATATCCGCATATGAATATGGGCGGGCCGGTATTGACTGGGATCAGCTTCGCTAGGGTACGCTACCGGAATGCTGGTAACAAACGAATAGGCCCCGTTCCGGTTTAGCTGCTGGCTGGCGCGGTAAATGAACTCATCGGACGTATTATCGTAGAGACCGTCTTTGTTACATTGCCAGATTTCGATTAAACCCTTCTTCATTGGCGTTTTGCCATCTTCTTTATAGACGGTGCCGGATAAGTGTAGGATTTCGCCAGCGAATCCGGCTGGGTTTAGGTTCGTTCTGAATGGAGCACCCGGTCGGTACCAGGGCCCTAAGATGTCAGTCGTCGTGGGACTGTCGCCAACAGAGCGGCCTTCCCGCCAGCTTATCTGGCCGAATGCCCCTATTCCAACGGCAAACAGGCCCATTTCTTCTATAAATGTTCGGCGTCGCATAAGCAATCATTTTTTAGTAAAGTGCTGTTGGCCAATCTAATTAGAAAAGGAGCGTCTATTTTTTGCGTACCTCGGTCGATTGATGCGAAACGCAGTGCCATCGATTCATAGCTGATGAACGCTATCAAAAGTCGGAGTAACGGGTAATACCTGTGCGTATAGTTCGCTATTATCACGTTGGCAGTAGTACCTCTTCACCATTTGGCTTGCTGACGAAAGCATCGTTGTGACGTCTCATGATGGATATCCGTTTAATTTCGAGGTTATATCCTCACCGACGAATCGCTCCTCGGCTTTCTATCTTTACTCAGTGACCGTACCAGGCTGAAAGAACACAGACTACCAGCACGGTATATACGCTACGTTTGCCTGGCCCGCTATCCAGACGGATGTAAAGACGACGGCTTATTCAGTAGGAAGGGGAGGGCCAAGGATTTCCATGCCGTAAGCACGCCAAAGCACCTGCTCTTCCTGTTGATTGGCAAACGATCCTCTTTCTCGTCGCTCCCTGAAGAACTCCTCCATCCTGCCTGCTGGCTGAAACAGAGTCAACAGAATACCAGAGCCTTCATTGACCTTGGCAAAGGCATGAGCCAACCCACGCGGTACGAGGACGCTATCTCCTGCTTTACAATGAAGCAGCTCGTCGCCCGCTTTTATAGCGTATTCGCCCTCGATGACGCGAAACTATTCATCCTGCTCCTGGTGCAGATGCAGGGGCGGTCCCCCTTTTTCAATTCGTTCCGTCTCATAGATATAGACGCCCCCCTTAGATATAGACGCCCCCCTGGGAGGGAGTCCTTACCGGAAACTTTAGTGGTAGACCCACCACCCCCTGAGCATTCGTCGATGTGCCGGTAAAGCGATCTTTGCCAGCCTCTACCTTGACGCCTTTCTTGGGCTTAGGTTGCCAGCTTGCATGAGCAGCCAGCAGGGGAGTCTGAAGAAATAAACGACGTTTCATGGTTTTAAAGCTACGTTCTTACCGTTCAATGACCTTGCTAGCCTCAGCCAGCAACTCTTTAGAAAAATTTATCCCCAATTTGTCGGCGGCCGATTTGTTTAATGTCAGGTAATACTTCTCTGGTTGTTTAATGGGCAGGTCACCGGGTTTGGCTCCTTTCAGTATCTTCGACACGTAATGAGCTGCTTCCCGGAATTGTTGAGTAAGATCCGGTGCCCAGGCCATCAGCCCACCGATTTCCGCAAACACAGCCTGCTGGTAAATGGCCGGAATACGGTTGCGGAGGGCGAAATCAACCATCAGCTTACGGTTGGCCAATGTAAGCGCTCCCTGAAAGTTGAGCATTCCGTTCATGCCGTCGCTCCCCAGCGCTTCCAAGGCTTTTTCCAATTCGGGCAAGGTAGTCACTTGATAGGGCCTGACTTTCACCCCCAAGGTCGTAGCTGTTTTCTCGGCTTCGGAAAGCTGAATTTCATGCCCTCCGACACCAGGCGTTCCAGAAATCAACGCAATACGTGTTACGTTCGGAGCAGCCGCTTTTAGCAACTGAAGCCGTCTGGCCGTAACTCCTTCAGGCAATTCGTCCATTCCGGTATAGATGCCTCCAGGGTGTTCCAAACGTTTAGCCAGGCCGTTGCTGACCATGCCGGGACAAGTAACCAGCACCATGGGCATGTTAGGGTTGTTCTTTCTAATTTCCAGGGCTAAGGGAAGCGATGCCGCAACGATTAGTACCAGGTCCATTTGCGCCAGCTCGGTCGCCATAGACGTGGCATCCGGGCTGTTTGGTCGTGCCAGCCTTTTTTCAATGTGAATAGTTTTCTGGTCGGTAAAGCCGAGTTTTTGCAGTTCTTCGATGAAGGCTTTCTCCAGTTCCAACACTCCAGCCCCGCCCAGATAACCAATGGAAGGAACTCGCTGATTGGTAAAAAGATCGTTACCACGTACGAGCAACGGCATCAGCGTAAGTAGTGAAAATTCTTTCAAAAACGTTCGTCTTGTTGTCATATGCTGACCGATAACTTATTGATGGGCGAATGCGTGACACACGTTTACACCAAGTAAGGAGTAAAATTTTACGTAGATATACTTTCTCTATAAACGGTAATAATTTATAGATCAGCTCATTAGTTGGTTTGACAGTATGCTACGTTGCGGCCCATTTCGTTCTTTATAGCAACAAGTTGCAGGCATCCTTTCTACTTAGTTGTGTGCCGGAACGGGCGTGTCGGGCTTTAAGTCCACATTGTGATACACAACAATTTTCCAGTCGCCTTTTTGCTTTTGGAAGACCTGAAGCAGCCGGGTATGTAGACGTCCCTTGTCGTCGATGTGAATGGCTTTGGGCGAACCGCCTTTTGGAAATCCAGTAATCCAGGTAAGTGTTTCGACAATGGCAGCCTCAGGGCTGAGAAACCGGAAGGAGACTATATTCTGGTGCATAACCGTTTTGGCAAACATGCCTTTGAATATCTCAACATGCCTATCTAAAAACGGCTGATGCCCGGTGAAAAACATACCTCGAATATTGGTAAATGTTCCATTCTCGGCGAAATGTTTAGAGTAAGTAACAGCATCCCCCCTGTTCCAGGAAGTGACTTCTTCCTGAAGGATCGTTTGAATAGTCAGCGAATCGGCGCTTTGTTGTGCTTGCGTTGGCGTCGCAAAAAGCATGACCAGGCTTGTCACGGTAATGATAAATAGTTGGTTCATCGGTATGATACGTTAAGGGAAGAATGTTGATTCACGAATGGCTTACAACTTCTCAATACAAAAAACACGTAACGTTTCCATAAACATCGTTCGTTTATCCGGCAATCCGGAAGATACGCTCAGCATTAACATGCGCTACCTTGGCTCGTTCCTGATCCGTGAGCGTAGCTGATTCAATAAAGGACACGGCCGGTGCTGTGGGTTGGTAGGGATAATCAATCGCCCACATCACCGAGTCGATACCGAGCTTATCGATGCTAAACCGGAGCGCAAGCGGGTCCTCGACACCACTGGTAGTAATCGAAAAGTTGCGTTTGAAATATTCGCTCGGTTTGAGCTGGTTACCCCGACCGGCCCTGGCCCCCGGTGCGCCCATAAAGTCGAGCCGCCACAACCAGAACGGCAGAGCCTCGCCCATATGACCCAGCACAATCTTCAGGCGGGGAAAGCGATCCAGGACGCCACTCAGCATCAACCGTAAGGCGTGCGTACCAGCTTCAATAGCATACCCCCAGATGGCCCCTTCGATGCGGTAGTCGCGGAAAGGAGCGGCCATACCGTCCGACGGAGCGCGGGGGTGAATGTAAAGCGGGGCGCCCAACGCTTCGGCGGCTTCCAGGATAGGCCAGAACCGTTGTTCATCCAGGTAAGCGTTGCCGGTATGGGAGTTGACCAGAAACCCATTGAGCTTGAGCGTGTTGATGGACCGTTCCATTTCCTTAGCGGCTTCAGACGGGTCCTGGGGCGCAAAACAGGCCAGCCCCGCAAAACGCGTTGGATGACGGCGAATGGCCTCGGCCAGCCGGTCGTTGGACAGGCGGGCCAGGCCTACCGCCTGATCGGTTTCAAACATCTGCACACCCGGTAGCCCCAACGAGAGCAGGTGCATGTCTACCCCATTCTCATCCATATCCGCCAGACGTCCATCATCCAGGTCCAGCAGTTTTGGGAGCATCAACCGCGAACTGGCATCCCGGTTCGATACGGGCGGAGGGGCTTGTGAGGAGGTGGCAGAAGCGACTAGGGGCGGGGCGTCGTAAATCGTAGACAAGAGCTTTAGGTCCAGGTTTGAGCCACCCCGCCGGGTCAACTCACGCACAGCCGTGGCTACCTCCGGAATCATGAAGGCTTCCTCCGTAGCAATCTTTCGGACGCGCTTTCCGACGGTGGGGGGCGTATTCACGTCGGCATGTGATGTAAGTACCCCGGCCTGGTCGGGCCACCCGGCAACGGTAGCGAGTGCTGATAGCTGCACCAATGCGGTTCGGCGATTCACCGGCGCATTTTCTTCGTACAGTTTGGTAGACATGGTTGTTTCGTTAAAAACTGATGGCCTGTAGAAACTCTGCTTTCTTACGTTTGGATACATCCAGCACAACCCCATTGCTCATCACCACCTGACCGCCTTCCCCGCGAACGTAGCGTTCCATAAACAGCTTGTTAATCATGTGGGCATGGTGAATCCTGATGAACGTTTCGGTTGGCAGCAACTCTTCAAACTCTTTCAGGGTGCGGCTCACCAGAAATTTCAGGGAGCCACTGAGGTAGATGTATGTATAGTTTGCGCTGGCTTCGAGGTAAATAATGTCATCAATAGCAATGAACTGCAGGCCCTCGAAGGTGGGAATACTAATGCGTCGGGGTTGTTTCTTCTGCACGTATTCCAGTAGCAGCTGTACTTGCGATTCGGCCGATTGGTTCAGTCGGTTCGCTTCGGCTTTCGCGACGGCCGCTTTTAACTCGTCGATGTCGACCGGTTTTACCAGGTAATCCAGCGCGCTGTATCGGATAGCCTTAATGGCATAATGGTCATAGGCTGTGACGAAGATCAGCGCGAACTGTTTGTACGACAGGTGCTGAAGCATTAGAAAACCATTCATCACCGGCATTTCAATATCCAGAAAGACCACATCTGGCTGCAGGCTGTCAATGGCTTTCAGCCCATCCTGACCGTTATCGCACTGGGCTATGATTCGGATCTGCGGACAGTGCCGACGTAACTTTTCGCTGAGCGCGCTCAGGTTGCTCTGGTCATCGTCAATCAATACAGCTTTCAGCATGGCATGTAGGGTTCAGCGCTATTGATCCGGACGACTGCCTTAGTGCCAGCCGGCCTACCGTCCTCTTCCAGATCGCTGATCTGAACATCGGCTAACCGGTGGTGCCGGTTGTGAAGCTGAATGCGCTCCCGCGTTATCTGAATGCCATACGACTGGTGTTCGGGCCGGTTTAGTTCCTTTAATCGGGCAGCCTGCGCACGGCCAATCCCATTGTCGATGACCGAATAAATGATGTACTCATCCTTCAGCCAGGCGGCTATATCCAGTTGGCGACAATTGTCAGGTTTATTGAGCAGACCGTGATGAATCGCGTTTTCCACGAAGGGCTGAATAATCAGGGGAGGAACTTGGTAATCGCCTGCGATCAACTCCGGGGCGGCCGTCAGTGAATAACTGAATTTATGATTGCATCGGAACTGTTCCAGCTCCAGGTATAAGCGCAGGGTGTCGAAATCTTTCTGAAAATGAACCAGGTTGTTTTTGGAGCTGTCGAGCACCAGCCGAATCAGTTTGGCGAACCGGGCCAGGTAGGTCGTGGCCTTGTCGGGCTGACCGGTCTGGATGAGGTTATCAATGGCGCTCAGACAGTTGAAGATAAAATGTGGATTCATCTGCGTGCGTAGGGCCTGCATTTCCAGCTCCAGGGCTTTGCGTTTGAGGCTCGACTGAGCTTGTTCGTGGCGAAGGACTTCGTTTTTCCGCTTGAGCGTCATCGTTCGGAACACCAGCAACGAACAGACCAACAGACCCAGTAAACCACCCGCCAGCATATTCGTTGACTGTGATTGTCGCTGCAATTCCTGTTGCTTGACAACGAGTTGCTGCTCCTTCAGAGCTTTATCCTGTTTCAACAACCGAATGCGGTTTTCTGCCTGAGAAGCTGCCAGATAAAGGGCCGTTCGCTGGGCAAACTGAAGGGCGGCCAGCGAATCGTTGAGCGCCGTATATTGCTTAAAATACCCGTAAGCACTGTCGGGTCGCTTCACCTGCTCAAACAGCGTAGCCATTAGCCCATTGGCGTCTTTGAGATACTGTTGATTGGCCGTCTGAAGAGCGGTTTGGCGTAACTCGCGGGCGTAACGCATCGCGGTCGGGTAATTCTGTTTTCCTTCGTACACCTTGGCCAGCGTCAGCAGCGATTGCATCAGCGGCATTACATCGCGTTTCCGGCGCAGATTGTCCATAAGCGGTAGTACATCGGCCAGCACCTGATCGTATTGATGGCGAGCCAGTTGCACCTCCACCGAAAAGCCCCACACATAAGCTCTGAACTTTTTCCGAACGGCTTCATCGGTGGTCAGTATCGCCAGATTATGCTGGTGTTTTTGCTGATAATACAGCACCGAGTCATAGTTCCGAAGTTGCAGATGGGCATAGGCCATGTCTTCCAACTGGGGAAAGAGTAATAGAAATGGCGTGGCGTAGGGCAAAAATTGATAATAATAAGCGAGGGCCTTTTGCGGATCGCCCACCCGGTTGAACGACCGGCCGATGAACGCCAGTGAAACAGCCGTCAGTGCCGAATCCTTTATCTCTTTGCCTATTTTCTGGGACTGGATCAGATTTTCAAAGCCTTTCCAGTACTGCCCCCGTTTGCAGTACTGATAGCCAGCCGCCTGTATGGCCCAGCCCAGGGCTGCCCTGTCCCGAGCCGCCAGGGCGTACTGCCGGGCGTTGAGAGCGGCTCGTAACCCCTGCTCATACTGCCCCTGGCTTCCCAGCGCAATGGCCAGTAGGTAATACGCTTTCGACAGGGTGACTGGTTCGTTCTGGTTTTTCAATAACGCAATGACCTGTTCGCTCCGGTGAACCATCAGCTTGAAATCCGCTAACAACCGACCCGCTACGTCCCCCTGCGTCAGCAAAGCTACCGCCTGCCCGCGCAGGTATGCATTGGGCACAGCTTGCCGATAGGCCAGCCGCGCGTACTTGAGCGCAGAGTCGGCATGCACGTAGTAAAACGTAAACTCCCGGCCCAGGGCGTTCAGTCCATCCACCCGCGCCCGGCCTTCCAGTTCTGGAAGCGCCTGCCGCAACCGATCGATTCGGGCCGTTTGTGACCAAACCGGTATCGTCAGCATCAGAAACAGCATGGTTAGGCTAGCTCGCATACACAGTCGTTGTCAGGAAAATACGTACAGCATCACTAGATCGAACCCGTAAAGGCCGCTGGTCATTCAACCGATTAATATACAGCTAAATTTCTCAAAACGAGCTTGTTAATACAGAGCCAAGCTGATTTTATCCGGTCAGTACGTTATCATCCCCTTGTAGGTAATGCTTCCCGTTGGGTTTTTCGGATTCGCCAGGGCGTTGCCCACAAAGGTGCCGCTGGCTTTTTCGAACTTGCCGGTTCCGCCCTCAATCGTGTGCGTCACGGTAACGGCCGACGTACCGTCGGCATTAGGGGTAGATGTCCCCGTAAAGGTGGTCGTAAATACATCCCCGTTGTCGGCATAAAAAGTAGCTTCCCCACTTACGTTAAAAGGAGGAGGGGGCGTGATATGGATCGTAGCAGTCGCCACAAACTTGTTAATGTCTAGCGGCTTAGCTTGTGAGGTCCCTGTAGTCCGTTGCTTCAGCGTTGGGGCCGGATTGAGCACTTCATTTGTCGTGATGTAGGTTCCTTCAAAGGAAACGGATCTGGGCGAGATGGTATGATCCTGGCAAGAGAAGTGCACAGAAACCAATACCAATATGGCCAGCTTGGTCGTTGCGAGTTTAGCGCTCATGGCTCTTTTTACTGCTGATAACTAAATAGTAGTCGGGGCTTTCCCTTCCCAGATAGCCTTGTCAAAGGGCGATTCGTTATCAAAATAATATCAGGCTAGACAGCCAGAAAAGCAGCATTGAGCCAGCGGGCTTGTCCGTTTATTAACTGGGCAGATTGGCTGAACAAATGAGGTGATTTGGTCAGTACACTAAAGCGTATGCTACGGATTGTGTTGGACAGTTGTTAAAAAATCAGACGACCATCACAAAATATTCTCAAAATACACTCTTACTTGAGACAAAGGAATTTTCACATATAAACGCCAAAAACAAGGTGATTAGCTCGCTCAACTACCCAGTACAGGATAACGCAGGTGAGTGACGCCAATCCCCGAAATGACAGTTGGGTTGCCAAGCCTATACGGGGTGTTTATCAACTGGTCGAAGAGCCGAATGCCAGACCCCAGAAGAACGGCAGCCATGTCAATCTGTAGTTCATCGAGTAGGCCCGCGTTTAAGCATTGTTGGATCGTTTCCGCACCATGAACCCCAACGGCCTTGCCTGCGGCCACAGCTTTCGCCTGCCTGACGGCCGACTCCAGACCATCCGTAACGAAGTGTACCGTCGAGTTCGGCTTTGGCCAGCTATCAGGAATCGAATGCGTCAGCACGAAGGCGGGTCCCCACCCATGATTGCCCCCCAGCCCTGGGCAACCTCGAAGGTTCGTCTACCCGTGAGTACCGCGCCCAATTCACGGACAAGACTTTGGTAATGGTGGGCACTGGGAGGGGATAAGTGAAAAGTCATGGCATCTGAACCGCCAGCCTCGATTTCCACCTCACCCGAGGAGTACCAATCGAACACTTGGGCTACCCCATCCTGTTTGTCGGCGACAAAGCCGTCCAGCGACATGGACATGATTGCGATGAGTTTTGACATTGTTTGTTAAGAGTAGTTACTCATTATAAAAGTAAAAAATGACCTTTTATAACCCCTATGTATACCAATTGCTTAATTTATTGTAAGCTATAAGGACCCCGCTTGTTTTTGAACGTGTTTTCGATGGGCCTACTGACCGTCTTTGGTGCGCAATACCCAAAACGGAGTCCATGAAATCGAATGGTATTTCGCCCTTTAGTCTGGGATTTTGTCACACTACTTTGGCCGCTAACATAGCCAGTTGGGCATAATAACCAATTGGCTATGTTAGCGGCCCTTTTTTTACCAATCCATCGCTTCCCAGCTATTGAAATCCCCTCTTTTTACTGGAATACCATCTGTTTGTACCGTACCCTACAGTTTTTTTTCACATAGCTTTGCTTCAACAAAAACAGGAAGTTTTATTCTGTTAAGACGCTGAATCACAACGTAGTGCGTTGGATGTTTTACGTAAGCGGTGAATAGCTCCGTCCGCCAATTAATGCCCTGGTTACTGCTTGTGCACAAAACTGTACTTAAAAACTACAAAGACTAATCAATTCTTAATCACTAACGACCATGTACACAATGAATCGCGCCATTTTTTGCGCACTGCTTAGTTTTGCCATGACACTATCAACAACTCCGGACGTTTCGGCTCAGGCAGCAGCCGCTGGTGTAAAAAACGTAGTACTGGTTCATGGAACCTGGGCTGATGGCTCAAGTTGGGCCAAGGTAATCCCCTTGTTGGAGGCAAAGGGACTCAACGTAATTGCAGTACAAAATCCACTTACTTCGCTGACAGACGATGTCGCTGCTACCAAAAGGGCCATTGAATTAATGAGCGGTCCTGTTTTGCTGGTGGGGCATTCCTGGGGGGGCGTGGTCATTACTGAAGCGGGTAACCATAGTAAGGTCGCCGGGCTTGTTTACGTAGCCGCGGCTGCTCCTGATGAAGGTCAGTCTTTTCTGGAATTGGTGCAGACGGCCGCTTCTACGCCGGGCAACGATGAAATAAAACCGGATGCCTATGGCTTTGTCAGTATGTCACCCAAAGGCATCAACGAAGATTTTGCGCAGGACTTACCCGAAACCGAACGGAAGTTGCTGGTGGCGACTCAGGGACCACAAGCGTTTACGGCATTGAAGGAAAAAATTACTAAAGCAGCCTGGAAAAGCAAGCCTTCCTGGTACGTCGTAGCGGCTAATGACCGCATGATTAATCCGGATCTGGAACGTACTCTGGCAAAGAAACTTAAGGCAACATCCCTTGAATTAAAATCAAGTCATGTTGCTATGCTGGCTCAGCCGGAGAAAGTAGCTGCGTTCATTTTAGAAGCCGCCAGTAAGGTAAAGCCAATGTAAATAAGGGCCAGGTTCCCACTCATAGACTTGACCGAATTACGTTGAGAGTGGGAACTCTGGTAATCTGATCCATCTTTAAGACGAATCCGCCCACCGATTTACCAGCATCAGTATAGGCAAAAAGAACACACTCATTTGCCAAAAAAAGTACAGGTCGGAGCGTATGAACGGATAGCCCATGTCATTACATTCTGTTTTCTTTTGCTCTCGCTGGGCTGAAAGCTTACCGGCAACTGGGTAATCAGCTATTTTCGAAGTAGGATGAGAGAGTCCGTTGAGGAAGCAGAATAGCGTCAATATAAACGAACAACAATTCACCAGACACGTATGGACAACCGCATTTTAGGGCTTCACCATATCACGGCTATTGCCGATAATGCTCAACGCAATTACGATTTTTATACCCATGTGCTGGGGCTCCGGATGGTAAAAAAGACCGTTAATTTTGATGATCCCGGTACGTATCATTTTTACTACGGCAACGAAGAAGGAACGCCTGGTACCATCCTTACTTTTTTCCCTGGGAAGGCATTGGGCCCGGCAAAAACGGGGTAGGTATGGCGACTGAAATCGGCTATTCCGTACCTATCGGAAGCCTGGACAACTGGGCTGGGCGATTCAGGGAATTTGGTGTGTTTATGGGCGAACAGGCTGAGCGATTTGGCGAAACATATCTGCCCTTTACGGACCCTGATGGGTTGGCAATTGCTCTGATTGGGCATTCGGATGAGCGACCCGCCTGGGAAACCGAGGACATTAAGCAGGACATGGCCACCCAGGGGTTTCATAGCGTAACGTTGAGTCTGCAAAAAATTGAGGCAACCGCCAGCGTGTTAACCGATGTTTTTGGCTACACCTTACAAGCGCAGGAAGGCAATCGGTACCGATTCATTACCGATGCCATTCCCACAGCCTCGATAGTTGACTTGCTGGAAGAACCCGAAAGGCTTATGGGTAGGAACGCTGCCGGAACCAATCATCACGTAGCGTTCCGGGTCGCGAATGAAGCCATCCAGATGGAATTTCGGGAGAAGATTCTGAGCAAAGGGCTACAAATAACCCCGAAAATTGATCGGGATTATTTCTTCTCGCTCTATTTCCGCGAGCCAGGTGGCGTCCTGTTTGAAATCGCGACCGATAATCCCGGCTTTACCGTCGACGAGCCCCTGCCTGAGCTGGGCAGCCATCTAAAACTTCCGAAGCAGTATGAATCCTCCAGAGCACGTATTGAAAAGACACTTCCTGTATTGGCCTCACAATAAGGCAACTGAATTCATGACTGCCACAAAACTGGAACTCAAGAATAAAGGCCGTGCTGCTTTCAACAGTCTATAAATAAGGATATACGCAATCTTGTAAGGGCTGAAAATCGTTTTTGGCCCAATCAGTCGATGGCTAGTCGGAAATAGAACGAAGCCCCCGGTGCTACGTTATCGTGCAACCCCACCTCGCCCCCCATCGACTGAATGAATTCTTTGGAAATGGCCAGCCCTAAACCCGTGCCACTTACCTGACCGTTGATACCCGGCGCCCGAAAATAACGGTCAAAAACTTTCTCGCGGTGTTCAGGTCGTAAGCCTGGCCCATAATCGCGAACTGTAAATTCAATTTGAGAACCAATACGTTGTGCTGAAACATCGATCCGGCTGTCGTCGGGGCTATGCCGGACTGCATTGGATAAAAAATTGATCAGCACCCACGACGCTTTGTCCGGGTCCGCTTTGACTGACGGCAGATTCGTTGGCAATGCGAGATTAAATTGAATGTGCTTTTGTTCGACCTGCGTACGAAGCGCGTTTGTGGCAATCTGCACCAGTTCGGCGGGGGCTACTGGCTGGACCTGTAATTGGATCTGTCCGGATTCAACCTGCGCCATGTTCATTAATTCGCCCGTGATTTTTAAGAGCCGGTCTGCGTTATCGCTGACACTGGCGGTCAGTTGTTGCTGCTCGTCGTTCAGCGCTCCAATGCGGGTATCCTGCAAAAGCTTCAGGCTCATCTTTATGGCCGAAATAGGTGTTTTCAGCTCGTGCGATACCGTTGCGATAAAATTCGTTTTAGCCAGATCAAGCTCTTTGTACGGCGTAACGTTCTGTAAAACAATTACATAGCCTGCCTGAATTGGGGTTTGTTCGCCAGTAGGTGTCACCTCAACGGATTGAATCTGTCGGGTAAAATAACTTTCCTTGCCTGGCCCGGGATCATAAATTTTGAGCAGAGGATTGGTAATGTTGTTACGGGCATTGGTAACCAGCGGGACTTCATCCGTATCATCCAGCATGATGTCCTGAATCAGGGTTCGCATCAGGTCGTTTGTTGAAGCTACATCGGGCGCATATTTCCCCGCCAACTGCTGTTCGCCGACTCCCAGTAAACGGCTAGCCACCGAATTGACAAACAGAATACGCCGTTTTTCGTCCAGCCCGATGATACCATCGCTCATAATCTGAAGGAGGGTGTCGATTCGTTTTTTAGCGAACATGACCCTGGCCAGATTGGAGTGTTCGTATTCATCCAGTTTCTGAGCCATTGAGTTGAATGACCGCGCCAGTTCGCCAAACTCGTCGTTAGATCGCACGTGTAATCGTTCCTCGAAGTTGCGACTGGCTATTTGCCTGATGCCCTGCGTTAGTTCACGCACGGGGTTGGCAATGTAGCTGGGAATATTAATGACAAACGAAAAAACAACCAGAAAGCAGAGCGTACCCACAAAAGCCAGCCAGAGCAGCGCGTCATCAGCGGTTTGCCTGGCCGTTTCGCTTTTACGTACAATAGCCTGTCGATTTAGATCGTCGATTGTGAGCAGATTTTGCTGGATATGGCTGATCGTCAACGAATCCCGGCTGCCGGCTTGTAGCCGGTTAAACTCCCGGCGGAGCGTATAGGTTATGGTCTGCTCGCCTAGTTCGGTGATGTTACGTTCCTGCTTTTTCAGGTTCTCTTCAAAATCCGATAGGGCATCGGGGTCTTTCAGGCTAAGCAGGGCTTTCTGCATATTACTGGCAAACTCCAGCGAAATGTAATTGTCTTTCAGAATAGCCTGGGAGTCTTCCGACAGCCGATTCAGGTAATAGGCACTCATGCCACCCAGCACCAGAATAATGCCGAACAGAAAGACCAGAGAGAGGGCTATTTTGGATTTGATGGTCATAAGAAGAAAAGGAGTAGGAGCATAATCAGGTCAATGGCTGAAGCTGAGAGCTTGATTAACAATTGATTAAACACATTTGTCCGTACGATTACTTCGATCGGCGTGAAGTGGGGCTTGCCAATGAAGATCGTGGTTATCTTACGTTTTTCGGCTTCTTCCAAAATAAGCTTAAAAATACTTGAACTCTTTACCAGAATAACCCGCCGGGTTATTTCCGGATTGGAACTGATACTCGCCAGAAATCGCTCTGTTTATTTGCCGGAACCGTTGTTTCAATCTTACGTTCTACGGCAGTAACCACTTCACGTAACGCCAGTTTCCGCAGCTGCGGTCTGTACTTTAGCTTTATTGTAGATTTTTCCTTCTCTGAGCCGGGTAATTAATTCATTTCCTCGTTGACAAACGCTTTTGGCTGGTCAGCTAAAGCATTCTTGATTTAGGCGATTTGACTACCGCACTAGAAACAGAAATGTTGCTGATCTAGGGCTGGCTTTGCAGTGTACTGAAAACATCCATGTTCTATTTTCATGTGAATGTCACTCCTAAGTAGTGTATCTGTAGCGTCAGTAGTTTGTCAGGTTTGTCTGTGGTGTCAGGTTTAAGAGCCTGACACCACAGACAAACCTGACAAACTATTCCTTTTTTGGGAGTATCCGTTTTAAGGGCAGCGATTTGGGTGTAGTGATAACCAGTGGAATCGCTTCGACCGTTACGTTGCTGGTATCCAGACCGTAGGTGGCCTGCGGAGATAAAGCAATGTTTTTCAGGAGCATATAACCAAACATAACCACCTGCTGACGTACCGTCAGGTCATTTTCGTACGATAGAAACCGCCGAAACAAAACAAATCGAAAATCGCCCGGAACGCGATGTGTACTCAATGATTTATAACGACTGTCGATAGTTACTTCTTTGTGTTCGACCATATTTTCTACCACCATGCGGAAGAGCAGATTGATCCGGGGTTCTATCCGGAAACCCAGATAGAACGTCACTACGTATACATCTTCATGAGCCAGCGTCTCTACCGAATAGCGCATAACGTAAGGCTCATCCTCTACGCAAACGTGTATAAACCAGTAAATATCAGCTCGCTTCGGTGCGCGATTCAGAATCGAATAAAGGATTTCGGATTCAATACGTTTGCTGGAATCTGAAGTGGTTAAGTACACCAGGTGCGTAGCGAACTTGGCAATGTTGAGGTCGTTACTCAGCGATTTCAGAATGGGTAGATTGCTGGTCAATGACTCGTACTGAATCAGACTCTGTTTGATGGATTCGCCCTGATACCAGAACAGCATCATCGCCATAATGAGCAGCCCCAGCGTGACCGAAATCCAGCCGCCTTCCTCAAATTTTACCAAGTTGGCGATCAGAAAGGTCGTTTCGACCGTCAGAAAAATACCTGTGAGCACAATCTGCAAAATAGGATTGAACCGCTTGACCCGCATGTACATGCTCATCAGTACCGTCGACATCAGCATAGTCAGCGTAACAGCCAGTCCAAACGCTGCTTCCATATTTTTCGACTCCCGAAAGTGCAGCACAATCAGGCAGCAGCCTACCATAAGCGCCCAGTTTACAAACGGCACATAAAGCTGGCCGCGCTCATTGGATGGGTAAGCTACGCGCTGCCGGGGCCATAGCGTTAGGCGCATAGCCTCGCTCACAAGCGTAAATGACCCACTAATGAGCGCCTGTGAAGCAATAATAGTAGCCAGCGTGGCCAGGCCAATGCTAAACACAACGAGTGAGGGTGGTACAATGCTATAAAATGGGCTGGTATCGCTCAGACGCTGACCCAAATGATGCATAAGCCAGGCCGACTGCCCCGCATATGACAGGATTAACGTAGTTTTTACATAAGCCCAACTCACCCGGATGTTGCCCCGGCCACAGTGACCCATATCGGAGTAGAGTGCTTCGGCTCCTGTAGTGCAGAGAAACACGCCACCCAACAGCCAGAAACCGCCCGGATACGTAATCAGAAAGTGAAGTGCATAATATGGATTCAACGCTTTAAGCACCGAAGGCTGACTCCATAATGCCCAAAGCCCAACTAGCCCTATGAACGTAAACCATACCAGCATAACCGGCCCAAACAGCTTACCCAACTGCTGTGTACCAAACTGTTGACTCACAAAGAGGGCGATCAAAATGGCAATAACGATGGGGACCGTATCAAGCTTGGGATAGAAAATCAGCAGCCCTTCGATAGCCGACGAAACAGAAATTGGCGGAGTAATCAATCCATCGGCCAGCAGAAAAGAGCCGCCAATAACTGCCGGATACATGAGCCATTTACCCGTAAAGCGCCGAACGAGGGTGTAAAGCGAGAATATACCTCCTTCCCCTTTGTTGTCAGCTCTAAGCGTAATGACGACGTATTTAATGGTAGTTTGGAGCGTGAGCGTCCAGAGAATACACGAGAGCGTACCCAGCACCAGGGTTTCGGACAGCTCTCTCCCGCGCATTACCGCCGATAACGTGTAAAGCGGTGACGTACCAATATCGCCAAAGACAATACCAATCGCGACCAAAAGTCCCTGGGCCGAAACTTTATTCAGTGATGAAGCCGACATGTCAATTCAGGTAGATAGCAATCATATTACTGCAAGGTATCCATTTCACTCAGTTTTCGATACAAACTTGTTAAGCCAATGCCTAACAATCGGGCTGCTTCGGCCTTATTGCCGCTTGTATACCGTAGAACCCGCCGGATATGCTGTTGTTCGACGGTAGCCAGGTCAAGCGCCGTTTCATTGCCGACACTTGCCATCGAAGCAGTTGACTGCATTTCGTAGGGAAGCAACTCCGGCGTTAGTTCCACAGGGCCACTCTGGGGTGAATCAGCCAGGATGACAGCGCGTTCGATGACATTTTTCAACTCCCGGATATTGCCTTTCCAGGGGTGTTGCTGAAGTTTCTGTACGAAAGTCGTACTAAGATGTATTTCCCGTTTGCCAAGCTTAGCAGCATACTGTCGGGCAAATTGTTCGGCTAAGGCCGGAATGTCGTCGCGTCGGTCGCGAAGGGTCGGCAGTTCAATTTGAAAGACGGATAATCGGTAATATAAGTCCAGCCGAAAATGGCCGGTATTCGCTTCCTGCTCCAGCCCCCTGTTGGTAGCTGCAATGACCCGTACATCGGTTTTGGTCGGCTTTGTGTCACCCACGCGCAGAAATTCATGCGTTTCGAGCACACGTAGCAGTTTGGCCTGCAAATCAAGCGGTAATTCCCCAATTTCGTCCAGAAAAATCGTGCCTTTGGCGGCTTCGGAAAATAACCCTTTCTGATCACGACTGGCGCCGGTGAAAGCGCCTGCCCGATGCCCAAAGAGTTCACTTTCCAGAATATCCTTACCCAGCGCCCCGCAGTTAATGGCTACAAATGGCCCCGTCCGGCGAGGGCTGGCTTGATGAATAGCCTGTGCAAATACCTCTTTGCCCGTACCGGTTTCGCCGGTCAGCAGTACGGTGGTGTCGGTCACGGCTACCTTGCGCGCTAATTCAATAGCCTGTTGAATCGCTCTCGAACGTCCGATAATACTCTCGAATCCATATCGCTGATTAACCTGTTTCTCAAGCTGCTGAATCCTGAATTGTAGTGCTGCCTTCTCAATAGCCCGGCTAACAAGTGGTATAATCCGGTCGTTGTCGTCGCCTTTGGTAATGTAATCGAAAGCCCCGTTTTTGATAGCCAGTACGCCATCGGAAATGGTACCATACGCCGTCAGAACAATAATCTCGGTTGCCGGGTACAACTGTTTGATCTGTGCCGACAGTTCAATACCGTTACCGTCGGGTAGCTTAACATCGCAGATAACCAGTTGAACTTCCTCGCGTTCAAGTGCTTTTAAGCCCGAACGGGCATCTGGCGCTTCAAAAATAGTGTACCCTTCTAACTGAAGAATACGGGCCAGAAGCTGACGTAGCTTAGATTCATCGTCGATGAGCAGAATGGAGGCAGGCATAATCCAGCGATTTACAGGGTGTTTTTACGTAACAAACATACTGTAAACCGTTTGTTGACTGACAAACCACAGTGAATAGGTTTATTCAATTGATCTGTAGAAAATTCTCCATCTACTGAGTGCTATTAGAATTTGTCATCAAATAAACCAACCCAATTAATCCTACTAAAATGAGCACGTAGTAGGGCTGATAATCAAGCAGAATGAAAACGTAAATGGCCATCAGGACCATGAATACGCCCGCCAGAATGGTTATAAACGAAGATTCTTTCACAAAGTAAGTTGACAAGTGCGGTAGGGCAATAAAGATAAACTTTTGGACTATTAATTAAAAGTTTATAGCGGTAACTAAACGGAAAAACCACATACCGTATCAGCCCGGACAAACAAACCGGACAAGTCAGGGAGCATAAATTTTTTTAGGAAGCATTAATCCTTTTCAATTGTGCGCTCTCTAACCAATGTAGTTCGCCACTGAAAACCCGTACAGCCTATTGCCGACATCTTTACACAATTAAGTTCAGGTCTCATTTTACAGTCAATTTTTCCCTTCAATACCATGAAACGAATTGTGCTTGCCGGTGTCGTTGCGTTAGTAAGTCTGATAGCCACACAAACTTCTTTTGCTCAGGTTCAGGTCGGCTTCCGGGGGGCGCCAACTGGGGCTTCGCTTCCAGGCCCGCCTATCTGGGCAGCCTGACGCCTGCTTTTCACCCGACCACCGGCCCGACCGGAGCTATTTTCCTGGACATACCGATTAGTGAACGTGTATCGTTCCGCCCCGAAATTGCATATGTGCAGAAAGGCGTATCCATTAAAGAAGGATTCGATATCAACCTGGGCGGCTTTAATCTGCCACTCGGTGCCACAATAGCCTACCAGTCGCAGAACATTGAGATTCCATTATTGGCAAAATTTAACCTGAGTGATGGCCCCGTACAGCCTTACCTGATTGCAGGTCCGGCGGTGAGTTATGCGGTTGATGGCCGTATTCGGACTCGTGCTTCGGCACTAGTCACCACCGCACCTTTCGACGTCGATGTAAACTACGGTGGAATGCTGAGTCGTTGGGATGTGGGCGCCGTTGGGGGTTTAGGGCTGGCAATGGACGCGGGCACTGGTAAGTTCTTTATCGAAGGTCGCTATACACAGGGCTTTACCCGGCAGATACAAGTACCCGTTGTGAACGTAAATGTTCGTAATCGCGGAGTGGCTGTTTCGCTTGGGTATTCATTCCCTATCGGTTATTAACAAGCTTTACCACCATTCACTATCAACTTAGTAGTACGTTTTTTGTTGAATCAACCTGAATCAGTAAAGGCGGGGCTGTTTAGCTCCGCCTTTCTTGTGATAAAATAGGATTAAAAGCAGAGAAATTTCCGATAACTGTTTGTTATTACCAGTTTAAATTGTGTTAATTTTACTGTTCGTTATTCACCGGACTTGCTCTGGCGACATCTCATTTATGGCAAAATTCACTGATTTTGTTCGTTCGAACGCTACCGAACCTCACCGTATTCGTACCCGGCAAATCCTTAAATCTCACCCTGAAATCAAGAAACTGATTGGTCAGAAAAACCCAACGACGTTCTGGGTGATTCTGGGCTGTGTGACCATGATGACAGGCATGGCTTACCTGGTTCGCGACCAGTCGTGGTGGATTGTTGTGGCGGCAGCTTGGTTTATTGGCGCATTCCCGGCGCATACGCTGTTCGTCTGCATTCACGAAGCGGCTCACAATCTCATTTTTCGTAAGCCTGCGGCCAATGCCTGGGCGGCTATTTTTGCCAATCTTCCGACCGTTTTTCCAACGGCCCTGTCGTTCAAAAACTTCCATATCAAGCACCACGCCTTTCAGGGTGTGCATGAACTGGATGCCGACCTGCCGGATTGGTATGAAGCCAAACTGATCAATAATTATTCCATTGGGAAGGCTATTTGGTTGCTGTTTTTTCCCATTTTCCAAGGTATCCGTACACTTCGGATGCATGAGCTGGCTGTGTTTGACAAATGGGTTATTGCCAACACGGTTGTTCAAATTACCTTCGATGTATTAATTGTGACGCTATTCGGCTGGAAAGCACTGATATTTATGGTTTTGTGCCTGTTCTTCTCGGTAGGTTTTCACCCGCTTGGCGCTCGTTGGATTCAGGAGCATTTCCTGACGCTCGATCCACAGCAGGAAACCTATAGCTACTACGGTCGACTGAACGTACCGAACCTTAATGTAGGATTCCATAACGAACACCACGATTTTCCGTCTATTCCCTGGAATAAATTGCCGGAGATCAAGCAGAGTGCGCCAGAGTATTACGATACCCTGAAATACCATACGTCCTTTGTCCGGCTGTTCTTCCGCTTTCTGTTCGATCAGGAGATTTCGCTGTACTCCCGCATTGTGCGTAAAGAGCGTGGCCGCGTAACCGTTGCCGACCAATCGAAACCTGATCTGGAACTAATACAGGCACAGTCAAAAACCACTTCGGCGGAGCCCGTAGCGTAATACACACAACGTGACATTTCAACAAAAATCCCCGCCAGAACTCTGGCGGGGATTTTTGTTAGCGGAAGATAAGATCGAGATTAACTCTTATGTCTAGTTTCTCGTCAAAAAGCTCGCCTGTTAAAAACGTTTTATAATCGTGCTTAGCTGTGAAAACGTTGATAAGTCTAAAAGTGGGAATCACAATCCAACAGGATTGAACTCCTGCGGCAAAATAGATATCCAATTTATCGATCAATTCCTGATTGCCCTGAGTTGGTGATAGAATTTCTACAACGCTGAGGGGTGGTTTTTTGACCTTAATTTCATCTTCAAGCCAGTCCGAGGGTTCTGCTGGAAATAAAGCAATATCAGGTGTAACTGGTCTCGATAACTCCAGACTTACCTCGGTCAGAATATCAAAACGTTCTCCAGTATTATCCGAAATAGCTTTGGCAATGCGAAACTGTAATTTTCCGTGGTTTTTACTAGGCATAGGTTTGCCGCGCTCTAATTCGTAATCCGAGATTTCTGCTACTGATTCCATGGCCCACGTTTTCGGTATGCTCAAAACTAACCAATTTTCTTAAAATTTTGCCTTACCCGAATCCAGAAACGCAACGAAGTTCGCTACGTCGCGGTCGTAGTTTTTGGGCGAAACCAGCAACTTTCCTTCGTTATTGACCAGGCAATAATGCGGCTGAGCGTTGTTGTTGTATTTTGTAATCTGCAAATCAGCATTCTGAGCGCCAATCGTCTTTTTTACTTTACCGTCATACGACGAGGTGTACCAGTCGGCTTCGGGTAATTCGGTTTTATCGTCTACGTAAAGAGCTACCAGTACGAAATCGTTTTGCAGGCGCGACATGACAGCCGGGTCCGACCAGACACGAGCTTCCATTTCGCGACAATTGACGCAGCCATGCCCTGTGAAGTCAATAAATACCGGCTTGTTTACTTTTTTGGCGTAGGCAAGTGCCTGTTTGTAATCGAAAAATCCCTGCAGGCCATGTGGCAGACGAAACAGGTTGGCATACTTGATATCAGCAGCAATAGCTTTTGATGACGATTGTCCATTACCTGCTTGCCCGTAAAGATTAAAGTCCTGTGAAGTCTCGGGTGGCAGATAGCCCGATAAGGCTTTCAGTGGCGCTCCCCATAAGCCGGGAATCATGTACACAACGAACGAGAACGTAACAATGGCCAGCAATAATTTCTGAACAGTGATATACTTCACCTCGCTATCGTGCGGCAAACGAAGTTTACCCAGGAAATAGAAGCCAATGAGCGTAAAAATGACAATCCACATGGAAAGAAATATCTCGCGGTCGAGCAAGCCCCAGTGATACACCTGATCGGCTACACTCAGGAATTTCAGCGCCAGCGCCAGTTCCAGAAAGCCCAGTACGACCTTCACCGAATTGAGCCAGCCACCCGAACGGGGCAAATTCTTGAGCCACTGCGGAAAAGCTGCAAACAACGTAAACGGAACCGCAAAAGCCGATGAGAAAGCCGCCATCCCTAAAATTGGTTTCACAACTTCGCCCCCGGCCGACGCTACCAGCAAGCTCCCAACAATCGGCCCTGTGCAGGAGAACGATACCAGAACCAGCGTAAAGGCCATGAAGAAGATACCCAGAATACCGCCTTGTTCAGACTTGGCATCCGCTTTATTGATTAGTGAGTTGGGTAATACAATCTCAAAAAGCCCCAGAAACGATAAGCCAAATACAAAGAATATCGCAAAGAACAGTACGTTCGGAAGCCAGTGTGTACTAACGAAATTGGCAAACGCTGGTCCGTTGAAACGTGACACGACGGTGCCAACCAGTACGTAGATGCCAACAATGAACGCGCCATAAAGCAGGGCTTTCCATTGCCCACCCTGCTGATTGGTGAAAAAGCTAACCGTTGCCGGAATAATTGGGAAAACGCAGGGGGTTAATAAGGCTACCAGACCCGACAGGAAAGCTGCTAGCAGAAAACCGCCCAATGAGCCACCCGACGTAGTGGAGGCTTCATCCAGTGCAGCTTCTGGCTTTTTGACAACTTCTGCTACGTTGGTTTTGCCTTGCTGTGGTGCCACTGCTACGTTAGCTGATGAAGAGGCTGGCGTAGCAGCCACCGCAGCTGTTTCTGGCGTTGTAGACGTAGCAACAGATACTGTCTTTGGTGTAGAAGCGACAGCAGTTGTTGTGGTTGGAATAGAAGCTGTTTCTGCGGCTTTAATGTCCGCCGAGAATTCGACCTCAGTAGGGGGCAAACAAACGCCATCCTTGTCTGAGCAAACCTGATATTCAGCTGTTCCGGAAAAGGTAGCTGCCGGTTTGGTCAGCTTTATTTTCTGAACAAAAACCGCCTTGTTTTTAAATTGTCTGACTTTTGCCCCCCAAACTTCCTCATACACTTCCTCAACACCTTTTGGCTCTGGCTTGCCTACGAGCGTAAAGGCATCAGAACCGGAAAATTTAAACGATGTGGGAACAGGACCAATATTCGGATCGAGATCATTTGAATACAAATGCCAGCCATCGGCGATGCTTACCTGAATACGAATCGTCGCAACGTCGCCGACTTTAGCCGGTTGTTTATCCACTTTAGCCGACCAATTAGTCGGATCTTTACGAATCTGCGCCGTTGTTGTCAGGCAAATAAACAGACATACAACCAGAGCGAACATTGATTTCATACCTCGTTGGGTAAGTGATGATTTGTAATGACAACAGAAATCCGGCAAAAATATTTCCATAAAAAAACATTAGTCGATACGTGCAGTCACGAATAGACGACCTCGCCTACTACTAACTACATATATCGACTAACAAACGTTGCTGGCAACTGCCGACTAATAACTAAACAGAACGGGATTCAATTCATCCTCCGGTTTGCTGCCGACCGGTACGTTGTTGAGCCATTTAGCGTGATCGGCAATCTGGTACTGATTGCGGGGCTGCATGATTATCTGGTCTTTGTCCATATAAATCATGGTCATTACCTTACGAGGGCTGTTCGATTGGTTTGGGCCAGCCCGGTGAAACGTCCAGCCTGCATGATAGCTTACTTCGCCAAGCTCAAACGGCGTATCATTTACGTCGAAATTCTGTTTTCGAAGTTCATCATCCAGAATCTTTTCACTTTCGTCGCTGATCTCGATATCGCGTCCAATTTCCACGTTCTGGCTACCTTCGGCAAACGCCAGCGGTCCCATTTTCATGGGTGTATCCTGCAACGGAATCCAGACCGTTACGGTGTTAGGCGATGCCAGCGGCCAATAGAATTGATCAGCATGCCAGGGCGTAATGCCACCCGACGGTTCTTTATAAAGCGCCTGATCGTGGTAAAGCCGAACGCCTTCTACCCCCATCAGATCAGTAGCAATTTTTGCCAGCCGTCTGGAGAAGACAAATTCCCGGGCCTGCTCATCCTCGCGCCATAGGTTCATGATTTGCAGAAAGGCCCGCTCATAGGTGCTACGTTCTTCCATAGGCTTGGTGAGCGTATTGAGCCGAAAGACCAAGTCTGTAATGATGTCGCCGTAATGACTTAACACCGCCGGACTCAGTACGTGCTTGAGTTTAACGTATCCGTTTCGACGATAAAAAGCAATGGCTTCTGGATTAACGACATAGTCGGAATCAAGTTCGCTCAGAAGCGTTTCTTTGTCGATTGTAGCCTCCATGAGAAAATCAGTTAAGGATTTAGTAGAACAAAAGTAAGGGAATCGATAAGACACAAAGAGCATTACTTTTGCGGATATATGTATAAAATTGATTATTTTCTTTCTGCTACGTTCTTTATAGAGTTAAAATAGCATATTCAGTGAGAGCCCTTTTTGAAAAAGTTGTTATCCATGAGCAAAGCTCGCTGTTAGTACGTCGGTTTCAGTTGGCTTACTTCGACGCTCCGTGGCATTACCACCCGGAATACGAATTAACCTACATTATCAAGAGTCATGGACGGCGGTTTGTAGGCGACCATGTTGATTCATTTGCGGCTGGCGACTTAGTATTGCTTGGTCCTAATCTGCCCCATTTCTGGCGTAATGACGAAGAATTCTACCAGTCTGAGTCCGACCGACGGGCTGAGTCGATTGTGGTGCAGTTTCCGGCCTCGTTTGAAGAAAGCGGATTGATGAACGTTCCCGAAGCTGCGTCTGTTCGCCGACTGCTGCAGCGTGCCCGGTACGGATTACGGTTTAGCCAGACAATCAGCCAGAAAGCCGGTGAAATGATGGGGCAGCTGGTCGAGCAAACGGGCTTTACTCAACTGCTGGGTTTTTTGCACATCCTAACTTATTTGTCCACAGATCGGGATGCGTATTTACTGGCCAGCGACGGGTATCAACTTTCGACCGGCACGGCTGAAACCGAACGAATGAAGCGTATCCTCGAATTTATGCTGGCTCATTTTCGGAATGAAATTCGGGTCGATCAGATTGCATCCGTGGCAGGTATGACCCCGGCCGCTTTCTGTCGATATTTTAAGAAACGTACCCGTAAGTCGTTTGTCGAATACCTGAACGAGTTGCGAATCAGTCACGCCCGGAAATTACTTGCCGATACTGACCTGAGCGTTGGACAGGTAGGGCTGGAGTGCGGCTATAATAACAGCTCTCATTTTCATCGCCAGTTCAAATTACTTACCAGCATGACTCCCATGCATTACCAGACTGCGGCTAAAGAGAAATAAATCGCAACGTGTAACCCGCAAACAGAATTTCCCGAAAGTGTTGAACTTTCGGGAAGTGAACAGGATTACCGCCAGCGACCGTCTACCCACGTGGAACCTCTACGTGTCTGACGCCAGTAGCCCGGTGCCCAGGCCGAATAGCGGGGCGGTACCACCCGATAATACCCATTGACCCATCTATAATTACGGCCCCGGCGAACGTAGTGGCCCGGAATCCAGACATGCCGAACCGAGGGAGCCGCCGGAATAACTTCAACCCGGGCAGGTGGAGGCCCCTGGGTAGTTGCTGGAGCTGTAACTGTACAGGCTGAGAGAAAAACGGGCGCCAGTAAAGCGGCTAATGCAACCAGTTTTACGCGCATCTTCATGGTTTTCATAGCGTTACTTCGTTGAGTGACTAGTCATTGGGTGTTCTGATCGCAGGAGAACCTAATGGCTGGATTTCTTTTTTATGAGACCAGCTGCAGAATTGAGGGTTTAAAGCGGGGCTTAAACTAATGATAAATTAATCTGCCAGGCGAAGATTCGTTTTGCCTGTAAAATCTTCCTTATTCTACCATTTTCCGCCGTACCTTTGTCTTTGTAAATGTCTGGTTGTTCGCCAGTTTGTTGCTGTAAAAGAGACATTGATCAAACAGACAGATCACTAATAAAACAAACCGCTCACACAGATGACGACCGTCACCTCTACCCGCGATACGCAGGTGTTTGATCTGATTGCCAAAGAACAACACCGGCAGGAGTCGGGAATTGAACTGATTGCTTCCGAAAACTTTGTATCGCCCGCCGTTATGGAAGCGGCTGGAAGCGTGCTGACTAATAAATATGCCGAAGGACTTCCCGGCAAACGATATTACGGTGGATGCGAAGTTGTCGATCAAATCGAGCAGATTGCTATCGACCGCGCCAAAGAGCTTTTCGGCGCTACGTGGGTTAACGTTCAGCCGCATTCGGGCGCTCAGGCCAACACGGCTGTTTTTCTGGCATGTCTGCAACCGGGCGATACCATTCTTGGCTTTAACCTGTCGCACGGCGGGCACCTGACGCACGGTTCGCCTGTCAACATTTCGGGTAAATATTTTCGTCCTACCTTCTACGGCGTTGAGCAGGAAACTGGGGTAATCAACTACGACTTAGTGGAAGAAACGGCCAAGCGGGAACGGCCTAAAATGCTCATCTGCGGTGCTTCTGCCTATAGCCGCGATTGGGATTATGCCCGTCTGCGTGCCATTGCTGATGAAGTAGGGGCTCTATTGCTGGCCGACGTATCGCACCCGGCTGGTCTGATCGCCAAAGGGTTGCTGAACGATCCGCTTGCTCATGCGCATATCGTAACGACTACAACGCATAAAACGCTACGGGGTACTCGCGGTGGCATCATCATGATGCGAAACGACTTCGAAAATCCGTTTGGTATTAAAACCCCAAAAGGTGAAACACGGTTGATGTCGTCTTTGCTGGATTCAGGTGTATTCCCCGGTACGCAGGGTGGACCGCTGGAACACATCATCGCAGCTAAAGCGGTGGGATTCGGCGAAGCGCTGAGCGACGATTTTTATGAGTATGCTGTTCAGGTGAAAGCCAACGCGCAGGCGATGGCGAATGCTTTTGTAAACCTTGGGTATAAGATTATTTCGGGCGGAACGGATAACCACCTCATGCTGATCGATCTGCGCTCGAAAGGACTGACGGGTAAATTGGCCGAAAATACGCTTATTAAGGCAGATATTACGATCAACAAAAACATGGTTCCGTTCGACGATAAATCGCCGATGGTAACGTCGGGGATGCGGGTTGGAACGGCCGCCATGACAACGCGCGGTCTGAAAGAATCGGACATGGAGCAAATCGTCGTATATATCGACAAGGTGTTGATGAATCATGACGATGAAGCCACCTTGCTGACCGTTAAAGAAGAAATTAATGAGTGGATGAAAGCATTTCCGCTCTATAAAAGTTAATAATTAAAGAGCGAAAGAGTGAAAGAGTGAAAAAGCGAATGCAACATACCGCCAGTCTTTTTCATTCTTTCACTCTTTCACTCTTTCACTCTTTAAAACAATGCCATTAGATCAACTGACTGACGAAGAGATCGAGTCCGAAGGTAAGGAGATGTCCTTTCTGGACCATCTGGAAGAACTCCGCTGGCACATCATCCGGGCTGTGGGGTCTATTTTTGTATTTGCCATTATTGCCTTCATTTATATTGAAGATATTTTCGATAAGGTAATTCTGGCCCCGAAGCACCCTGACTTTTGGACATATCGAATGATGTGTAAACTATCTGAAGTGACAGGCTACTCAGATTTATGTGTCAATAAATTAAATTTTACATTGCAAGCACTTGGTATGTCTGATCCATTTACAATGGCTATGACATCATCATTGGTAATTGGCCTCTGCTTTGCGTTCCCTTACGCTTTTTGGGAAGTATGGCGGTTTATTAAGCCGGGCTTGCGGATGGAAGAGAAACAAGCGGCTCGTGGGGCTGTATTTTACGTCTCAATGCTTTTCCTGATGGGATTGCTCTTCGGCTATTTTATCGTCTCCCCGTTAGCCATCAATTTTCTGGCAAATTACCAGATTACGCCGGAAATTAAGAACCAGTTCGATATTACGTCTTACATTGGCATACTTGTAACGCTCTCATTAGGTTGTGGACTAATCTTTCAGATGCCGATGGTGGCCTTTGTACTCTCTAAAGTTGGGGTGCTGACACCCAAATTCATGCGTGAATACCGAAAACACGCCTGGATCGTCATCCTGATCGTGGCCGGTATCATTACGCCCTCGCCGGATATATACAGCCAGGTTCTGGTTGCTTTGCCGCTTGCCATGCTCTATGAGGTCAGCATTATTGTGTCGGGACGTATTGAGAAGCAGCGCCTAAAAGCGCACGAGGAGTTAATGAAATCGTAAATAAAACCTGTATGGTCTGGACGCAGCGTAGAGAAAGTTCTCTAATCTGCGTCCAGTCTTTTTACACGAATACTGATGCAGTACGATTTTCGAAAATATCACTATCGCTCCATCAACGCAGCCAATGATGCTGAACGGGCGGCCATCAATCAGGAGCTAAAGGATTTATACACGGCTTTGCCTGAAGAAGAAAAAGACGAGTTTAACCGACAACTGCAAACGTTTCTGGCGAAGGAGATGGGCCGGTTGAAATCTGATTATGAATCCGTAAAAGGAAATCTAGGTGAGAATTGATATGGAGATTGGTCATTGGAGATTAGTCATTAGCCCTTGGATAAATACCGATCAATGACCAGTGACTAATCTCCAATGATTAATTACCAAATGACCAATAATCTAAATCATTCCCCGCGCTTTCAATTCCAGGTATTTGTTTACCGTGTTGGCCGTTAGGTTTTGTGGAGCGGTTAAAATGGTTTGAATACCGTATTGAGCTAACTCCTTCACAATCTGTTTCTTCTCGAAGGAAAACTTTTCACCAATCGTTTTGAAATAGATGGCTTCCGTATCAACAGCGGGTTGATCAAGTAAAGCACGTAGCTCCGTATTCTCGAAGAAAATTACCAGTAACAGATGGTCTTTAGCCAACCGACGCAGGTAGGGAAGTTGTCGGTGCATACCGTTTACCGTCTCGAAATTGGTAAACAGCAGCAACAGGCTACGCTGACGAATATGCGCCCGAACGCTCGTGTAGAGGCTTTCAAAATCCGTTTCCAGAAATCGGGTACGTTGTCGGTAAAGTAATTCCAGAATCTTGAGCATGTGCCCCGACCGTCGGTCGGCGGGAAGCAACTGGCCAATGTGATCTGAAAAGGTCAGAATACCGGCACGGTCCTGTTTAAGCAGCGCAATGTTACTTAACACTAAACTGGCATTGATGGCATAATCGAGCAGAGTCAGTCCTTCGAAAGGCGATTGCATTACGCGCCCTTTGTCAATCAGGCAGTAAACCGGCTGCGACCGTTCGTCCTGATACGCATTGATCATTAAGGTCGTATCCTGCGAATGGCTGCGTCGTGATGTGGCTTTCCAGTTAATTGTACGAATATCGTCGCCGGTGTTATAAGGACGAACCTGGTCAAACTCCATGCTGTGCCCAATGCGCCGGATACGTTTGACGCCTACTTCATTAAGCCGATTGGTTACGGCCAGCAGTTCATACTGCCGCATCTGCAGAAAAGAAGGGTACACAGCCACCACTTTTCCCTCACCAAACTGATACCGTCGTTTTAATAACCCTAAGGGCGACCGAACAAATGCGTTTACCGCACCGAAACTATATTCGCCCCGCCTGGTTGGGCGGAGTTCATAGCGAATAATTTGTGTTTCGCGAGGATTCAGACGAGCCCGAAACAATACGTTGCGCCGTTGAAATTGAAACGGAATTTCATCGATCACCTCCACATCCGTGCGGAATGCATACCGATTTTCCAGATAAATAGATATCGGATTTTCATCGCCGTTCGATAAGCGGTCAGGGAGTTCCCGCCGGGCGAAAAAAGTTGCCCCATTCGTGTAGTTTCCGGTACGAAACAGGAGCCAGACGTCGATGCCAATCAGCAAGACAAAAACGGCAAAGCCAACCTGTATCAACGGCAACAGGATCGGGAAAGCATAGGCGACTACAAATAGTAAAACAATGGCAATCAGGGAAAACCACAGTTGCGTAGCAACAAAAAGAGAGCGGAGTGATGTCAACGTTTTTGTTTTTTTAGATTGGCAAGAGCTTCATCAATCTCAGCTTCATAGAGCGGATTGAAATTGTCCTCCTGATACTCGCCAGTACGTTCGGCACGTAGCGCTTTGAAAAAAAACGACGCATCCTGAAACGCCGTCTGAGCCTCGGCAACACGGTTCAGTTGGAGTAATGCTCGGCCCCGATGATACTGTGCCAGTGCACTTTGGTTGAAATTTTTGATGGCATGATCCAGATCGATCAGGGCTTTTTCGGGCTGTTGCAAAGCTATATAACTGGTTGCCCGACTAACGTAGTGCCTATAGTTAACCCACTCAGCACCATGTTTCATCGCCAGTGAATCGATACCTACCGAAAATTGCTCAACGGCTTGCGCATTATTTTCTAAAGCCCGATACGTTAGCCCGCGCAGATAACTAACCGGATTGTTGTTAATCATATCGTTGAACAGGGGCGTTAAGGCATCATAAGCGTCCAGATGACGTAGCGCACGCGGGTAATCGCGTAGTTGCGAGAGATAAATTTCTCCGACCATCCCGTGTTCTTTCGGATACTCAGTGCTTAATTTTTCCAGCCAGATCGCGGCCTGCTCATAATCATGCTGCCAAACGTAATGAAAGGCTCTGGATCGATGGTTCTGCACGTTGGTCGACAGGGGGTCTATCTTAAACGGCCGTCTTATTGGTGAAAAAAAAAGTTTGTGTTCCGAACGGTTTACCGCCAGCATAGAAGCCGTCGATGTTATGAATCGCTCACCATCCTGAGCGATGACCGAGCAGGGAATCAGCAGATACAGGCACAGCAGTTGTCTCATGGCAGAATATCGATTAGTTGCCCATCCTTTAGTCGAAAGGTGAGCGAAATAGCCGAATCCTGCGGCTTCTCAGTTGGCCAATCGGTTATATAGCTGGCTATGTCGGCGGGTACATGATTACGGCAAACGCTGACCAGCTGATTCGTTATCTGAGCGTCGAAGGTTTTGGGGCAGTAATCATCATCAAATCCGGCAAGTTCAAATAATCCCCGTTCTCCCTGGCAATTGACTGCAAATTGTATCCGAATCAGCCCGGACTGACCCGGTCGGTTGGCAGGTGAATAATGCGTACGAAACAACTGGTAAAGTATATAGCGATGTTCAGAACCCACCATCGTGTAATGCCACATCCTGGCAAAACAATTGTCGCAGGTTTGAAAACCACTAGGTCGGCACGTATCGGCAGGAGTTATGTTTCGAACGTAGCGAAAATTCGTAGTGGATACGGCGCGTCCGCTACAGCCGATGGCTTGCATTTCTCTGGCAGACAGACGGCTTATCTGCCACAGTGGTTTATAGTCTGATTGCGGGCTATGCTGGTTACCCTGAATAATGAGAAAGACAGATTGACTAAATCGGGCTAATCGCCAGAAATGAGCTGTACGTTGCTTCGTCAGCGGATTTTCCAAGGCTACCTGGCCATTATCGTAGAAGTAAATCGTCAAACTATCTGACTGCCAGACGCGGCCACTTAGCTGTTGGTGCACACGCGCTGAGTCGATTGCTACATCGGTAAATCGCCGAAAAACCATCGGATAATTAGCGCCGATACGTAACAACTCATTCTGAATCGAAACGAGCCGGGGAGTGAAATGAACAGTGTCCAAACGAACGTTGTTGCTATCCACTGACCACGTTGCTGTACGCTCCCTGGCCGAACCATCTACCATGCCAACGTGATACGTACTGTCCGTATCCAACTGAAGGTACGTTGGTAAAGGACAGAATAAATCAGTATCCCATTCCGTGTGTACACCAATCCAGGTACCGATAAACTGATCCCGCGTCTGGGCTTGAGAAGATGAATAATAGATAAATAATAATGCACAATGGATAATGAAAAATGGCGAACACAGACCAGATGACCAGCCTCTCCGTTTGTCAGTCACTATCCATGCTACATTACTCATTATCTCGGTACTTCGATTTTCTTGACCAGCTGCGCAATAACATCATCGGCCGTACCGCCTTCCATTTCCCGTTCGGGTGTAAGTAACACACGATGGCGTAGAACGGGGGCGGCTAGTTCCTGAACATCTTCAGGCGTAATAAAATCGCGGCCACGGAGCGTAGCAAGTGCTTTTGTACTGTTGAGCAACGCAACAGAAGCCCGGGGTGATGCGCCCAGATACAGCGACTTGTTAGCCCGGGTTGACTGCACAATCTGCGCAATGTAATCGAACAGGTTGTCTTCTACATGTACCTGATGCACCTGACTACGTAAGGTTGCTAACTGTTCGGCGGAAAGTACTACGCTGACCGCATCGAGCGCATCCGTCAGATTTCGGCGCTGATGATGTCCCCGAAGAATATCCACCTCTTCAGCCGCATCGGGATACCCTACCACAATTTTAAACAAAAAACGGTCTAGCTGTGCCTCAGGTAAGCGGTACGTACCTTCCTGCTCGATCGGATTTTGTGTTGCCAGCACCATAAATGGCTCAGTGAGATGATACGTTGTCCCATCGTTGGTCACCTGCCGTTCTTCCATTACTTCAAACAGAGCGGCCTGCGTTTTGGCAGGAGCACGGTTTATTTCGTCGATCAGGACCAGGTTTGAAAAAATCGGCCCTTGCCGGAAGATGAAATCGCCGGTTTTGGGCATAAAAATCGACGTACCCAGCACATCAGCGGGCATCAGGTCGGGCGTAAACTGAATCCGACTGAAACCCACCGACATGGTTTTTGCCAGTAACTTAGCCGTCAGGGTTTTAGCCACACCGGGTACCCCTTCAATCAGTACGTGGCCATCGGCAAGCAGAGCTGTCAACAGCAAATCGACGGTCTGGTGTTGACCTACGATCACTTTCCCAACTTCATCCCGGATAGCGTCGACGGTAGTTTTCAGGGAAGTAAGATCTAAGCGAGAATCGAAAGTATCCATAAGAAATGTCTGAACCGCCGGGCTGCCGCGGGATTTTCAGGATTTAAATGATTGGCTTGATTGTGCTTTCAAAGAAAGCCTGTTGAAAAAAATCAGGTTAATCATTTAAATCCTGAAAATCCCGCGGCAGCCCGGCGGTTCGGATTGTTTAAATTTTTCCAGTGCGCTGTTCAGCGTTAATAAGTCGGCTTCTGAGAGCGAAATGCTTTTCTGAGCATCACGCAGCAATCGAACCAGTTCTGTGGCTTCTTCTGTCGGAATGCCACTTTTGTGGGCCAGCGCTTCCGTAAAATCCTTATCCAGAACGGTTGTATTTAGATGGTATCGCTCACGAATATCGGCCAGAAAATACTGAATTTTTTTGCGGGCAAGGTTATCATGATCGCCTTGCTGAAAGTACATACGTCCGACGGTTTTTACAAAATCAAGCGAGGTATTCCGGAGCGGTTTAATTACCGGAATGACACGCTGAGTACGTTTTCCGGCAAAGATTGCGTAGAAAAATACCCCAAATGCCACTAGATAATACGCCCAGTTGAGCGCCGGTTGTGACCGAACGTATCGAAAAATGGATTGCTGCTCTTCGCTGAATCGGCCCTGTTTCTGATACTCATCCCAGTACGTAGGCAGAGCAGGTAGGTAGGAAAGCGCCTTAAAAGCATAATCGGATGTTTTTGTGCCCAGTACGTAATAATTTGTGAAGGCCAGCGGCAGATTATGAATGAAAAATTGCCCTTTGCCATATTGGATTCGAATAAAAACAGCTTCATTACGGGCATTTCGTCCCAATACGGTTATGTGTTCTGGTTTTCTGATCGTCAGGAAGTTACGCCCGTCATCGTGGAAGAAATTGTATCCTCCGGGTTTCCGGAGTTGCGGATTTGTGAAGTTCTGCCGAAGCGTCGTGTCCGCTTTGGCGCGCTCTTTTTCATCGGCTTTAAAGCCCAGCACCTTACTCAGCGAATCGGGGAGGCTATAGGCCGAAACAAACACATTATTTCCATTCCGTACGTAGGCCAGTAGCTTCGGCATCTCAGAGCCATGCACGGTCAGTTCCTGGCTCATAAGGATGTAATTGCTTCGGGCTGGCAAAGTGGTTTCTGTCAGGAAGTTATAGACCGGTAAACGTATTGTTTTGATCGTCGGCTGATGCATCACATCAGGCAATAACTCAAACAAAGCCTGGGTTCCGAACGGAATTTTATGATCGTTCTGATAAGAAGGCTTCCAGTCGAGCGGTTTCGGCCGGTAGTACTCGAAAAGTACGTAGGCGAGTACCGTTGCCAGCAGAAGGATCAGGTATTTATTAGCTTTTGGCAATGTGTGCTTACAGTTTTTAGTTTGTAATCAGTGGTTTAAGCGTTAGTCCAAACTGGTTGAACAGTGCCTGAATTTCGAAAAAACGCGTTTCATCGATGGGAAAAGCACCGTACCAAACAAATTCAAATTGACGGGTCAACTGCTGAAAATCTTCCTGAAGCGTAGATTTAGCGAGTTCGTAAACGTATTGGCGGTTTGTTTTTTCGGGCTTATAGTCAATCTGGTTGGCATCCGTCAGGCGCTTGAGCGTTTGCAGATAGAGCAGCCGAACAGCTAACCGGAAATTTCGCTGGTTAACCGCTTCTTCTATGGCCGTATCGAAGCTGATGTCGTGAATATTTTCAGACAGGTTTTCATAATCCAGATTGCCGGTCTGCGCCTTTTTGGCGAACAGAAAATTCAGGATTTCGGCTTTCATGAGCAGATAAACCACCAGCCCGGCAATGGCTGCCAGGAGAACGTACTGCCAGATATTTTGATAAGCACTGCTGCTCAGAAAGCGGGCGATTTTCCGGAATAGCCAGTCGAATAAACGCGCTAATGGATTTTCGGGCGGAGGAGCATCATTTCCATACTGATAATCGTGGTCAGTTTGCAGGCCCCGTAATTTGTCAGCTTCGGGAAAGCGGATACGTATCGGTGATCGGTCATCAGGCGCTACAAAGGACTTCTCTTTCGTCGTTTGGGCCAGTCCCGGTACCGAAAAAAACAGGCTCAATAAGCCGATCACAAAAACCAAACTGGCTACCGATACGTGAAAACGAAAAAACCTGAAATCAGAATGTACCTTCATCCGTATCGCGTGGTTGGGAGGGAGCCGTTCCAATAGAGTCGATGGCCGAAATCATTCCCCGGCTTTCCTGCCGTTCAACCAGATTTGTATACTGAAAGCCAATAGCTGTATAAAGCACAGCATTAAGAAGGGTTTTACCAACCAGATTAACAACGTTTCCCAGCATAAGCCATACTACCGACACATCGGGAAGCAGTTTAGCTGCGGTAAAAAAGGTAATGATCCCGGTCGGAATGGCGAAAATTATGCCTACTATGGCTACAATTAACCCCATCACGAAGATAAGGCCGAACGTTGACCACCATTTGTCGCGGATAAGCTGAAAACAACGGTTCCAGGTAACGCCAAAATCAGCTCCTTCGAAGACCGTAACCGCTAATGAGAGCGACAGCACAACAGCCAGATAAATACCGGGAATAAAGAAAAACACAAAGCCAAAGCCGATGATGATGGTGTTCAGGAGCGAAATAATGATTCCCCGACCAATCGTAGGTTGTACTTCGTTCCACACATCGGTTACGCTGATTGGCTCTCCCTCGGCTCGGTCGTACACTTTCATATGGGCGTATGTAGTCAGAATCACGGCGACGTTGGCGAGAACGCCAAACAGCATCGTTAACCAGAACGAGGGCGATATAAAAAAACTCAGCATCTGAAAAGCCGCTATCGGATCATCGGTATTGGCAAAGCCCGATTCGCCCATCAGCTTCATCATGTTTGACTGCATTATGCCCGTTGCGATGCCTGCTACCAGGGCAACCGGCCCGACAATGTAAAGCAACGACAATCCCAGGCTCCGGAAGTTCTGGATGACGTATTGAAACGTAGCATTGATTTTATTGCCAAAATCGCGCTGCTGAAAAAGTGGTATCATAATGAAACTCTGCGATTAAGTGAAATCGGATAAAGAATAAAATACCAGATGATGAAAGCCGCTGAGAGCAGAATAATACCCCCGCTTACTATCGGGGGTAGGGTTAGCCGCGTCACAAAACTCTCCAGAAACCCGGCCATAACGAAAATAGGGACCAGCCCAATGGCAATTTTCATTCCTTGTTTTGCTCCGCGTTTGAATGACTCCAGCCGGGAATATGTACCCGGAAACAAGATACTATTGCCAATTGTCAGCCCCGCGCAACCGGCAATCACGATGGCTGAAATTTCGAGTGTGCCATGAATCCATATTTTCAGAATCGAGTCGAGGAGCAGTCCACGCTCGTAGAAGAAATATTGAAAAGACCCCAGCATGACCCCATTATAAAACAGCATGGCGATGCTGCCGAACGATGCGAATACACCCAGCACAAACGTTCGCAACGCTACGTTGATGTTGTTGAGGGTAATTTGTACGAACATGGTTGCCTGATCGCTGCTGTTATACACACCCAGCGGATCGCCTTTTTTAATGTTTTCGAGCGTCATATTGACGTATTCATCGCCCAGAATCAACCGTACAAACGTACTGTCGTGGGCCGCCGAGATCCAACCTAACATACAGGCTACCAGAAAGATACCTGCCGAAAATGCCAGGAGTCGATGCGATTGGCGGAACAACAACGGCAGTTCATATTTCCAGAACGTAACGAACCGGCTCCGTTCGTCCTGCCGGTTCTGCATCAGGCCCCGGTGCATCTGCGCGGCCCGACCGTTGAGGTACCGCGTTACCTTCGCATTGGGGTAAAAGGTTCGCGCGTACGACAGGTCATCCGTCAGCTCCACAAACCGATCCGTCAGTTCGTCGGGGTTGTGGGTGGGGTTTTCCTCCATGTCGCGCCATTTATCGGCGTTCCGTTTAATGAAAAGGGCTTCGCGCATGCAGCTGGCAAATGATAAACCGTAAGACGATTATAGTCAGGAGGAAGTAGGCTAAGTTAGCGGTTGTAACCAAATTGTGCGCATGTTTTCGTCGAATTTTTTGCCGGAACCGGCTATGCTTACGACTTTTGCCTTACGCTTTATGCCTTTTGTCAATGTCCGTTGCCATTCTGACTTCCCAGAACGTTTTGCTGGAATACGACCCCGCCAGCCTTGGCGACCGGATTCTGGCAGCAATCATTGATTATGCCGTATTTGTGGGATGGTTTATTCTGACGCTCGCCGTGCCGGAGCAGTTGGGCATCAGTCGGGGCGGATTTTATACGGTTCTGGTGCTCATGCCCCTTTTACTTTACGACTTGCTCTGCGAGTGGTTTCTTAACGGGCGGAGTGTTGGGAAACTAGCCATGAATATTCGGGTTGTGATGCTCGACGGCTCACAACCAACCTTTGGCGCTTACCTGATTCGGTGGTTGTTTCGGATTATTGAGTCAGCTGCTTTTATTGGTGGCATTGTTCCGGTCATTACCATCGCGGCCAGTGGGAAAGGGCAGCGGTTAGGCGATATTGCGGCTGGTACTACGGTTGTTAAACTTAAGCCTGCCGTTACGTTAGACGAAATCCTGATTCAACCGGCACCTGAGAATTATGCCGTTCACTTTCCGGATGTGCGGCTGCTTTCAGATCGCGATATCACCATTGTTCGCGAAATTCTGCGCCGGGGTGACGAAGGAGGCCTGATTCGTACAGCTGATAAAATTAAAGCAGTGACCGGTATTCAAACGAACGTACCAAATCGGGCGTTTCTGGAAACGGTTATCAAGGATTATGAGTTTATAACCATACAATAGATTACGTATAGCGGAATGGTATTCCGTTGGGCCATCTGGCCGACATAGATTACATAAATAATTGGCTCCTGGCCCGGCGGAATACCATTCCGTTGTACAGAATTATGCTCGATTCCATTAAATCTCTTGCCCGGCAATACGCTGCCGATCTTGTACAGACCCGTCGGCATCTTCATGCACATCCCGAATTATCTTTTCATGAGCGAAATACGGCCCGGTTCGTAGCTGATCAGCTGAAAGCGATTGGCATAACCCCACAGGAAGGGGTAGCCGATACGGGTTTGGTTGCCATCATTGAAGGACGTATCAGTGATAGTTCGAGGGTTGTTGGCCTGCGGGCTGATATGGACGCGCTGCCAATCCACGAAGCCAATGATGTACCCTATAAATCAACCGTAGATGGGGTTATGCACGCCTGTGGCCACGACGTACATACGGCCAGCCTGTTGGGTGTCGCCCGCATTTTACACGTACTGCGCGATCAGTTCGATGGAACCGTAAAGCTGGTCTTTCAGCCCGGCGAAGAAAAAGCGCCGGGTGGGGCGTCTTTGATGATAAAGGAAGGTGTTCTGGAAAATCCGGCTCCTGTCAGTATGCTCGGTCAGCACGTAGCGCCCAATATTCCAGTCGGCAAGATCGGCTTCCGCGAAGGCATGTATATGGCCAGCACCGACGAAATTTACATGACCGTACGGGGTAAAGGCGGCCACGCGGCTATGCCCGATAACCTGGTTGATCCAGTCCTGATTGCGTCGCATATTATTGTTGCGCTGCAGCAGATTATCAGCCGAAATCGGCCACCAGCCAGCCCGTCGGTACTGTCGTTCGGGCGTTTCATTGCCGATGGCGTTACGAATGTTATTCCAAATGAAGTGACCATTCAGGGTACATTTCGGTGTATGAACGAAGAATGGCGGGCCGAAGGAAAACGCCGAATGGTAAAGCTTGCCGAAGGGATTGCCGAAGCCATGGGCGGTTCCTGCGAATTTGAGATTGTGCATGGCTACCCATTCCTCAAAAACCATCCGGAGTTAACCCGGCGGGTACGAGCGCAGGCAGTTGAATATATGGGTCCCGAAAATGTTGTAGATCTGGATTTATGGATGGCGGGCGAAGATTTTGCCTTTTACTCGCAGGTAGTCGATTCCTGTTTTTACCGACTCGGCACCCGTAACGAAGAACGGGGTATTATTTCGGGGGTTCATACGCCCACTTTCGACATCGATGAATCGGCTCTGGAAACTGGTGCGGGGCTGATGAGCTGGCTGGCCGTTCAGGAGTTGAAAGCACCTTAGAAAGTGTGGCTGTCTGAGCAATAAACAATAGATAATAAGGGCTGATACTGTCATCTGAGTATCAGCCCTTTTGGTTTACGCCGAATCAGCAAAATCGTATCCGGTGATTTTAGCGAAAACTGTATCGCCAAATAGCACAATCCATTCCTTGATTGTTATACATTTGTAATTACTTATAACGTTCTATTTGAAAGTCTAATTTACTGAAACCTATGAACAGAAGAGACGCCCTCATGCGGGTGGCCGCGTTGGCTGGCGCAACTATGACGCTGCCTGCGCTGGCCGATACGCTCGAAGCCTCGGCCACTCGGCGTGCCCTGACGGGTAAACCGGTCTTCTTTACGGCTGATCAGGATGCTACCGTCGCTGAACTGGCCGATACGATTATTCCGACAACCAGTACGCCCGGTGCTAAAGCCGCTAAAGTGAACGAAGTAATCGACGTTATTGTGAAAGACTGCTACAAACCAGATGATCAGCAACGTTTCCTTGAAGGGCTTACGCAGACAAACAAGCTTAGTCAGGATGCGTACGGAAAAGCTTTCGTGCAACTCGATCCGGCACAACGTATCGAGATCGTTAAAAAGCTTGAAGCCGACGACAAACAGCGCCGGGCCGAGATGACGACCAACAAGGCTGTTGCCAAGGTTGAGAACTCGCAGGCCGACTTACAAATGCCCGATTCGAAGAAGCGGTATACGCCGTTTTTCACCATGATGAAAGACCTGACCCTGACGGGTTACTTTACGTCTGAAATCGGCTGTACTCAGGCACTTGACTACGTAGCCGTTCCGGGTCGATACGATGGCTGTGTACCCCTGAAAGCTGGCCAGAAAGCCTGGGCTATTTAATGTATAATGAATAATGCACAATGAATAACTAAGTGGAAATGGACTTCTCTGAGAGCCATTGTCCGTTTTACATTATTCATTATCCATTCAAAAAATTATGAATCTCAATATAGACGCTAAAAAAGATATGACCTATGACGCTATCGTCGTAGGTTCGGGTATTTCGGGAGGCTGGGCCGCTAAAGAACTTACCCAAAAAGGATTGAAAGTGCTTATGCTGGAGCGGGGGCGCGATGTGAAACACATTGAAGGATACCCCACTGCAACAAATAACCCCTGGGACTTTCCGCATAGAGGACGTATCACAACCATGGCCGCTGAAGAGTATTGGGCCAATATGCGTACTGGATACACCGCAAACGAAGAGTGGCGGCACTTTTTCGAGAACGATAAAGAAAATCCTTACCTCGAAAAACGCAAAGTCGACTGGATTCGTGGCTATCACGTAGGTGGTCGTTCGCTGATGTGGGGGCGCCAGAGCTACCGTTGGAACAAAGAAGATTTCATGGCCAATGCCAAAGAAGGCATCGGTGTCGATTGGCCAATCCGCTACGAAGATCTGGCACCCTGGTATACCTACGTCGAAACGTTTGCGGGTATTTCGGGAAATAAAGACGGCATCGACGTACTGCCCGATGGCAATTATCTGCCACCGATGCAGCTTAACTGCCTCGAAAAAGAAGCCAAGAAACGGATCGAAAAAGCGTTTCCAAAACGTCTTGTTACGGTAGGCCGTACGGCTCACCTGACCGCGCCCAAGCAGCTTCATTACGATCTGGGCCGGGCTGCCTGTCAGTTCCGGAACCAGTGTATGCGCGGCTGTCCCTACGGAGCCTATTTCAGTACACAATCGGCTACGTTGCCTGCAGCGGTGAAAACGGGTCGGTTAACGCTTCGCCCTGACTCTATTGTAGCGGAAGTGCTCTACGATGAGAAGAAAGGCAAAGCAACCGGCGTTCGGGTAATTGACCAGAATACGAAAGAAGTACGTGAATATTTCGCCCGGCTTATTTTCCTGAATGCATCGGCGTTCGCGAGTACGTCGATTCTGATGAATTCGAAGTCGCACCGCTTCCCAAATGGGATGGGTAATGACTCTGACCAGCTTGGCCGTAACATCATGGACCACCACCTTGCCGCCGGTGCGGCCGGGTCATTTGATGGCATGGAAGATCAGTATTACTACGGTCGTCGGGCGAATGGTGTTTATATTCCCCGCTATCGGAACTGGGCTGGCGACAAACGCGATTATGTGCGTGGGTTTGGTTATCAGGGTGGTGCTGGCCGGGGCGGCTGGAACCGAGGTAACGGTATGGATGGCTTTGGTGCTGATTTCAAAGAAAGCCTGACCAAACCCGGTCCCTGGACAATGAGCCTTGGTGGATTCGGCGAAATGATTGCTGACCCAAATAACCGTATGACACTCTCGCCCGACCAGAAAGACAAATGGGGCCTGCCACTTGTCGTTTTCGATGCAGCCTATGGGGAGAATGAGAAAAAAATGCGTGTTGACATGATGAACGATGCAGCCGAGATGCTGGAAGCTGCTGGCTTCAAAAACGTAACGCCCTATAACGATACGACAAAAAACCCCGGTATCGGTATTCACGAAATGGGAACAGCCCGTATGGGTCGCGATCCGAAAACGTCGATACTGAATGCACACAATCAGGTTCATACGGTGAAAAACGTATTTAATACGGATGGTGCCTGTATGGTTTCGGCTTCATGTGTGAACCCTTCCCTTACCTATATGGCCCTGACAGCGCGTGCCGCTGACTTTGCTGTGAAGGAAATGAAGAAGGGTAATTTGTAAAAATCTGCTTTTATGTGTGGAGTCAGGTTCTCAAACCTGACTCCACACTAGTACCCCTGTAAATAGCCTCTGAAACAAATAGCAAGCCCCGAGCATCTAATGCTCGGGGCTTTTTTATTCGAAATCTGACCAGATAAGTGCCTGACTTGGCAAAAAATTAAAAATATCTTAAACAACTCTCGGATTAGTTGAGTTATACTATAGAATATCGAGTTAAGACGATAAAACATACTCAACTAATGAAAAAATTAATCATAATGGGATGGATGCTGGTAGCTGGCGTCGCCCTAAATGCAAACGCACAAACAACCAACTCAACAACAAATTCGGGTTCAACAGGTACCACAGGAACAACGGGTACTTATTCCAGCCCTTCTAATTCTGGCACCAACACGGGTACGTACCAGACACAGCCATCGACTACAAATTCTGGAGTCAATCAAACTGTGCCATCAACAGGAGTAGGCACCCAACCACCAACGAACTCGAATACAAACTCGACTCAGCCCAGCACGACAACATCGCCGGGTATGACACCAGGCAGTACAACGTTGCCTAATCAAAGCGGAACCGTTAGCCCAACTCCTTCGACGGGAACGACAACGCCAAGCACGGGAACAACGCCAAACAGCACCTATAGCACCGGAACGGGGACCACAAAGCCAAGTTCGAGCATGTCATCGGATTCACAAAATACGATGGGCACTACGGACCGTACCTCTACCGGTACAACAACGAATAACAGCCGTGGTACGAAGAGCAAATCTTCGTCTACCACAACACCTGTTAAACCCTAGTGAGTAGAGTTTAAATTGAATTGCGTAAAACGCGAATCGGGGTCATACCTTTGCAAAGGTATGACCCCGATTCGCGTTTATGTCTGACGAAAGCCCCCTGATTTCTTTAACTAAGTTTACCGCCCGGCGAAGCGGTAAACCCATTTTGACCAACGTAACGTTTGCCCTTCGTCAACAGGAATGCTGGGCTATTGTCGGGCCTACAGGAAGCGGTAAAACAACGTTACTCCAGGCTATGGCAGGTCAGTTTCCGGCTCCGCCGGGTACGTTATCGCGCCGGACTTCAGCCGAGTTTGTTTCCTTTAAAGAGGAATCCAGCCGGTTTTCGTATAGTGGCTATTTTTATCAGCAGCGCTATCAGGCGACAATGGGCGATAATCCGGAGAGAGAAGAACCTGCTTACCATTCGATTCCGTCGTTACGTAACTTTCTGCAGTATACGGACTCTCCGGAAAATACGGCCCTGATTAAGCGACTGGGTCTTGAACCGTTACTGGACCGTTCGTTTTTAAAACTTTCCAATGGGCAAACGCGCAAAGCCAGGATTGGTAAAGCGCTACTGCGGCATCCGGCTGTTTTGCTGTTAGACAATCCCTTTGTTGGGCTGGATAAAACGTTTCGGGCAGAACTGACCGAGTGGTTAGGAGAACTTGTACAGCATGGACTGACGCTGGTACTGGTTACAGAGCCAGAAGATATTCCACCGTTTGTAACACACGTCATTACCTTACAACAGGGTCAGGTATTGTGGCAGGGAAACAGAAATGAATATACTCCCGAACCGCCTGATGCATCGGAAACCGAATTGCCCGTATTACAAACCGCTCCACAGTTGCCTGATTTTGCTGAGGCCTTCCGACTGCGGAACGTAACGGTACGTTATGGGGACACCGTGATTTTAAACGGAATAAATTGGGCCATTCAGGCCGGTGAGCACTGGGCTTTGCTTGGGCAAAATGGAGCCGGTAAGTCTGTTTTGCTGAGCTTGCTATATGGCGATCATCCACAAGCCTATGCCAATGACGTAAGCGTTTTTGGGTATCGGCGGGGGAAATCGGGTGAAAGTATCTGGGATGTGAAACGCCGGATCGGATTTGTATCGCCGGAGCTGCACCTTTACTTCCCGCAGCATTTGTCAGTACGTCAGGTTGCCCTGACCGGCCTCACCGATACGCTTACACCACCCCGGCAAGTACCGGCTGAAACAGAGGCCGATTTAAAACAGCTATTGGCTTACTTTGGTCTGAATGATACGGTAAATCGTCCGTTTGGTACCTTATCGGCTGGCGAGCAACGACTCGTTTTATTAGTACGGGCTTTACTGAAAAATCCACCAGTCCTGTTATTAGACGAACCGTTTCAGGTGATTGATGCACATCATATCGAACTAGCCAGACGGCTAATCGCTAGCCTGGACCATAAAACAATTCTGTTTGTTACGCACAATCAGGGCGAGCTGCCTGAAAAAATTGACCAGATTTTTGACCTGAACCTTATGATCTAGTGCGAATCGGGTGAATTCGTTTACCAGTTTGCCCGGCGCAACTTATCAGGCTGTACGACCCGAATACCCGCTCCGGTGATCTCGATGAGACCGTCGTGTTTGAATTCGCTAAGTGTGCGAATCAGAGATTCGGTAGCAGTTCCGATGACGGCTGCCAGGTCATCGCGTGAAATTTGGATGGGTGCCGCCGGTTCGCCATTGGGCAGTGGTTCCTGCAGCCGTAGCAGTGCATCAGCCACGCGCCGGCGTAGCGAGCTATAGGCCATACCCAGCAACTGATCCTCTTTTTCGTTGACGCGCCCTGCCAGCATCCGCACAAACTGTCGGCTTACCTCGGGTTGAGTGGTCAGTAATTGCCGAAAATCCTCTTTTGGAATGTACACCAGTTCAGAGTCATCGAGCGTTAGGGCCGAGTCGGTATAATTCTTTTCTTCGAGGAGTGCCAGGTCGCCAAAAAATTCGCCCGCTCCATAAAGGCCGGTCACCAGTTCCTTACCGTCATTGTTGGTCCGCGTCGTTTTAATTCGGCCACTTTTCAGGAAATACAAACGGGTAGGCTCGTCGCCTTCCGTATAAATAAACTGCTTTTTAGGGACGTGGTGTGTCTTGCGGTCGACGGATAGGCTCTGTAAGCCACCGCCACCCGTTGAACGGACATCCTCCAGAAATTGGACGAGTCCATCCTGTTTTAGATTGTAATCTTCAGCTTTAAGCTTGCTAAATCGGTTCAGGCGGCCTTCCACAGCACTTAATAATTCCGTATCATCGAAGGGTTTGGTCAGATAATCGTCGGCACCAAGCTCCATACCTTTTCGAAAATCGATCCGTTCCGACTTGGCCGTCAGAAAAATAAAGGGTATACCGTTTAGATCAGGGTTTTTATTGACAATGTGCAGAACCCCATATCCATCCAGCACGGGCATCATGATGTCACAGATAATCAGGTCAGGCCGGTCTGCCAGAGCTAGCTCAACGCCTATTTTACCGTTTTCGGCAGTTAGCAGGCGATACCCGGCTAATTCCAGAATCTCCGCTGTATTCTCGCGAATGTCGGCGTTGTCTTCAATAAGTAGAATCGTTTTCATAAGGAAAAGTAAGTGTTACTGTCGTGCCTTCGCCTAATTGACTAGCCAGGTTAATCGTCCCATCCAGTAGTTCAAGGTATTTGGCAACAATATGCAATCCAAGGCCTGTACCCGCGAAGTTAATTGCGTTTTTGGCCCGAAAAAAGCGTTCGAATAAATGCTTCTGACTGTCGGCCGAAATCCCAATCCCGTTATCGCGAACGACAATCTGAAAATGTGTCTTCTGACTGTGCGTTACTACGTATACTGTCTGATTTTCAGCTGAATATTTAATAGCATTTGAAAGCAGGTTTACCAGAATTTTACGCAACAAAGATGGGTCGCTACGTACAGAACCCGAGCAATTGAACTGGGTCTGGACATGCTGTCCGGGCTTGAGCATATCCTGCAAATCCACTATAACTTCCTCCACCAACAGGGGTAACTTAACCCATGTCCATGATGCTTCTACCCGGCCTGCTTCCAGCCGCCCCAGCGATAAAAATTCCTCCAGAATGGTATTAAGATGATTAACTGACGACTTGATGCGGTGAATATGCCGAAGCCGTTTTTCCTGCTGGTCGGTGTCGGGGTATTTTTCAATTAATGACGCCGACGTAAGTACCGCACTCAGGGGCGTTCGGAATTCATGCGAAGCCATCGATACAAAGCGGGATTTCAACTCACCCAATTCGCGTTCGGCGGCCAGTGCCTTCGCCAGTTCATCTTTCGACTGTTCGAGCTGATGTAGAGTGGTCATGAGCGCGTGGGTCCGATCAACAACTCGCTGCTCTAGTTCGGTGTTCAGCTGTTCAATCCGGCTTTTCTGCTCAAGTAAAGTTCGTTCAGCTTCCTTCTTGGCCGTAATATCAATGATATAGCCCACGGTAAGCAGCGCATTATCGCGGTAGAAATAACTCAGACTGATTTCCGCCGGGAAAACTGAACCGTCTTTACGTTTGGCAAACAGGTCGCGTCCGTGCCCTATTTCCCTAACCTGTGGGTGCGCATTAAACGAGGCTCGTAATTGGGCATGATGATGGGCCTCCGAATCTGGCACGAGCGCATCGACGTACAGGCCATCCATCTCATCGGCGCTATAGCCAAACAGGGCATGAGCATGCAGATTAGACGACAAAATGCGCCCCTGTTCATCAGAAACGATGATACCAATGGTTGCATACGTAAAAACAGCCTCGATTGAGTCGTCGAACATGTAGGCCCTTAAAATTAGAACTCCCTGTAAGCTTTGGTTTTAGTGAAGTTGTGTGCAAAATACGCGCCTGTAATTTGTATCCAGCTGACTAAAATCAGGTTTCATATTGATCTGTCTCACGATACGAATACGGGGAGCCGGCCAAATTTGGGTAATTAACTGATTACTATAATGAGATCTTACTCTCCGTTAACAACAGAAGCTCCTAAACTGGCTATATTATTGGTATTTACGTCTGCTTCTCCTGCCCAGCGCGTCGAAGTGGACCGCCTGCTGGAGAAAATTAAACTGGTGATAAGCCCAGCTGTGCAGATCATACGCGTTAGTGAAGCCGCGCACCCGGAAGTGGTACGTAGCTTTGAAATTAGGTCGTTGCCTACGTTAATTTTATTAAAACGTGGTCAGGAGCTATGGCGCTATTCGGGAGCTATAGATAATCCGGAACTCCTCCATCAGTTAGGTAATCAGATGGAGCAACCTTCACTTAAAATCGGCTAATCACCCATCCCTATGAATTATACACCCTCATCCGATCAACTTATGACGCCCGCTACCTGCCATCAGAATCATCAATATTGGCAGCATATTATTCACCAGCAGGAAGAAGAAATTCACCAGCTCCGGGCGTTGTTACTTGAGGTCATGAATCACTACAACAGCCGCAGCCTTCAGCACGATGCGGTTGACTATTTTCAGGATCTGAGCCAATTGCAAACCAAACTTGACCTGCTGAACCGCAATATGATTTGCACCGGCGCCGACTGCCCACCCAGTAAGCAAACGTTGCCGTGTTCAAACGCTCATTTTGGCTTATCTGCCGCTATTGAACGGCATACTACAGCACTCATGAGCGAGTTTTCCCGCGTGAAAGATGGATGCCTCCAGTTTCTGTCGGGCATGATGAGCCTGAATATGCTTTAAAAATAGTAAAGGGGTAAAGACACAGGGCAGTTTTTAAAACGACCCGCTGTCTTCACCCCTTTGGGATATAATTCCTTTTACAAACCCTGCCCGCCCGATACTTCGATACGCTGGGCGTTGATCCACCGGGCTTCTTCCGTACACAAGAAAGCAACTACGCCACCAATATCGTCGGGAAGGCCAACACGACCGAGGGCCGTACGGCTGGCAATCTGAGAGTTGATCTCTTTATTGTCACGCACGCGACCCCCACCGAAATCGGTTTCGATAGCGCCCGGTGCTACTACGTTCACGGCAATGCTCCGAGGACCTAATTCAAGCGCCATATACCTCGAAAGCACTTCAATGGCCCCTTTCATCGATCCGTAAGCCGATGAACCTGGATACGTCATCCGGGCAAGTCCCGATGAAATATTGATGATTCGACCACCGTCGTTAATGAGCGGTAGGGCTTTCTGGCTAAGAAAAAATACCCCTTTGTAGTGAATGTTCAGAGCCGTATCAAACTGCTCCTCAGTGGTTTCGGCAAATGCGCCATAAAGGGCGGTACCAGCATTGTTGATCAGGAAATCGAAATGATCAGTGGCGAAAGTTTCCTGCAAAACGGTTTTCAACTGCCCGAAAAACGTATCGAAGCTTTTTACGTCGCCCGCATTGAGTTGTAAGGTTGCGGCTTTCTGACCCGACTGTTCAATCTCTTTAACAACGGCTTCTGCCTCGGCCTTTTGCGTATGATAGGTCAGAATTACGTCGATTCCTTTTTTGGCAAGGCTAAGTGCCATGTTTTTGCCTAAGCCACGGCTTCCGCCAGTAACTAAAGCGATCTTACTGTTGCTCATCGTTTTTGTTTGATTTTGATGAGACAAAGGTAGATCAGACGTAACGTGAACTGTTTGCGAAGATCAATCTGTAATTTGCAAAATTCAAATCATGTTTTAAACCCGGAAGGCTAAAGGAGCAAACGATGTCTGTTTTTTGAAAAAGTTGGAGAAATGCGCGACCTCTTCAAAACCCAGGCTGTAGGCAATCTCGGAGATGTTCCAGTCCGTTTGTTTCAACAGGATTTTGGCTTCCTGAATAATCCGACTGCTGATAAGGTCGGTGGTCGTTTTGCCGGTGTTTTCCTTGAGTACTTTATTCAGATGATTGACATGAACAGAAAGCCGATCGGCAAAATCTTTAGCCGTACGCAGACTGATTTTTTGCTGGGGCGATTCAATCGGGAATTGTCGTTCGAGTAATTCAATGAACAAGGAAGAAACACGCGCCGAAGCTGTGTGTGTTGGGTATAGAGCCGTTGCCGGTTGTAATTTTTGTCCGTAGTGAATCAGCTCAAGTACATAATTACGTAACAGATCATACTTGTAAACATAGTCAGAAGCAATTTCCTTGTACATCTTTCGAAAGATATAAAGCAAGTCTTCGATGTTCTCATCCGACAATTGAAAGACAGGATAACCACCCGGCCTGAATATCGGCAACTCATCAAGCATAATTCCGCTTTTATGCTGAATAAGAAAATCGGCGGTAAAAATGCAGAAATAGCCCGATAGACCCTCCTCCTGCGGAATCCAGTGATACGGGATTTTGGGCGTAGCAAATAGAAGTGCACTCTTCTCAATATCAATTACCTTATCGGCGTATTCGGCTTTACTACGCCCGCGAATGAGACTGATTTTGTAGTAAGCCCGTCGATTGTATGGCATCAGGCGAGGGTTCTTTTTGATTTTCGCGTGCACTTCTTCTATATTAAATACATTGAAGTGCCCAATCTCTTTGTTAAGATCCTGGGGAATAAGCGTAGAAATTTCTTTATAAAAACCCTCTAGTGTGGTCGTCTCCATACATTACCTGATTTGCGAAAATCAAATATATGGAGTTTTTAGACGGGGAGCAAGGGGCGGGGCGCTGGGAGCGGTGTTCGCGCCTATGATGGTACTGGCTTTTTTGTTTTTAACGTCGCATCCGCATGTCTCGCACGTCCGCAATTGTATCGCGGACGTGCGAGTGAATTTTCTGCACAGGGCAATTTAAGTTATACCAATCTCCTATAAGCTAAGCGCTTTAGGGGATCAGAGTTAATTCGATGCTAATTTATTTAATGTGGTCTTCCTGGATTGATAACCAACAATCAGAAATGTGACAACCAGCGATATCGCAACTAAGATCGTGGCAATCGATACGGCCATATCGTGTAGAGGTGGCATTACGTTCTGGGAAGTAAAGGCACGGTATTTCAGTATGTCTTTTTGCAAGGTGGTCATGCCTTCTACGTCAAACGTTTGTTTGTAATGAATGGACCGCCCGTTTCTGTTGCCATCAATTTGAATGGAAAGCGTTTGGCTATTGTCGACAATTCGTGTTTTCAATCGGGAGGACGACTGAGCCATTGTAAACGTACTGATGCTGAGTAAGATGAGGATTAATAGATGTTTCATAGCTTTTTTGTTTTTGTATGAGTTGTAGGAACGAACTGCCACTACGTAATCCCTGCACCCCGCTACTCACTACGTAATGATTTTACGGGATTGACCAGAGCCGCTTTGATGCTGTGGAAACTTACGGTAGCTACCGCAATCAGAATGGCAGCCACACCGACCAGCGCGAAAACCCAGATGCTTATGTCAATCCGATACGGATATTCCGCCAGCCATTGGCTCATCAGAAACCAGGTTAATGGCGTAGCAATCGCCAGAGCGATGAGTACCAGCTTAACAAAGTCGCGCGAGAGCAGAAGAACAATACCCGGAATGCTGGCTCCCAATACTTTACGCACACCGATTTCTTTGGTACGTTGTTCGATGGCCATCAGTGCTACGGCAAACAGACCCAGGCAGGATAGCAGAATGGCTATGCCAGATGCAAAGCTGAAAACCTGTGCCATCGAGTCCTCATTGCGGTACCAGGCATCGATGTTTTCGTCCAGAAACGAACCCGTAAACTCGGCTCCTGGCGCTATTTCACTCCAAATGCCCTTCAGTTTTTCCATCGACGTATTCAGGCTTTGTGGCGTAACCCGAACAAAGATGTAGTCGATGGCCTCGGAATTCGACAGGTGCATGGTAATCGGCTTTTTCTCCTGCTGCAACGAATACAGATGATAATCCGGAACCAAACCGATGATTTGATATTTTGTACCTGCTGTATCGGTCTGGAAAAATTTACCGACGGGGTTCTTTTCACCAATCTGTTTGGCCATACTTTCTGTAATAACTACCCGATCCAGTGAGTCGGCGGGATAAGCGGGGTTGAATTCGCGGCCAGCCAGGAGTTTGATATTCAGGGTTTTCAGGTAATCATAATCGACCAGCAGCCAGTCGGTCGAGATTTCTTTTTCTTTATATGTAAACCCAAGCATGGATCTTGACGTACTGCCATCTTTCCCACGTCCCAGATTAACGTTGCTTCCCGAAATGGCTAATACAGTGGGATCACTCGTCAGCTTATTGCGCAGGCGTTGCAGCAACTGCCGACCGCTGTATTTATTGCCAACCGGAATGCTAATGACTTGCTCTTTCTCGAAACCCAGCGGTCTGCTGCGTAGGTAACCAACTTGCTGAATGGCAAAAATGGTGCAGCAGGTTAACAGGCAGGAAATAGTAAACTGCGTAACAATTAACGAGTTACGCAAAAACCCTGGCCGTTTCATGGTGATTTTGCCTTTCAGTACCTCTACTGCGTTGAACTTAGCCATTTGCCAGGAAGGATAACCGCCCGCTACCAACGTAACGAGCAGAAACATCCCGATGATGCCGCCAATAACACCCGGACGAAGCAGGGAATTCAGGTTGATTTTTGCGTTAAACTGCGCGTTAAACGCCGGAACCAGCAGAAAAGCCATCAACGAACCCACCAGAAATCCAACCAGACAGATCAGCGCCGATTCACTCCAGATCTGCACAAACAACTGCTTTTTCAGCGCGCCAAGCGACTTGCGGACACCCACTTCGCGGGCGCGGGTAAACGAGCGGGCAATGCTCAGGTTGATGAAGTTGATGCAGGCAATGGCCAGAATAAAAAAAGCAATTCCCAGCAGCGCGTAGACAACGGCAATAGGTGCGCCTGAGCTGGTTATCTCCCGGTCGAAATGAACATTGGCGAGTTTCTGTAAACGTACTGCTACTAAATCTCCGCGCTCATCGGGCTTAGCGCCCTTCTTCTTCAGTTTCTCCAGATCGTCCGAAAAATACGTTTGGGCGAACGGCTTCAGCCGGTTTTCAAGCGATGCCTGATCGACGTTGGGCGCTACTTTCACATAAGCCTTGTGTGAGAACGCATCCCACTGATCTTTAGCGTTCTGATATGTCGAGGTATTTTCAATTCGGGCTACCATGTCGTACCGGATCGATGAATTATCCGGCGCGTCGGCAAGTACACCCGAAACGATGTATTGTTTTTGATTACCCTTGTTTCCGAGTAATACCGCCTTGCCAATGGGGTCTTCGTTTCCAAAAATGGCTTCAGCCGTTTTCTCGCTGATCACCAAACTGCTAAAGTCCCGAAGTGCCAGATTCCGGTTTCCTTTGAGCATCTGAAACGAAAAAACATTCAGAAAATCGGCATCCACGAAATTAACGGATTTATCCAGATACTTGCCTTTGTACTCGATCAGGCTGCCTTCTGGTAAAATTCTCGTAGCCGCCTGTATTTCTGGGTAGGCCGTCTTTAACGTGGGCGTAAGTGGCATAGGCATTCCCCCGGATCGTTCAGCTTTAGCCGGTTCGTTTTTAAACAGATAGATCTGAAAAATACGGTCGCCATCCTGATGGAAGGAATCGAACGTAAGCTGACGGTAGATCATCTCAAACAGAAACGTACAGACGCAGAACGCTACCGAAAGGCCAACCACATTGACAGCCGCATACCCCTTACTGCGCCAAAGGGTACGGAAAGCGATTTTTAGATAATTACGTAGCATAGACGGATGGAATGATGAGGGTTTTGGGTATTGAGCTTTTTGCGTACGCCGACGTAGCACAAACGGGGGCAATACAGACAGTACATTCAGAACGTAACGGAGACTGGCCTGTGGTTCACCGGCTCGCTGGTACCAGTACGCATACAGTTCATCCAGATCGCCCTGTACTTCTTCGAGTGTTTCAGCCGGATGCAACCAGGCCAGCAGGCGCTCAGCCCAGCGAGGGGGCTGTTTATTCGCACGGTTTGAGTTGTTGGGTTTAACGGAATTCATAGGCCACTAACTTTTAGCTCGTTTGGCGGCATCAATTGCCAAAGCTGACTACGTACCTGCTGAATGTCCTGCAAGGCCCGGCTCCCGAGTGCTGTTACGGAGAATAACCGTTTTCGGCGGCCGCCCCGTTCGGCGGTGGCTCCACCCAGATCTGATGTAACAAAGCCCTTTTCTTCGAGCCGGATGAGCGTGTTATGGACCGTCCCAAAGGTGACCAGTCGCCCGGTATGCTGCTCAATTTCCTGCGATACCGTAACCCCGTAAGCCTGGCCGTCCAGAATGGCTACCATGAGCAAAACGATCTCCTCGAATTCTCCTAAATACGTTCGACGCATAACCCAAAAGCATTAGTCTCTATTTTATCGTACAAATCCACTGCCAAAAATGAAAATCCATCTTAAACGAACGTAATGTCCTGTTTAAGATGGATTCAGGTAGTGAGAATGTCCATAAGCGGACAGCATTCGTCCCCAACCGGACAGGATAGAGAGCATGAATCTCTTATCCCTATGCCCCAGGCTAGTTCACCTTTATATAGTCGACTTCCTGTTTTGGTGCCACGACGGATGAAGAGGGTACGCCCAGAATCTCATGCATATTCCGGCCAATGGTTTGTGCTATCTGGTTGAGGGGTAGGTCGTTGCAATCCAGTCCGAAAGGTTCTTCAATTTCGTCGCCGATCATCTCAATACCGATCAGTGCATACGCGGCCAGCGTAGTGGCGGGTATGGCGAAATAGCCGTATGTTTCGACCAGCACAAACGGGATTAACAGCACATAAACCGTAATGAATAGCTTGATGAAGAAACTATACGAAAATGGAATTGGGGTCTTTTTGATACGTTCACAGGAACCCGTAATATCGAGCAATGCCTGATGATAAAGCCGGATTGTAATCAGATCCGCATCGTTGACAATATTATCCTGACGTAACGTCTGGATTCGACGCAATAACAAAGCCGCAATCCGGCTGGGAATATGACCGTATTGTGACAGCGTTTGAAGTTCTCCATCGCCTGTGTCTTCGAGTTCAGCCATATCGACCCCGTTACGTAAATGACCTTTAAGTGCCAGCGCGAAATTAGCTAGTGTGCTGGCGAAATAAGTTCGGTTTGCTTTAGCCTCATCGGGTAAAAGCGAATCGAGTAAAACAGCCAGATTTCGGCTGTAATTGACCAGCGAACCCCATTGCCGACGTCCTTCCCAGAATCGGTCATAGGCCGTATTGGTACGAAATACCAGCAATAAACTGAGCGTAATACCCAAGAGAGAGAACAGCGTACCGTCGAATGGGAGGTTGACGACGATCAGATGCTGATCAATGAGTGTGAGCAGGATTCCGTAAAGGCTCACAAACGCGACGCGCCGTAGAAGTACCCGTATACTGAAACTGGTATGAAAATGCCTGAGGGCTCCCGCCCAATCTTTTGCCTGATAGATAATCACTGGTATAGAGGAAGATGGTTGTATTAACGCCTTTTTAATGGAGTCAATATACACATTCAACCTCTAATTCATAGAATCTCGACCAGGTTTTACTAGTCAGGAAGATAGTTCAACGGCTACTCATTTACCCGTAATGAACCCATGACAGAGGGGAATCACATCGGCTGGTGAAATGGGTAGGGAATAGTTCGCTAAGCCGCGGCCAATCAGCAATACAGCTACAACGACCGTAGCGATAGAAAGTACCCGGCCTAATCGTTGGTACCCCAAAACGCCTAACCAACTGATTGCCAGATTGACACTAAGTAAGGCAGGAAGTGTACCCAATCCGAAAAGCAACATATACGAAGCGCCAGCCAGTGGGGTGTTGGTGGCTAATGTTCCGGCTAGTGCCAGGTATGTAAAACCGCATGGAAGCAGGCCATTCAATACGCCCAATCCGGCAAAACCAATCCATCCCGGTTGTTGCAGCGTTTCCCGAAAGAGCTTGGTTACCTGATTGTTGAGCCAGGGCCAGCGCATACGGGCAGGCAGCGCTTTTCGCCAGACAAAACTTGCCAGTAGAATGACCCCGCTGATAACTGCTAAGGGCCGTTGCCAGCCAATTAGATGCAGGCCAAAACTCATGGTACCCGCCAGCGCACCCAAACAACTATAGGTTGCAATACGTCCGGCATGGTACAAACCAACGGCTTGCCAACGCTGATTATAGGGTAACCGCCCAACAGGTAAGGCTGCCACCAACGGACCACACATACCTACGCAATGCAGACTGCTAATCAGGCCGGTCAGGAAAGCGGTAGCAAGCCAGGGCGACATGGTTTATAGAAAAATTTGTTCCTCTTTGTAATACTCCCGCTGCCCATCCGACCAGGTAAACTGCACGCGCCAGTTGCCTTTGGCTAAGGAACTGGTTGAAACAACCTGTTGGGCAGGATGTTCGGCCGGAATCGAAACCCGGAAATCCTGCTGACGGTCGCCAGGGCGGTAAAAGATGATTTCACCTTTCTGAAGCGAATTCGGTAGCGCAAACACAACCTGCTGCTGGTTGGCCTGATACGTTATAGTTGCCGACGAATTATGCCGGGCGTTGCTAACCCGGTTGATGTGTTGCTGAAATTCAAGCTCGTTCTGGTAATAATTTTCACTTACCAAATCGACGCGCTGACGAGTCATCCGGTACACCAACGTACCGATGAATCCGGCAAACACAACAAACACAAGAACAATTGATTTTCCCCAGTTCATAAAATTTTGAATTGTTGAATGATTGAATTGTTGAATTGTTGAATGATTGAATTGCTCCAGAGTTTAACTATTCAATCATTCAACAATTCAATCATTCGATCCTTGTACCGGTCCCAGAAAGGTTGTTTTGACTTTATCGAGGACAACCCCTTCGGAAATTATTTCGACAGTAAGTTTCGTACTGCTTTCGCGGATTGATTTCTCGGGAAGCAGAATAAAGAACATGCCTTTCGTTAATTCGTCGGCAGGTACGTTTGCGATAGGCTGCACCATTCGCAACTGAGCACCCGGGTAATCGACCCGGAACGTAACGGGCTTGCTCTGATGCGTTTTGTTGACCAGTTCGACCAGATACAGGTTCGATACCAGAGCCTCACGGTTGCCTTTAGCCGCTTCTCGCTGAAACAGTTGACCCGGTGCCCGAAGTAGCGTTGTATCAAGGTCATTACGGCTCGTCAGCAGAAACGCCCAGACGCCCATAAGCAACACCAAAACAAGGCTATACCCAATCATCCGGGGCGTTATGCGCCAGGGACGGCTGTTTTGAACCCCATCCAGCGAATCGTAACGGATAAGCCCGCGCGGCCGACTGATTTTATCCATTACGTCATCGCAGGCATCCATGCAAAGGGTACAGCTCACACATTCCATCTGAATGCCGTTACGTATGTCGATTCCCGTTGGGCAGACCTGCACACACAGTTTACAGTCGATGCAATCGCCTTTGGGTGTAGAGCCAGAAGCAAGGGGCAGAGGAAAGGGAACAGAAAAGTTAGCGCCATGCGCCCCGCTCCGCGCTTTCGGTTCTCTGCCTCTTTCCCCTCGCTCCTTCTTTCCCGTGGTTCCCCACGGACATCATCATAGGTAACAACCATCGATTGCTTATCCAGCAATACACTTTGCAGACGGCCATACGGGCAGATCGTCGTACAAACAATTTCGCGCACGTAAGCGAACACGGCGTAGAAAACCCCCGTGAAAATCAGAATAGATGCCAACCCGCCAAGGTGATTGATGGGGTTATCCGTCATGATCGTCAGCAAGGCATCTTTCCCGACCAGATAAGCCAGAAACGTATTACTGATAGCAAACGAAATCAGAAAGAAAATGCTGTGTTTCGCCGTCTTCTTCAGGATTTTCTCGGTTGTCCAGGGGGCTGCGTCGAGTCGTTTGCGGGCGTTCTGATCGCCTTCAATCCAGATCTCAATTCTCCGGAAAACCATTTCCATGAAAATTGTCTGGGGGCAAGCCCAGCCACAGAAGACACGCCCATAGACAACCGTAAACAGGGCAATGAAGACAATGAATACCAGCAGCCCGATGGCAACCAGATAAAAATCCTGCGGCCAGAACGTAACGCCGAAAAAGTTAAACTTCCGTTCGAGAACGTTGAAAAGAAAAAGTGGCTGGCCGTTGTGCGTCAGAAACGGTCCGGCAAACAAAGCGGTAAGCAAAACCCAGGCTACCACCGTGCGCCAGCGATAGTAGCGCCCTTTTACCACGCGTGGATAAAGCCACTTTCGTTTGTTGTCAGTGGTATACGTAACGGGTTGAGGTGGAGCGTTGAGTTGAGGAGTCATTAGCTTGTTGTTGGAATTGGTCATTCGGTAGTTGTCGGTATAACGCTCAGCTTCCTGAGTGGCTAAACCAGTGACGAGTACCCAATGACCAATGACGTTAGATCACTGCATGGCCACTTTGGGAGTTGCTGCTACTGCTGGCGTTACTTTCTCGCCCTGAGGCTCTTTTCCGCCAGCAGGTTTGGTGCCCTGCAGCGATAGTACGTAGCTGGATACCTGCTGAATCTGAAGCGGATTTAGCTGTTTCTTCCACGAAATCATACCCTTTTCAGGAATGCCTTCCGTAATGGTGTGAAACACATCCTTGACATGCCCACCATGCAGCCAGTACTCGTCTGTCAGGTTGGGGCCTACGACACCCTCTGCTTTCTGGCCGTGGCAGGCTGTGCAATATTGATTGAAAAGCACTTTTCCCGATTCAACGCCTTTTTTGTCAGTAAGTAACGTAACGGTATTTTCGTTGATTTTGCCCGCTACAAGCTTCACGTAGGCTTCGCGTTGTTTTTCAGCGATGGCTACTTCCTGTTTATATTCCTGCTCCATGGTATTGCCATTGCCAATGACATGGAAGATCAGCAGATAAATTACTGCAAAGCCGATTGTGCTGTAAAACAGACCCATGAACCAGGGTGGGGTTGGGTTGTCGAGTTCGGCAATGCCATCGTAGGCATGCTCGAGCATCAGGTCTTTTTCCTGACTAAGGGCGTGTAACCCAGCCCACCGTTGCCAGGTCGAACGAGTATCAACTGGCTGTGTTTTGGCCTCCGATTCTGGTGCTAGTATTTTACGCAGAATATAAGCCAGATACAGCGTTATGGCCAATAATAGGCCAACAGCGACGGCCACGAACATAATCGCGACCATCCACAGCAGATCTTCGCCCGATGTGAGGTTCCAGATCGACTTTTCAGCCGGATCGACGAAAAAATTTAAGAGAGGGTTCATTGTGTGTGTCGATTAATCGTCGGTGGATTCGTCCAGCGGCAAGTTGCTCATCTGGCGGAGGTGGCGCTTGTCGGCAAAAACCAGATACAGGCCAACCAGTATGAAAAAGGCGAAAAACGTCAGGAACGAGCCAACCATGTAGACGTCTGCCCCCGGGATTCTTGAGATGAATTGTTTAAACATAGCTTTCAGGAAGGATGATGAATGATGAAGCACAACAGCAGCTATTCATCATTCATAATTCATCATTTATTTATCGTTTCCATTTTCTTAATATCCGTTCCCAGCCGCTGGAGATAGGCAATAAGCGCTACGATTTCGCGGTCGGGCTTGACATTGATCCCTTCTTTTGCGAGCTGAGCACTTACGGCGCTGGCTTGCCGTTTCAGATCATCATTGGCGTAAGCAACCGTCAGGTCAGCGTAAGGAACCCCCACTTTTTGCAGCGCCCCCAGCTTGGCAGATGTATTCGAGATGTCTAGTTCCTGTGTAATCAACCACGGATAGGCTGGCATAATCGAGCCCGGCGACATAGACGTTGGATCGTTCATGTGGTGATAGTGCCAGGAGTCGGGGTATTTACCCCTTCACGGTGCAGATCTGGCCCGGTACGTTTGCTTCCCCACAGAAAGGGGTGGTCGTACACAAATTCCCCAGCTTTGGAATACTCACCGTAGCGTTCGGTTTCGGAGCGGAACGGACGTACCATCTGACTGTGGCAATTCACGCAGCCCTCCCGGATATACAGGTCGCGTCCCTGAACTTCGAGCGCCGTATAAGGCTGCACAGACGGAATTGACGGTACGTTCGATTTCACCATGAAGGTTGGAATCAGTTCGATCATCGAGCCAATCAGAATTACAACCAGCGATCCAACCAGCAGGGGGAACGGTTTGCGCTCCAGCCAGCGGTGCCAGAACGTATCGGACCCGGTTGGCTGATAGGCTTTCGCCAGGGCTGGCGCTTCGGCCTCTTCATTGATCACCAGTTTACCGGCGGCCATTGTTTTGAAGAGGTTGTAAGCCATCAGAATAGCACCCAGCAAATACAGCGTACCGCCCAGCGCCCGCATCATGTGCATCGGCAGAATTTGCAGCGTCGTTTCGAGGAAGGTCGGGTATTTGAGTACACTTTCATTCGTAAACTCCTTCCACATCATCCCCTGCGTAAAGCCCGATATGTACATCGGAATGGCATAGAACAGAATACCCAGCGTGCCGATCCAGAAATGGAAATTCAGCAGTTTCTTTGAATAGAGTGGGGTGCGGTACATGCGCGGAATGAGCCAGTACAGCATCGCGAAGGTCAGGAAGCCGTTCCATCCCAGCGCCCCAACGTGTACGTGTGCAACAATCCAGTCGGTAAAGTGGGCGATTGCGTTTACGTTCTTGAGCGACAGCATCGGCCCTTCAAACGTAGCCATCCCGTAGGCTGTCAGACCGACAACCATAAATTTGAGAATTGTGTCTTCGCGAACTTTGTCCCAGGCACCCCGTAATGTCAGTAGGCCGTTGATCATACCACCCCACGACGGAGCAATCAGCATGATGGAAAACACGACACCCAGCGACTGTGCCCAATCGGGTAATGACGAATACAGCAAATGGTGCGGTCCTGCCCAGATATAAATAAAAATCAACGCCCAGAAGTGCAGGATTGACAGTCGATAGGAGTAAACAGGCCGGTTTGCCATTTTAGGCAGAAAGTAATACATCATGCCCAGGTAAGGTGTCGTCAGGAAGAAAGCCACCGCATTGTGACCGTACCACCACTGCACCAGCGCATCCTGTACACCCGCGTAGAGGTAATAGCTTTTGAGAAAGCTTACCGGCATCTCGAACGAGTTAACAATGTGTAGCACGGCAACCGTAACGAACGTAGCGATGTAGAACCAGATGGCGACGTACAGGTGGCGCTCACGACGTTTGATAATCGTACCGAACATATTAATGCCAAATACCACCCAGATCAGCGTAATGGCAATGTCTATCGGCCATTCGAGTTCGGCGTATTCGTGCGAAGTGGTAATGCCCAGTGGCAACGTAGCCACCGCCGACAGAATGATAAGCTGCCAGCCCCAGAAGTGAATTTTGCTTAGTAGCGAACTAAACATCCGGGCTTTGCAAAGCCGTTGGAGAGAATAATAAACGCCCATGAAAATGGCGTTGCCCACAAAAGCAAAAATCACGGCATTGGTGTGCAGCGGCCGAATGCGGCCGAAGGTCGTGTACTGGTTGCCGAGGTTGGCCGCTGGGGCAAACAACTGCGTAGCAACGATTACCCCCACGAGCATCCCGATGACGCCCCACAGGATTGTGGCAATGGCAAAATCACGGACAATCTTATTGTCGTAAGCGAAACGTTCCACGGCCGTTCCGCTACCCGGCGGCTGCTGGCCAATAGCCTCCCGATCCGGCGAGATAATGGTGAGTGGGTTTTTTAGAGAAACATTCATAATGAACGAATACAGGTATAACTATGCATTTAATTGAGTTTCTGGTGTGTCGGGCGCGTCGTCTTCGAGTAGTATCCGGATGGACGGTGTGTAGAGATCGTCCTGTTGCCCGGTTTTCATTGACCAGAAAAACGCACCCAGAAATGTGAGCGCCATCGTTAAGCTGATGCCGATCATGAAGAAGATAATACTCATCGCCTTGTCGGTTTGCAGGCTCAAAATTGAGGAGCTCAGGAGGGGGAGCCTATGAGTTTAATCAGGCGTTTAGCTGATTTGGAAGCGTTTTCAGGCCGCTTGAGAAACGTCAGCTGATCGCCTGATGCGTATCAGGAAGGTGGGCAGAGAAGGCGCTCAATTTTGTGCCCAAAACTACGGCTCTGGCAAAATCACCCCGGTCAGGCGTCTTCTTATTCTATGATTATTATCGCTTTTTTTCTTGCGCACTGGTACCTGTCGGTACTGATGCAAACACTCTTTCTCCACCGGTATGCCGCTCACCAGATGTTTACAATGAGCAAAGGCTGGGAGAAAGTCTTTTACGTGCTGACGTTTATTGCGCAGGGTTCCTCGTTTCTGAGTCCGCGGGCGTATGGTATCATGCACCGTCTGCACCATGCCCACGCCGACACGGAGGATGATCCGCACTCGCCGGAGTTTTCCAAAAATCTGTTCGATATGATGTGGAAAACGCGGACTTATTACAACGACATTCTGAACAACCGGGATTCTATTCCGGCCAAATTCAAAAAAGGAGTGCCTAACTGGGAGTTTATGGAATGGCTGGGCGATCGCTGGCCGGTGCGGCTGGCCTGGGGAACGGCTTATACGCTCTTCTATATCCAGTTCGCTACGTCACCCTGGCTATTTCTGCTGCTGCCGGTTCAGTTTCTGATGGGACCGGTTCATGGTGCCATCATCAATTGGTATGCACATCGCTACGGCTATACTAATTTTGTCGTAAACGATACGGCTAAAAATCTGCTGCCGTTCGACTTTCTGATGATGGGTGAATCCTACCACAACAATCACCATAAGTACGGTGGTCGGGCTAACTTCGGCGGGTTCCGCTGGCACGAATTCGATCCAGCTTATCCGTTATTGAAACTGCTTAACGCCCTCCACATTGTGAAGCTACGTGCTGGGCGCGATGAAGCGTATATGTGAGAATTATTCAGCAAAGCTCATACAGCTTATGCATCAGAAAGGCGTGCTCCAATGGATGTGAGCGATTACGATGCGCATCATGGCTCCCCAGACCTGGTTTTTCAACATGGTCGATGGCGTAGTTTGGATAATAGCTGGCTACCTCATCCTGCGTAACGCTACGAAGAGAATCTTGCGCTTTGTGCAACGTATCATCGAGCGTATTAAGAAAATTCAGAGCGCCTACCGGTATTAATCGCTCCAGTACCTGCCGGTACTTCATGCGTAATATCGGTGGGAACTCTGCCAGTGCTCCCCGATCATAAACAATATCGATCAGGCCAAGATCGGCGGGCTTTAGGCTAAAAATGTCGCAGCAGATAAGCGTCAGATTTCCGGAGATAAATCGGTTTCCGATCCGTTTATACAGCCGTTCGTTTTCATCGAAAAATTGAAGGATCGTTTTTTCTTCAATCTCAACGCCAATCACCCGATGGGCGAACTCACTGAAATACAATAGGTCGAAACTTTTTCCGCAGAGAGGCATAAACACCGATTTGCCTTCCAGCGAAAAAGGAGACAGATGTTTTACGGCGTAGGGATGAATATCCTGTCGTCGAAAGCCAGCGTAGTTGCGGTTCAATTCCCAGGAATTGAACCAGAAAATTTCTTCCATGATGGTGTGTACGAGGTAGCGTAGTTTTGGTGCCGCAAAGGTCCGACACAATCCGTCAGGTTCTTAGCGCGTATCTACGGCTTTTCATCCCCGTATTTTCCCCTTTTCAGAAAACCATACACTACGGAAAACTACGTACTAGCCGATCTGGAAAACGGCATTAACCCTCCGCACGCAGTACGTCGAGGGGTGGGCGAACTAATACCTCACGGCTGTTGAACAGGCCAATGACAATCGTCAGTGTTGTAACAACGCTCGCTACCACCACCAGCGGCAGAACATTCGGACGGTAGGGTACCTCAAAAACGAACTGCGCCAGCGCCCACGTACCGAATACCGAGAGAAGAATACCCGATAAAGATGCCAGTAACCCTAAAAGCCCATATTCCAGCGCTGTAATGCGAAGAATCTGAGCCCGGCTGGCACCGAGTGTTCGGAGTAAAACACTCTCGCGCAACCGCTGGTACTTACTGATAACGACCGAACTAGCCAGCACCAGAAGCCCCGTCAGAATACTAAACAGCGCCATAAACTGGATCACAAATGAAATCTGATCGAGAATGTCGTCGATTGTTTTCAGAATCAGGCCCAGGTCGATGGCTGATACGTTAGGAAAACGGCTAACCAGCTCTCGCTGCAATTGAGCCGACGTCTGGTTGTTCGGCACTTTCGTCATCAATACATGAAACTGCGGTGCCTGTTCCAGAACGCCCGACGGAAAAACAACCAGAAAGTTGGTTTGCACCCGGTTCCAGTCAACTTCCCGCGTACCGGCCACAATGGTTTGAATGGCAGCACCCTGTACGTTGAAGTTGAGTGTGTCACCAAGTTTAACGCGGAGACGGTCGTAGAATCCTTTCTCGATAGTGATATACACAGCTCCATCGGCCTGATACGCACTTTTCCCGGACGTTAATTTCTCCGACGATATCAGTGAATCGCGGTACGTTACGCGGTATTCACGCGTAAACGCCCAGTTCGGGGTTTTGAACGTAGTGTCCTTTCGGTTTACTGCTGTCGATTTGCCGTTGATGTCGGCCAAACGCATGGTCACCACCGGCACTTCCTGCAGAATCGGCAGTTTCGCGCTTTTCACCAGCGAGCGCACGCCCGAAAGTTGTTCGTTTTGAATATCGAACAGCACCATGTTGGGCTGTTTGCCACTTCCCGACAATTCAACTCTGCCCAGCAGTAAACCCTGCGTCAGATATAAGGTAGCGATCAGGAAAGCGCCAAGCCCAATCGACGTAACCAGAATGAGTGTCTGATTATTTGGCCGATAAAGATTGGCCAGACTTTGCCGCCAAACGTAACTCCAGGAGGACGGAAAAAAACGTCGTACAAGCCAGATCAATCCTAGGCCGAGCAGGGTTAAGATACCGAATGCTACGACTAAGCCCCCGGTGAAACCAATCGCCAGCAAGAAATTCCGGGTTTGCAGGTACGCAAATCCGATGATGAAACCAACAACCAGCAGATAGACCAGCCAGCGAAAGGGGTCGCGCCCGGCGAGGTCGCCTTCGTATGAGGAACGAATAGCCCGTAGGGGTGATACATTACGTATGGTAAGCAGCGGAAGCAGCGAGAACAGCACCGAAATTAACAGGCCCGTTCCGATGCCACTCAAAATAGCCGGTCCCGATAAGGCCGTATCGACCGTTACCGGCAGAAAATTGCCAAAAACACGCGGTAGGATCAGCTGGACAGCCGAACCAACGAAAGCCCCAACCGTCGCTCCTATCAGCCCCATTAAAGCCGTCTGGATCAGATAAATCAGAAAAGCCTGCCGTCCGCTCGCGCCGAGGGTCCGAAGAATAGCAACCGAGGCCACTTTTTCTTTCACGTAAAGCTGTACGGCACTGGCAACACCCACACAACCCAGCAACAGAGCGACAAAAGCCACCAGACTCATGTACTTGGTTAGGTCGGCGAAGGAGCGGCCTGTTTGCTTTTTGCGCCCCTCAACGGTGTCGTAGTTAACGCCTTCTTTATCCAATCGGGCGGCCAGTGGCTTTATGTATTTTTCAACATCAGTGCCGGGAGCAAACTGGTAGTAGTATTTGTAAGTTACCCGGCTTCCGCGCTGCAGCAGTCCTGTACGTTGAAGAAATTGATTGGGAAGAAAAACGGTGGGCGCTACGGTTGAGGCTACAGCAGCCTGACCCGGTGTTTTGGTAACCCGACCGGCAATCAGAAACGACAGATTGCCCACTCGTACCGAATCGCCGGGTTGTGCGCCAAGCTGAACCAACAGCGCATCATCGACCAGAGCGACGCGCTGGGTTGTCTGCCGAAACGTTTGAATCGCCGATGCCGGTTCTACTTCCCACGTACCGTAATACGGAAAATTGCCTTCCAGCCCCTTTACCTGTGCCAGCCGAACACCGCCCGTTTTCGGAATGGAAACGAGCGAAGGAAATGACACTTCATAAGCCCGGTCCCGACCGATGGTTTTCGTCAGTTGCTGCATGGGGCGGGACGGCGGGCGATTCCAGGAAAGGGTCAGGTCAGCACCCAGGAGTTCGCGGGCCTGGTCGTCGATGCTGCGCGCCAGATTGTCGCCAAACGAATTGATGGCGACCAGCGCTGCGATGCCGAGCACGATAGCCGACATAAACAGCAGTAACCGCTGCCGACTCCGGCGACTGTCGCGCCATGCCATTTGAAAAAGCCAAGACATAATTAATTATCGAATTGTCGAATGACTGAATTGTTGAATGAGAAGCATGGGGAAAGTGGCTCGAATGATAGTCAATCATTCAATAATTCAGTCATTCGATCATTAACCACCGTTCCTCCTTTGATACGTATGATGCGTTGAGTGCGGGAGGCTAATTCCAGATCGTGCGTAACGAGTACAAGCGTAGTACCGGCTTCCCGGTTGAGTTCAAACAGCAAATCGACGACCGTAGCGCTGGTTTCTGCATCGAGGTTACCCGTGGGTTCATCGGCGAACAAAAGTTTTGGGCGGTTGGCAAAGGCCCGCGCCAGTGAAACCCGCTGCTGCTCACCGCCTGACAGTTGGGTAGGGTAGTGGTGCCCACGCTGGCCAAGCCCCACACGTTCGAGCAGGGCTTGCGCCGTTTTGGCAGCCCCCTTTTCGCCACGGAGTTCGAGCGGCACCATTACGTTCTCAAGAGCCGTAAGGGTAGGCAGCAACTGAAAGTTCTGAAAAATAAAACCAACATGCTGATTTCGGAGGGCCGCCCGCTGATCTTCGCTGAGCGTATCCAGCCGGACATCATTCAGATAAACGCTCCCCGACGATGCGCGGTCTAAACCGGCACACAAACCCAGCAGGGTCGTTTTGCCGCTACCCGATGGTCCGACAATGGCGAACGTATCGCCTGGTTCGAGGGTGAAATTAACGCCGTGCAATACGGTCAGCTCACGCCCACCGCTTGAATAGGTTTTTGTCAGATTTTCGACGCGCAGAATACTCATTGGAACAAAAAACGGTTGACACTGCTTTTTTAACGTAGCGTCGGCGAAACGCCTGATTTGCTTTATGCTACGTTTACATGAACTAACCGCTTCAATCTTTATGAAGTTCTCTCAACTTGCGCAAACACCGTATTCTGTGATAAGTGGTTTAATGCTGCTCCTAACGGTTTGTGGATGTGGCTCATCTGATACAAAAACCAGTTCCAAATCCGATACAACTTCCGCTACGGCTGCGTCTGCAGAAACGGAAGTCCCAAAAGCCTCAAAAAAACAACTGGTGCTTTTTTATGGCAACAGCCTGACGGCGGGCTACGGTGTTGAGCCTTCGCAGGCGTTCCCGGCATTGGTCGGGCAGAAGATCGACTCAGCCGGATTAAACTACCAGGTTGTCAATGCCGGGTTGAGTGGTGAAACCACAGCTGGAGGAAAAAGCCGAATCAGCTGGGTTATGCGTCAGCCGGTAGCCGTATTTGTACTCGAACTGGGTGGCAACGATGGCCTTCGGGGACTACCCTCTCGGCAACCCGTCAAAATTTGCAGGCTATCATGGATACCGTTCGTCGCAAAAGTCCACAGGCAACTATCGTTCTGGCGGGTATGCAGATTCCGCCTAATATGGGTACAAGCTACACTCGTGAGTTCCGCGGGTTATTTAAGGAGTTAGCCGATAAGAATAAAGCAATCCTGATTCCGTTCCTGCTCGAAGGTGTGGGTGGGGTTCCCAAACTGAACCAGCCAGACGGTATTCATCCGACACCCGCAGGCCATAAACTTGTAGCCAATACCGTATGGCGTGTACTTCAGCCGGTCTTGGTACAGGATTAAGTTCGTGCTGAATGGCTAATGAATTGATAAGGCTTTGTAGTACCGACCGAGACGATCGGCGCTACAGGCTGTTGCCCTAACAACAGGTTGATATTGGTCGCGTTACTCAGAACGGATAACCGATGGCAATGTTGAAGATCAGGTTCTGTTTTCGCCAGTCGCTGCTTCCGAAGGCAAAATCCTTAATAACCCATTCGCTGCCATTGGTCTGATAAGGCTTACGTAATGGCGTTGCCAGATCAAAACGAACCAGGAAGTACGACAGGTCAATTCGAAGGCCCAGGCCCGAACCGACCGCGATTTGTTTGTAGAACTGGGGCGTAAAATTCTCCTGGTTTCCCTCGAAAGATTCAATGTTATAGTACGTCCAGACGTTACCCGCATCGACAAACACCGCGCCTTCCAGGTATTTGGTGAACTTGACACGTAGCTCCGTATTGGCTTCCAGCTTAATATCGCCCCCGCCGTCCTGAAATAAAGGCAGGTTTCGAATGGTGTCGCGCGTGAACAGACCGGGCCCGATAGCACGGGGTCGGAACGCCCGAATGCTGTTGCTCCCGCCCACGAAATACTGTTTGGTAAACGGTAGCTGGTAGCCTTTGTAATTACCGTAGGGTGCCCCTAAGCCTGCAAAGAACCGGTTTGCCCAGGTTATGTTTTTGCTTAGTTTGCGATAGAAGCGCGCATCGGCATCGATTCGGAAATACTGTGCATAAGGCACGCCAAAAACGCCATTTCGTGGGTCAGTCTCTAACTGTTTGCGAAAGAGTAAGCTTGCCAGGTTACCAGCCACTTCGACATTAGCCGTTAGCCGGAACGTATTGGGTGAAGAAGAACGGGGCGATGAATTGAAGTTCAGCGTGTAAAGCGAACTCAAAATAAGCTGATCGGATTTGAAAACAGTAGTTTGATATTGCTGCTTAATAATTTCAGGAATGTCCGGGTCGAGCAAAATATCATACACACGGTCGCCCACACTATTCAGTGGTACGTAAACGTAGTTGGCGCTGAATGGCTGAAAGACGTGCTCAAGCTGCTGACTCTGCCGCCAGGCGTACCCGAATGTTGTCTGAAAGGAATTGATTCGATACAAATCTCCCCGGATAATAGTCTGGTATCCAGCGGTGATATTGGTTTTGGGAAGTGCCTGCCGCTGGTCATAATTCAGGCGTACGGGGCTCACTAACCGCGGAAAACTGAGTGTAGCGTCAAGCCCCAACCGGTAATTCGTTACGCCCTGATCACCCGCCCCAACCTGAAATTCTATGCCCGCGTTACCATTAATAGTCAGTAACTCCGCTCGTCGGAGTGCATTCCGGTTTCGCCAGCTCAGAATCAATTGAGAGCCATTAAAATTGTTTGAGCGCGACGTACCATCTACTTCTACACGTACCGACTTTTTAGGGTAGGGAGTTAGGTAGTAATGCGCATCCAGTACGGCTGAGTCGCCCTGTTGTGAGGGTTCAAAGCGGTTTCTGACAAATTTAAACGCACCCACATTAATAAATCGCGAGAGGGTTAAATCCTGCATCCGGCTGTTATAGCGTCGTCCTGGCTTCACCGTCACAATGTCGCGGAAAAGTTTTGGATTGAACAGATGGGTGGAGTCGACCACTAAAAACTGTTCTTCGGTCTGGACGGCTGTGCTTTGATTTGTATCCTGCTGCGCCGTGGAAATGTTGTAATTCGGGTAAATGAATACATTACGTATCGAGTATGGAACCCCGGCCGCTTCGGGCATATCGGGCTTGATATAGAAATACAGATCGGTCTTGTGCGCTACGGAGTCATTATCAGCCAGTACGCCAAGGTAGTCGGTAAGGAAATAATAAAAACCACGTTGCTTGATAGCCTGGCTAATTCGCTCGCGCTCTATCTTGATGTTATCGAACCGGTAGGGATCACCTTTTTTGAAAACAGTACGTTTCGCCGACAATAGAAGTGCTTTCCGAACCGGTGTAGAATCGACCACGAACCCGATGGAATCTAGGTGAAAGCGTTGTTTCAGGTTAACATCGAAAACGCCCCGCGCCTTATAACCGCTCTCCTTCAGCGATCCGGTAACGGTAGAGCCAAAGTACCCTTCATTTTGAAGAGAGGCTTCAAAGATGGGAATGTTCGATGAAATCGCTTTCGCACTTGCTAAAATAGGTTCCTCGCCAAACTTACGTCGGAACCAGGCTCGAAACCCGTTCCGTTTTGGCTCTCCGAAGAGATAGTACAGGCCAACTTTATACGGAAAGCCAAACAATTGTTTGTTGGGTCTTGGGCGGGATAGCTCTTCCAGGTTCTCCGTAAGCGCTGTCTGTTCGTCCTGCGGTACCGTCGAGTCTGCCTTCATGATGATATCAGAACCCATGTACAGCCGCTCGTTGGCTGGTAAATGTTTACCGATGTTACAGCCGTTGAGCAGAAAAGCTATCAGCAAAATGCAGAGAGCATGGGCAAGGTAACGAGAGTGGGTAGGAATGGGCGTATTGAGTAAAGGATTATCGGTGTTTGGGTACGCTTTCTGACGAGCCCAGACACGGGTACTGAAATCAATAAGCACATTTACTAAATACGTCATAATGAATTAATTCAGCGAGGGACCAGGCGACCGGCGGAAAATATCGGCCAGGGTGTTGAAATCAACCGTAATGACAAAACCAACCCCCGTTTCAATAATGTATCCGTCCAGAACAGCCTGATAATCATTGCGTCGATAACCGCGTAATACGTAGCGGCCATCGCGTGAGAGATTATAGTTTAGCGATACGTTGTCGAACACCTGGTTTGGATTCGCAAGCCCTGTTGTATTCTCCAGAACGAAATTTTTCCCTACCGAAACCGTCAACCGCCCATTCATAAAGCTTTTCGACAGACCGACATTTAAATCCGTACGAGCGCCCGTACCGCCACTGTTCGTTGCAATTCCGTTTTCAGATAGCAGGTTGAAATTGACGTCGAATCCTTTCAATACATTGGATGCCAAGCGACCCAACTGATCGGATATGAGTTTGCTTACACTGCTGCGTGCTACGCTTTCCGCCTGTGAGTTCAATCCGGAATTCGACCCTGAGAAGAAATCGGACGTATTTTCCGGCAGGAACCGGTTTAGAATCAGCAGGGCGAATACCTGTTTGTTGATCTGTGACTGATCCTGCCGTAATGATTTGAGCTTATTCTCGATGGTGGCGCCAAATTCGCTGGATGCTGACGCTGAACTCTGATCTTCAACTTCGGGCAAGCGAATATCAAAATCCAGTTTAGGAGCCGCTAAATTGTTGCTAATTGTCAGGGCAACGTTAAAAGGAAGTTTGCGGTTGAGAGCTGCGGTACTGACCGTCGTTAATTCATTACCGATGAGGTCAGCAGGGGATGTAGATACCTGATAAACAGCCGTAATGTTGATATCGGCCCGGAGTGGGTCGCCCGAGAAACTGATATACCCGCCTTTCTGAATCTTAAACTGACGTTTTAATACCTGATAGGTCAGCGAGTACTCACCGTCCGTTACGTCATACCGACCGAGCACCGTGATCTGCCCGGAGGCATTGATGCCCACATTGAGCCGGGCATTACCCCGCGCCCGCAGGTAATCGCCGTTCAGTTCATCGACCACAATGGTCAGTTCTGATTTTTCATCGGCTTCAAGGTCAAGTGAAATCGTTGAATTGCTCAGTTGATCGAAGGCGAGCCGTGGCGTTGTCCGGAGGCTATCCGTTTTTGGGCTACGTATGTATTTGGCAATGGCCATTGAATCGTTGTGATCAATAAACGTAACGATCTTGTTCGCTTCATTTACGTCTGTCGTTTCGTCGGGCAGCACAATCGAAATCTTGCTGCCATCTTCGAGCCTGACTTTGCCATTGATAGACGCATTGCTGCCAGCCCCCTTGATACGTAGGTCAGTTGTGACAGCTGCCTGGCCATATGCATAGTCATTATCTTTTCGGGATGCATTCAGCACCTGGAAATGATCGGCCCGTACGCGTAAATCATAGGAGGCATTGGGCAGATTTTTCAGCACCACCGTACCGTCGGTTCTAAGATTCCGGCCCTGCGTGTCGCGTAGCGTAAAGTTGTCCAGTGTAATGGTCTGTTCCGCAAAGACGAGTTTTTCCTGATCGATGTAATACGTTTCGTTCAACTGTTTTATGTTGAAGGCTACAGAATCAAACGCTACGCTGCCATCCATTTTGGGGTTATCGATAGCACCCGCCACTGTAAAATCACCGGTAAATTTGCCTTTTGCCTGCCGTAGTTCGCCAAAGCTGAACGCTTCGATGGTTCGGGCATCCAATCGATTCAACTTAATGGCCAGATCAAGAGCCTGTTTGGCATCCTCCGGGTTGTAGTAGCCCGTAACGGTTGCATCGTTATACGTGCCCACCAGTGCGGTGTTGATACTGATTCGGCCGTCTGTCGTGTTCTGGAACCGGGCCGTTAAGTTGCCAATCGACTGGCTCATTACGTTCAGACTATCTACATAAATCGACCCGGTGAACGCCAGTTTGCTATCCGTGCTCATATAATCCCGCACGATAACCGTACCATTTAACTGACCACTTGCCAGGGTTGTGTCCTGATTGGCCAGCCGCGCCATATTGGCTATGTCGAGCTTATGGGCTGTTACCCGAATCGGTGCGTTTCCATACGATTCGGTATTGCTGATTTCCAGAAACTGATCACCCTTTTCGATATGCAGGTTATTGACAAGTATTCCGCTTTTGCCATATTGCGCAAAGCCGCTGGTATCGGTTTGCCATCGCTGGTAATTCGTCAGCAGACCATTGGGCGCAAACTGGAATCGATAACTGGAGTCGACAATGCTTAACGTACCGGCCAGCCCGTGCAAATCCTGATTGATGGAATCTTTATTAACAACCGCGAACCGGAATTGGTTATTCGCTGCCGTACCCGTCAAATCAGTCTGCCGAATGGTCATGCCATCGTACAGAACTCCATCCACCCGCCCGTCTACTTTCAACTGGTTATTGATTCCCCTTAAGGCTAGTCTTGCGCCCTGTATGGTGGTGGTATCGTACACAATAACCCCGGTACGAATGGTAGCGGAGAGAGTTGTATCCCGCGAATTATCCAGATACGCATTCAGCCGAACGGTATCCATTCGGGTCAGATCCGGTACAAACGCCTGAATCAACGGATTCTGGTACGCTTTCAGCGCTAGTGTAAAGGCATGCGGGGGCGGAATTTTCTTATAGGTCAAATCCGGCACGGCAATGTACTGGCTGATTTCACCGGCTATAATGTCGTATAGCTGCGCGTATTCGAACTGGCCATTCAGGTGCATTCGGGCGCCCGGTACCTGTGCCACTACATCTTTCGTTATACCCTCAGTGGCCAGACGCGCATACAGCGAATCAACCGGATAATTTTTGCCCTGCAACGTAATAACCGCATCTCTTGCCGAAATGGTACCGACAGGTTTAGCCGGGTCCGTGGAAGTCATATCCATGACAATACGTCCTTTCAGCGAAAGCGGATCGTTGTATAGTTTTAGCTTTTGTAAATCCAGTTCGTTAATAACGGCTTCACCAGCTACTGTCGGAAACTCACCCTGAAGACCAGCCTTAATATCCAGAGCCAGATTGGCATTGGGGTCTTTTAAAGCGCCCGTCAAATTCAGGTTCCCTTTGCTTAGCTTGCCGTCGGCGGTCAGGTTTCGATACGTATAACCGTTTAGTTCGGCTGACTGGATTGCCAGATCGAAATCTGTCGTGAGCGTTTTAACGTCGATACCTCTCCCATTTACCGTGGCTCGGCCAGTCACTTTACCAACTGTGCCGGTTTGCTTGAGCCATTTACCCGCATCGAAATTGCTGAGATTAAGCGTGCCTTTGTAGGTCTGATTTTTCCCCGTTACGAAGCCCGCCAGACGTCCATCAAAACCGGCCGTGCCCCAGGCGGTGTTTAGGTTTGCATCCAGAATCAGATCGTTCAGCTGACCTTTAATCTTTCCGGTTAGTTTCAGACCGGGTGGCAGGGCAATTGAAGAAGGAATAGACCCTTTTGGGGCCAGCTTATTAATGTCGGCTAAGGTTGTCGTCGCTTCCTGAACGGTCATGTCCACGCCCAGGTGATCGGGGTCCGTTACGTTTGTCAGGCGTCCGCTGGCCTTAAGCCTTGTTCCACCCAGCATATCGAACTCCAGCCGCGGCAGATTCAGCGCAGCCAGCGTACCCGTAGCCTGTGCATTGGCTCTGAAAACGCCCCCCGGTTACCTGCAAAGGGTGGTGTATCAGCCAGAAACGGCGCTAGTTGCAGCACGTCTTCTACCGATAGGCGACTTTGCCGAAGGTTTACCCGCACGCCAACCCGTTTCGCAAACCGCGGATTGCTCAGCTGCCCAAGCGAATCGTAACACAGAATCAGCTGATCGCGCAGGAGCGTCGTAGGTGTCTGAATATAAAGCTGGGTTAGCGTAGTAGTCGTGTCGGTATACAGCACATTTCCATCGAGTTGCTGAAGAACAAACCCGCTGGTAGCGCGGAACCGTCCGTTACGTAGCTGTCCGCTTATGCGCTGCCCGCGACTGCCTAAATCCTGATAAACCAGAAAACGCCCATTGATGCCCAGATTGTTTAGATTGAGGTGGCCGTAGTCCAGTCCTCGTTTCTGACGCGGAGCGGTTTCATCGTCGAACCGAATGTGGTTATTGGCAAATCGTACATTGGTGAGTTTAGCCTGCCAGCCCGGTGCACCTGAAGCCGCTACCGACGATGCAGATGAAGGCGGGGTTGCAGCCGCTTTTTTGGTAGGCTTGGTCAGAATAGCGGCCACATTAGCGTTGCTGAGATCGAGCGATTTAATGCCAATCTTTTCGCCTTCCAGATAAAAATAATCAGATTCCATCGCCAGCCGTTCGGCACTGCCCTGTGTTCGGAAATCGGATGTTTCGACGCGTACATCCCATTTGGCATTGGTAACCTGCCATTTGCCCAGCGCCAGATCGAGCGTATCGCCGGGTGCACTTGGCACACCCGGAGGGGTCGGCAAACCTTCGTACAGTCGTGTATAAACGTTTAGCCCATTTACCGCTACGTTCGACAAATGGTATCTGGATTTATCGACGTCGGTTTCGCTGAATTTTGCCTGGAGATTGTCAACATAGGCGTTTACATCGGCACCCGTTACGTCGTCGAGGTATTTGATTCGAACGTCTTTAAGGCCGATAGCAGTCAGATTAATCGCCATCGGTGTAGATACTGTATCGGACGGCTCCGGGGCTGTCCCAGTATCAAATGCATCGAGAATGTACTGAAAATTAAAGGCTGTATCGGGTAGGGTTCGACTAACATTCAGCTTAATGTGCTCAAATTCAATCTGATTCAGGGCCACCCGGTTGTTGAGCAAGCCCCACATATCGAGGTCGACGCGCATCCGGCCGCCGTTTATCAACGTATCGCCTTTGGGCGTTTGAAAAAATACGTCCTGAAGTTCAATCCAGTCTGGAATGGAATAGCTGATTCGGCCAATGTGAAATGGCGACTGAAGTTTTTGCGCTAGGTATGAATTTACCTGCTTGGTCACAAACTGTTGTCCCCAGGGCGTCGTGGCTACCAACACCACAAACCCGACCAGCAATAGGACGAGGGCGAGCAGACCAAGCAAAATACGTACTAACAGTTTCGGCACAGTATGTGAGTTTTCTGACGGCTAACTATCTAGTTTTGTGTTGCGCCTGGTTTTGCCAGGGTTACCTCAAAGGCACAACGTATAGGAAAAGCTCTAATTTATAACTCGTCTGACGGGTAATATGTTACTGGTTGATGCCAAAGCTACTAAATGTCTACAAACATCCTGATTTTGTGAAATTAACGGCCCTGATCAGGCGAGCTGTTTCAGATTGAACAAAGGCTGCTCTTTCAGCAGGCTATCTTTATCGTTAAAGCACAAAAGAATCTATAGCATTCGCATTGCCCAGCACCCCTGGATTAGTAATGCTTTTCGTAAAGTATACGCAGGTGGGTAGGCTATTGTTGCCAAAATTTGTTAGAAAAGACCGTTTACCAACAGAATAATGATCTAACCTTTTATCCGGCTCGTCGTTCTTTCTTAAACAAGATGTTGCAGACCCGGCTTGTAGCCGGTATTTTTGAGCTGGATCTTCTATTCAACAATGAACGACCTTTTTACGGCAGAGTCTATTGTCAGTCTATTGACGCTGACATTCCTGGAGATTGTACTAGGTATCGACAATATCATTTTTATTTCCATTGCGGCTAATAAGCTCACACCCAACGATCAGCCCAAAGCACGAAACATAGGTTTAATTCTGGCAATGGCGTTCCGGTTAGCCTTGCTGATGGGTATTTCGTTTGTTATTTCCCTGAGCAAGCCCTTCACGCATATCGACGCGGGCTGGTTCAAGGCAGCGTTTACGGGCCAAAGTCTGATTTTGTTTGGTGGTGGACTGTTTCTGCTCTACAAGGCTACTTCTGAAATACACCATAAACTGGAAGGTGTTGACGAAGAGGAAACCGCAGGGAGCACCAAAGGGAAAACCACCATTTCGAGCGTAGTGACTCAAATTGCCATTACAAACATCGTTTTCTCAATCGACTCCATCCTGACAGCCATTGGGTTAACCCAGAACGTTACGATTATGATGATTGCCGTTGTGCTGTCGATCCTGATCATGATGTTTTTTGCCGGGCCAGTTGGCAAATTTGTTAACGAACATCCGACGATTCAAATGCTCGGTTTAGCGTTTCTGATCATGATTGGCTTTATGCTGGTTGCGGAAGGGGCGCATTTGTCGGAGGTAGTTATCTTCAATCAGGAAGTGGGCGCTGTTCCGAAAGGGTATCTGTATTTCGCCATCGCCTTCTCGTTGCTGGTCGAGTTCCTGAATATTCGCCTTCGGAAAAAGCAGGCACCCGTAAAGCTGCATAGCTACGAAGGGCATCCTAATCAGGACGGTATGATTTAACCCGAACGTAAGGGGTAAAAGGCGTAAGGCGTCTTGTTTGATGCAGGAGACCTTACGCCTTATTACCTTTGCGCCTTACGCCTTTATAACCTTGTCTCTTTCGGATCAATTAAACGACATTCTTGCCAGCCTCAGGGGGTTTGGGCCGGAGGCATGGCTGTCGGCATTTTTCTGTGTTCTGTTGCTGACCGAGTTGCTGCTATTACGTAGTAATCGGATGCGGGCACGTCAGGTTCTGGCTGGATTGAGCGCAGTCATCGTACTAGTAGCAGGGGCATGGGCTGTGGTATCACCAGTACGTGGGTTTCTGTTTCTTCATCTGCTGTTTGTTGATAATCAGGCTATTTTCATGCAGTTGGTCATTGCGTTGAGCGCCGTATTTGTGCTGCTCTACGAAATGCTGACCTATTCGGAAAAAGTTACGCCAAACCTGACCGATCGCCCTGCTTTACCGCTCGAATGGTACTCGCTACTGGTTGCCATGACGCTGGGTTTGTTTCTGATGACGATTTCGGTAAACATGCTCAGTATCTACCTGAGTATTGAACTGGTTTCGATCTGCTCCTATCTGTTAACAGCCCTGACCGCCGACCGGAAAGCTTCGGAAGGCGGGATTAAATACCTGCTCTTCGGCGCCATTAGTTCGGCCATTATGCTGTATGGCATGTCATTGCTGTATGGCATGACAGGAACGCTTGACCTAACGGCGGATAGTTTTGGGGCAGGGCTTGCTGGTCAGGATACGGCTGTAGTGGCCGTGGCTATTCTGCTGACGCTGGCTGGGCTCCTGTTTAAACTGGCCGGGGTCCCGTTTCATGTCTGGACGCCCGATGCGTACGAAGCAGCTCCTGTGCCCGTGGCGGCTTTTTTCTCGGTTGCGCCTAAAGCGGCTGGCGTACTCGTGCTCATGCGGATCGTAACGGCTCTCCCGCTCGAATCCTCAGGGGGCGTAACAGCAACCGTCATCCAAACACCTTTGGCTATCTTGGCGTTGGCGGGTATTCTGATCGGCAATCTGTCAGCGCTTCGGCAAACAGATGCCAAACGGCTGTTAGCGTATTCGACCATCGCTCACGCCGGTTTTTTACTGGTAGGCGTTGTGGCACTTAACGAAGCTGGTTTTGAGGCTGTTCTGTTTTATGCAGGTACGTATCTGTTTATTTCCCTGGCCGCCTTTTTTCTGATCGATTTATTGGCACGTAGCGCAGGTACCGACCTGACCATTAGGCATTTTTCGGGCCTTGGAAGTCAGAAGCCAGTTTTAGCGGTGGCAATTACTATAGTGATGATTGCCCTGACCGGTTTACCGCCAACGGTCGGGTTTACCGCTAAACTTCTTTCCTTTTCTGCGCTTTACGATGCCTATCAGCAAACGCAGAATGGCTGGCTGCTGGTGTTGTTTGGACTGGGACTGCTGAACGCGCTGATTTCGCTGGTATATTATCTGAAAATTCCGTTTCTTCTTTTCTTTCGGCCCGCCGTTATCCGATCCGAACCACTTCCGGAAAGACCATTACTGAGTGGCGCTACATATCTGGCTGTTGTGCTGGTTGTCCCTATAATCGGTTTATTTCTAAAACCTGACTTGTTGCTCAGGTTATTGACCAGCTGGTGAAGTACGTCCGTTTACTCGATCGTGACGGTTGTTTTCGGAAAAAGGCGCCACATTTCGTTCCTTTGCATCTTCAATCTTATCGTGTGCCTATGAATCCCGTCCACGACCAAATGGTCTTAGACATGTCTATTGACGAATTATTCGATCAGTTCAATAAACTCCGCGTTCTGATTGTTGGTGACGTAATGCTCGATTCCTACGTTTGGGGGCATGTCGAGCGGATTTCTCCTGAAGCACCTGTACCCATTGTTCGATTCAATCGTCGGGAATTGCGCCTGGGTGGAGCGGGCAACGTACTGTTGAACGTACAGGCGTTAGGTGCTGAAGCCATTATCTGTTCTGTTATTGGCGCTGATACACCAGGTGACCAACTTGAGCAGGAGCTTTGCAACCGTGGCTTAAACTGTGACGGACTGATACGTAGCAAAGATCGGATTACGACCATTAAAGAACGAATTATTGCTGGAACGCAGCAGGTTGTCCGGATAGATACCGAAACGGATAAATACATTACGTCCGACGAACGGGCAAAGCTGGTTGCGAAAGTCAAAGAGCTGATCCCGACCTGCCATGTCGTAATTTTTGAAGATTATGACAAAGGTGTTTTGAGCAAAGAAGCGATTACCGAGATTACCGATTTTGCCAATGAGAAGGGTATTCCGACGGTGGTTGACCCCAAAAAACGAAATTTTCTTTGCTATGAAAATACCACGCTTTTCAAGCCGAACCTGAAAGAACTGCGTGAGGGATTGAAACTAGAATTTGATGTTGATAATACGGAAGAATTTCAGGCTGCCGTTGACCAGCTCAAAAAACAGCTCAATCTGAAAGGGGCTTTAATTACGTTGTCAGAACGGGGTGTATTTATCGATTTCAACGGCGAAAAAAGTCAACTTCCTGCCCATGTCCGTAAAATAGCGGACGTATCGGGCGCTGGCGATACGGTAATCAGTATTGCTGCCTGTTGTGTGGCACTACGTCAGCCGCCCGCTGTTATTGCCGGATTATCCAATCTTGGGGGAGGCTTAGTCTGCGAATCGGTTGGCGTTGTGCCAATCGATAAAGCCTTATTAAAGGCCGAGGCTAAAGAGAACCTTTTTTAAGTGACGTGCCCTTAGGTAGAAGTGCCTCCCTATTGAACACCTGCATGCCGTAGAAAAGCTGCCCGTTTACAGAGCTGTAACCTTTTTACGATTGACCAGTTGCCAGTGGATATTTTATTCGGATAGTATTGAGAATATACAAACACAAACTCAGGCTGAACCCTGAGTTTGTGTTTGTATCTGAAGCCAGAAAAGCGTTCAAGCTGCTCCAAACTCCTTTACGGCATCGATAAAACACCGGGCTTTGTCGGGGTCTGTATCCGGATAAATACCGTGGCCGAGGTTCGCAATGTAGTGTTGATGCCCAAAGGCACTAATCATTCGTTTCGCTTCCGCCCGGATCTGAGCAAAATCAGCGTACAGCACACATGGATCAAGATTGCCCTGTAAAACGCGGTCCGGGATCAATTGGCGGGACTCGTGTGGGTCCATGTTCCAGTCCAGACCTACTACGTCGCAGCTCAGCTGGCCAATTTCATGGCGGGCAAAAAAAGCCCCTTTCGCAAATACAGTTATGGGGACGTCCGTAATCAAATCACAAATCTGCTTGATATAAGGCAGCGAAAAGGTACGGTATTGCTCTGGCGACAGGATGCCCGCCCATGAATCGAAAAGTTGCACCAGATTAACACCTGACCGAATCTGAGCCTTCAAATACGCAATCGTGCTGTCGGTAATTTGTTGCAGCAGCGCATGAGCAAAATCGGGATCGGTATACAGCAGTTTTTTAGCCACCGAAAACGTTTTGGAGCCTTTGCCTTCGGTCATGTAACAGAAGATGGTAAAGGGAGCTCCCGCAAAGCCAATCAGCGGAACGCGGCCATCCAACTCTTTCTTTGTCAGTTTGATGGCATCCAGTACGTAGCCCAAATCACTTTCAGCATCGGCCACCCGAAGGCGTTTGAGGTCGGCTTTTGAACGTACCGTTTCCGGGAAAACGGGGCCGCGGCTTTCGATCATTTCGTAAGGCAATCCCATCGCTTCGGGAATAACCAGAATATCGGAGAAAATAATAGCCGCATCGACACCAAAGGCGTCTACAGGTTGAATGGTCACCTCGGCAGCCAGCTCAGGAGTTTTCGCTAACGTAATGAAACTTCCGGCTTTTTCGCGAACGGCCCGGTATTCTGCCAATACGCGTCCGGCCTGGCGCATCATCCAAACGGGTATACGCTCCGTCAATTCACCCCGCGCAGTACGGAGCAGCAAATCATTCTGTAAAGTCATGCTGCAAAGATAGGGTTGAATGGTGATTCGCGGATGGTAGTAAATGCTCCGAATGCGTAAACGGCGAAATATGCAAAAAGCTATTTTATATAACCGTACTTTGCTACGTATGCATGGGTTTTTACCAGTATTTCACAAATTTGTCAAAATTAAAAAACCGGATGCCCTCACTCTTTATCGACGCTGAACGTTTACGAGATCTGAATAGTGGTTTAGGGCAAGTGTGTTTGCATTTGGGTCATGAACTGGTTCGACAGCGCCCCGCTGGCCGTAATGGTGAGCCCTGGCATCTGACATTTCTGGTGCCAGAGGATAAGGTCGGCGTTTTCGGGCCTGATGTTCAGTACGTTAAATCTTCCTGGCTACGGAAACTCTGGATTAAAGGTCGGTATGATGTCTGCCACTGTCTGCACCAGGATTCGGTCTATCTGCCAAAGCAATCGAACGTAATTGTAACGGTTCATGATCTGAATTTTCTGGAACGTCCGGATTATTCGGCCAGTGCGAAAGCCCGAAAACTGGCTCGACTACAAAGCCGTGTTGATCGGGCGGCAGCCGTAACTGCTATTTCCAACTATACAGCGTCGGTGCTGACGTCTAAGCTACATCTTCTGGCTTCCAGTCCCGTCCACATTATCTCCAACGGCGTTGCCGTCGATCCCGCCAAAACTCCCCAGGAGCCGAACAACTCACGCTTGCAGCCTCTGGGACTTTCGCCATTTTTTCTTTTCGTGGGCGTTATCCATCCAAAAAAGAACGTACATGCCCTGTTGCCCATGCTGGAGGCTTTCCCTGACTATCAACTGGTACTGGCCGGGCCGGATGGGCATCCCTACGCACAACACATTCGCGAGCAGGCTCAAAAAATTGGTGTGGCTGATCGGCTGGTTATGCCCGGCGCGGTTGATGAGCTAGATAAATTGTGGCTTTACGCTCACTGTGCCGCATTTTTGTTCCCGTCATTATCCGAAGGATTTGGCTTGCCCGTTGTCGAGGCTATGGCCTTCGGTAAGCCTGTTTTCATTTCTAACCTGACCAGTTTACCCGAGATAGGTGGAAAAGAAGCGTATTACTTCAAGGATTTCGAGCCGGAAAGCATGGCCCAAATAATTGACGAGGGGCTGCGCGACTTTGCCCAGAATCCACTTCGGGAAGAGCGCCTGAAAAAACGAGCGGCTACGTTTAGCTGGCCGAGGGTAGCAGGCGAATACTGGCGTTTGTATGAAGATCTGGCCGTTCGGAAGCCAGGTCGATGAGGGACAATTTCGGAAATAACTGACGGACAGGTTTTCGTTAAAAATAAAATCCTGCAAATCATTTCAAACCTGTGAGTCCCGGTTCAGATTACCTTTGCAGTACGAATGAAAACTTACATTAGATTACTCTCGTTTGCCAGGCCGTTAAGCCGCTTTCTGGTGCCGTTTGTTCTGACATCGCTCGTGGCCAGTGTGTTTGGTGTGCTCAATTTTACACTTCTCATTCCGCTGCTTAGTATTCTCTTCGAACAGGTCGATACCGAAAAAATGCAGGTACTGCTGAGCCAGCCAGCTCCGTCCATCACCTCGTCGCCAACCGATGTCTTCAGCTATTATTTTGCGCAGGTTTTTCAGAACTACGGCAAAATTGGCGCGCTTCAGTTTGTGTGTACCGTCATTGTGCTGTCGGTACTCTTCAGTAATATATTCAAATACCTGTCGGTTCGGCAGTTAGAGTCGTTTAAGGCGCGGATGGTGGCCCGACTACGCGAGACGGTATTCAGCCGAACCATTGATTTACATCTCGGTTTTTTCTCGAACGAACGTAAAGGCAATCTCATTTCACGAATAACCACCGACGTACAGGAAGTCGAAAATTCCATTGCCAATACGCTCTCGGCGGCTTCCAAAGAAGTGTTTTTGCTTATTGGCTACATTATTGCCCTGTTGAGCATCTCGGTCAAACTGACACTGTTTGCCATTATTGTGATTCCGATTTCGGGCGGTTTTATTGCAACACTCGTTCGTCGGATGAAGCGTGATGCGCAGGAGGGCCAACAGCGCCTGAGCAGCGTAGTGAGCCTGCTTGACGAAACCTTCGGCGGTATGCGGGTAGTGAAAGGCTTCGTTGCGGAAGGGTTTGTTCTGGATAAATTTCGACGGGAAAACGAAGGCTATCGGCATGCAGTACGCTCGTTGGCCTATCGACGTGAGCTGGCCTCACCCTTTTCGGAAGTGATGGGGGTAGCGGTTGTAGCGGGGATTTTGCTCTATGGAGGTTCGCTGGTGCTTAGTGGTCAATCGGCTCTGACGGCAGCGCAGTTCATTGCCTATATTGCTATTTTCTCGCAGGTGACGCGTCCGGCAAAAGATATCTCCAATGCGTTTAGCGGCTCGCAGCGCGGCCTGGCTTCGGGCGAACGGGTACTTGAATTGATTGATACGAAGCCCAATGTTCAGGATAAGCCAGACGGACAGACAATACCCCCGTTTCAGAATGAAATATCCGTGCAAAACGTATCGTTCGCCTACAGTGCTGATACGCCCGTGTTACGCGATATTAGTTTTGATCTGCCCAAAGGTAAAACCATTGCGCTTGTTGGCTCATCGGGTGGAGGAAAGTCGACCATTGCTGATTTGATACCGCGCTTTTATGATCCCACAGCGGGCCGGATTTTGATTGATGGCGTTGATCTCCGCGACTGCACAATGGCGTCTTTACGGGCGCAGATGGGCATTGTTACGCAGGAAAGTATTCTGTTCAACGACACGATTTTCAACAACATTGCTTTTGGTAGTGCCGCTACTGAAGCCGATGTAATGGAAGCCGCTCGTATTGCCAATGCACATGAGTTCATTATGGCCCAGCCAGACGGCTACCATACTATGATCGGCGACCGGGGGGTAAACTCTCCGGTGGGCAACGGCAACGGATCAGTATTGCCCGCGCCATTCTGAAAAATCCGCCCATCCTGATTCTGGACGAAGCTACGTCCGCCCTTGATACGGAATCAGAGAAATTAGTACAGGAAGCACTGACCCGTTTGATGACCAATCGGACGACACTCGTTATTGCCCACCGACTCAGCACCATTCAACATGCCGACGAAATTCTGGTTGTGAATCAGGGGCGTATTGTAGAACGAGGCCGACACGATGAATTACTATCGCTGGATGAAGGATTCTATCGAAAATTAAATACTATGCAGAGTGTTTAAGTGTGTAAGCCTGTAGCTGAGATTTAAGATTTGATACTTAAATTAACAACTCGACCATACATGAACAACACGCAGATGATGAGAGGAAACGCCCTGGACATATGCCTGAGTAAGGGTTATTTTCGGATGCAACAGGACATCTTTACGTGCCAGTATGTACGATTCGATGATAAGCTTTGTTCGGTACACTGGCTTCGAATTGTATTGGCGGATATTGTTTATGGCAAAAAACAGCAGCGGTTGCTAAGCATCAATAGTAAGTTTTCGGTAGAGGTAAAGCCTTTTATACTATCGAAAGAAATTGAAGCTCTGTATGCGGTATATAGAGATTTTATCGACTTCGACGCGCCTGATTCTGTTGCATCCTGTCTGCTGGACGATACCCCGTATAATTCATTCGATACGTATGTAGTTGAAGTACGGGATAATACTAAATTGATTGCAGCCGGGATTTTCGATAATGGCTCACAAAGCATTGCCGGTATCATGAACTTTTATGATCCTGCCTACCGCAAACAAAGTTTGGGGAAGTTTCTGATGCTTCAGAAGATCGACTACGCCCGTCAACAGCAGAAAGCATACTACTATCCCGGTTACCTGGTAAGAAACTATCCCAAATTTGATTATAAGCTGTTTGCCTGTGAAGCCGCTACTGAGGTGTTCGACGCGCTTAGCGGGCGATGGTATCCCTTTTCCTGGAAAACGCTGGCGATACTGGCCGGAGATGGAATAGACGAAAGCTAAACTTGAACGTAGTTATTTACTCACGCTAATTGTCCAGTCTGGTCCGCTGAACACCTTGTATTTTTCTGAAAAATTGCCCTGATTAACAGCGACCGAAAAGTTGAGCAGGCTGTTGATGTATGCTACGTCGTCACCCACAGAGACTTCGCCGAATGTATTGACCCAACGGACAACTTTATCGTATATGAGTTTGTCGTTCTGCGAGATCTGAACACGTAACGTTGCTCCGGGTTTGATTCCCAATTGATCAATCATGGCTTTGGGTATATTGCTCCAGACATTGCCATACTGAACATCCAGTACTGGAATATTTCCCTTTACGACACCTTTGGTGGATTCAGCTTTCTGGTACGGTAACCGAACGACTTCATTAGGTAATTTCTGACCGACCTGCTCAAAACGAATTGTATGCGAAGCCAGGCGAGCTGCCGTATACGCATACACATCGCGTCCATGAAAGGTGTAAGATTCATTCGAATTTTTCCGCCGATTGATGGCCTCATTGATTTGCCGAATCTCGCTAATGCCAAGGTGTTCGGCCAGTAAAGTTAAGGTACCATTGTCAGGTGTTACGACGTAATGACCTGATTTTGTGAGCAGTACTACCGAATGCCGTTCGGTACCTACGCCCGGATCGCAGACCGAGACAAACACCGTGCCTTTCGGATAATACGGAACCGTTTGGTAAAGTCGGTACGCTGCTTCCCAGATGTTATAAGCCGGAATTTCGTGAGTCAGATCGAATAGTTTGAGGTTGGGTGATACGTCTAATGCCACCCCTTTCATGGCCGCCACGGCTCCGTCTTTCAAGCCAAAATCAGACTGGAAAACCACAATGCCATTCTGTGCCTGAGCGAAGGGTTTAGTCAATAAAAACAGGAGTAGAATCAATCCGTAAATGATTCGCATATGCCTAACTGAGCAATGATGTGCGGTGGGTACGTAAGTATTCGCTGATGCGTGAATTAAACGTGAACTCGTTGTTAGTCCTGTGATTGGGTACTGACAACATAAATTGCAATACCAATACCGACCTGACTAATGAGATCCGTAATTGTAAAAATAAGGTGAATCCAATTAAAATCAACCTGAAGGACTGTCAGGAAATACCCCAGCAAATGAATACCCCAACACGTAATGATTGTTAAAACGAGAAGTCGATAAACCCGTAGTGATTCGGGAGTCGTTTGTCCGTCTGCTTGTTTTCCAAGTCGGTTCAGTGTAAAGAAAACAAATACGTAATCGATGGTGGCGAGTAACCCCCAGATGACTTTCTGCCCAACCTGAATTTCATTGTCAAATGACAGTTGCTGATGGCCAATATAGGCTGCAAAAAACAGAAAGGAAGCTGACATCAATAAACCGGTAAGCATTCGTTTACTATCGGCTAGCCGCCAATTGAGAACCGAAATTACCTGAATTAAAAGCAGAGGAGCTGAAATGAACCAGTCGATGTATCGATACTGACCAATGGCGTTGTATGATTCGCGAATGAGCGTTTGCCGGTCGATGTCATTCGGTACTGCCGCCAGATCGGCCAGCATGTCCCGATAATAAGCCTGAATTAGGTAGTAGGAGAGCCCAGCTATGGCTGAGACGACTATTGTTAACGTACTGGTCATCCGGCGCTCGGCGCGAATGGTGGGTAACGATGCTAGCCCAAAAATAAAATTGCCTGCGAAAACAAACAAAGCCACGACCAGGAAAAAGTACGTGACCATTGGGAGAAGGCCAACAGCACCGGCTGTTGGAATAAACATATTTGATACTTCCATGAATACAGTAATGATCGGCGTCAATATACAACCATTACCGTATTCATGGCCAACCGCGCTTTTTATTTGGGCTGTTGGGCTTTGATTGTTGCAATTTGCTGTTTGGATTTGTCTACCAGCTGCTGGGCGTACGTTTTCAGCGTTGCATTGTTACCGAATTGCAAATACGTTGTAGCCATGTCAATTGCATCCTGGCGCTGATCCAACAGGAGCGTAGCAAAATTTTTATCCAGGTTGCTCGTCAGTTTATCGCTGGAACCGGTTTGTTGCAATTTCAACGCCATTGCTTCTACGTTCCGGCTTTGCTGTTGTGTATAAGCCTGACTTGGGCGCGTTGGTTTAAGTTGGCGAACCGTCTGATCAAGCACCGATATATCAGATTGAGTAACAGGTAGCATCGTTTTTGCCATATCGACCAGTGCCTGATCTTTCCCATTCTGAATTTCGGCTTTCAGTAAGTCCTGTACACCCTGCGTATGGGCTTTCGCCTGAAACGCATAATCGAAATCAGGGTCGCCCGAAGCTACTAACTTCTTCAGTTTAGTAATGCTTTGTTGCAGTGGAGTCAGTAAAATTGTTTTGGCTGGATCACTGGTCGTTGTTGTCGCTGTAGATGCGGTGGAAGTAGACTGCGCACAGGCGGCTAACGAACTGCCCGACAGCAGGGCAGCCATTGCCCAGATGGATAAATTGGATTGTAGCGTTTTCATTGTGTGCTGATTAGTAGCGTCTTTAATTCGACGTCAAATTAAACGTGTTACGTACTAAAGACAAAAATGAATAAAGAAGGTTTAGTTGAGCCTGACCTAGCTAAGAAGGTAAACAACGTAACGTCAGTGCTTTTTAACTAAAAAAGGGCTTCAAGAAGCCCTTTTGATGAAATAAGCAAGTCGTAAAAATTACAACCGAATAATTTCGGCACCGATAGCATTCAGGCGTGAATCGATATTCTGATACCCTCTGTCAATCTGTTCGATACTGTCAATAATACTGGTTCCCTTAGCCGACATAGCTGCAATCAACAAAGCTACCCCCGCCCGAATATCAGGGGACGACATGCGAATACCTTTCAACGGAACCTGACGATTTAAGCCGACTACTGTAGCGCGGTGTGGGTCGCACAAAATAATTTGAGCACCCATGTCGATAAGTTTATCCACAAAGAACAGGCGGCTCTCAAACATTTTCTGATGGATCAGCAACGTGCCCTGCGCCTGTACGGCCGTTACAAGAACAATACTGAGCAGGTCGGGGGTAAAGCCTGGCCAGGGTGCGTCTGCAACAGTCATCATGCCGCCATCCAGGAACGTATCAATTTGATAATGCTCCTGTGCCGGAACGAAAATATCGTCGCCCCGAAACTCCATCTGAATGCCTAACCGTTTGAATTGATCAGGAATGATTCCCAATTCCGGTATGCGGCAATTTTTGATTGTGATCTCCGACTGCGTCATGGCAGCCATGCCAATAAACGAGCCAATCTCAATCATGTCGGGCAGCATGGTATGCTCTGTGCCTTTCAGTTGCGACACGCCTTCAATAGTGAGCAGGTTGGAGCTAACCCCCGAAATTTTGGCGCCCATGGAGTTGAGCATCTTGCAGAGTTGCTGAAGATAAGGCTCACAGGCGGCATTATAAATGGTCGTGGTACCCTCAGCCATTACGGCCGCCATCAATACGTTAGCTGTGCCGGTTACAGAGGCTTCGTCCAGCAACATATACGTACCACGGAGGTTACTGGCATCCACCTGATAATAGCCGCCATCGTCGGCATCGTAGTTGAACTGAGCACCGAGTTTTTCAAATCCCAGAAAGTGCGTATCGAGTCTACGACGACCAATTTTGTCGCCACCGGGCCGGGGAATACGTCCTTTTTTGAAACGGGCCAGCATGGGGCCAAGCAGCATAACTGAACCCCGCAGGGCGGCAGCTTTCCGCTTATACGTTTCGGATTCCAGGTAATCCAGATTGACGTCGCTTGCCTGAAAACGATAGGCACTTTCCCCGATTTTTGTTACCCAAACGCCTAAATCGCCCAGCAGGTCGATGAGCTGATTTACATCCCGGATATTCGGAATGTTATAAATTGTAACAGGTTCCTGGGTGAGCAATACGGCACAAAGTATTTGCAGCGCTTCGTTTTTTGCCCCTTGCGGAATGAGTTCACCTTTTAAGCTACGACCACCTGTGATTTGAAAAGATGCCATTTAAACAATGATGAATTATGAATGATGAGTTATGAATGATGAATAATGCTGACTACTACCTTATTCATCATTTATAACTCATCATTCATAATTGAAAAAATTACCGTCGCCGACGAGGCCCATCGTTTCGATTGTTGCCCGGGCGCGGACCCTGTGGTCCACCGTCGCGGTTGCCAAAATTACGGGGCGATCCGTTGTCATTTCGGTTACGGCCCTGTTGACCGCCATCGCGGTCATTGCGATTCCGATTTCCGAAATTACGTTGTGAGCCCATGCCGTTGTTCGGCCGGCCCTGATTTGAGCCAGAACGTTGATTGCCTTCACGGTCGTTCCGGAAGTTATTAATTCGTTGTGGCTGATCGCCGGTACGTTCCCGTGGAGTCGAGTCAACGAGGCCCTGTTCCCGAATCAACTGAATGTCGTCATAGAGTTTACCATCCGAGAGTTCAATCAGACTCTGGTAAATGGTTTCGTCTTCAACAGATTCTTTATTCCATGCCTGATAAAATGTACGCATCAGACGGGTCAGGTAGGAAACAAAGGCCCTACGTTCTTCGGGATCTTCCAATGCCGACGCTTTCGCTATCAATAAATCTACGTTACGACCAAAATGTTTGAATTTCAGATGATGGGTATTGTAGGGAACCCGCTGTGGTTTTTTGCCCAAGGCTTCTTCTGAGGGTGGAGGGTAGGGGCTATCTACATCAAGCGTAAAACCAGACATGATGTATAAGTCATCCCACAGTTTGTTGTAGTAATCCTGCCCATCCTTCATGTTGGGGTGAATCTGTCGCATCAATTCAATCAGGATGTGCGCATACCGGGTACGCTTTTCCCGATCTTCGATGTTGACCATGTTGTCAACCAACTTCTGGATACTACTGCCGTATTCTTTCAAGACTTTGCCTGATTTATAATATAGAAGACAAAAGTACAAAGAAAGTAGCAGGGGGCAATGGGTAATAAGCAAAGGCCAGGGAGCAGGAAACATAAGGTAGAAGCAAAGAAGAACTGTTACATTTGCCAGTTATTGCTCCTGTACACTATGCCTGCTGCCTCCCAATCTCTCATACTTACTTACCGCGCAGAAATAAAGGATACACTTCGGCTAAGTATCCCAATTATTATTGCGCAGCTAGGGGTTGTGTTGATGGGGGTTACGGACAATCTGTTCGTAGGGCGTTTACTAGGGGCAGTACCGCTAGGGGCAGCGGGGCTGGCCAATTCACTTTCCTTTCTGTTGTCGGGCATTGGGGTAGGGGCGTTACCCGTCGTAGCGGCTTTAGTCTCGAAATCGCAAAGTCAGAATGATCCCGCTGCAATTAACCGGCTGTTCAGAGCAGGTTTACGGGTAGCCGTGTTGATGAGTATTATTCTGGGTGGATTGTCGGTGCTGTTAGCGTATAATTTTGACCTATTCGGGCAGACCGCTGAAGTGACACGCCTGGCTCGCGATTTTATGCTCATTCTGAGCGCTTCAGTTTTGCCCTTATTAATCTTCGTGTCGGCCCGCCAACTTTGCGATGGATTGCGGTACCCACGGGTGGCAATGGCCATTACGCTTTCCGCGCTGGTCGTCAATGCTGGATTTAATTATGTACTCATCAAAGGGGTTGGTCCGTTTCCGGCTTTGGGATTAATGGGATCGGCGCTTTCTACCCTTATTTCAAGAGTATTTATGGCCGGGGCCATGCTGTTTTACATTTATAGAACGGAGCGGTTTAAGCCTTACCTGAAATCTGAGTTTCGCGTGATGCCAACAACCAGCGATGTCTGGACGATTTTACGGCTTGGTGTTCCCGGTGGACTAACGTTTTTCTTTGAGATCGCTACGTTTTCACTGGCGGTGGTTATTGTTGGCTGGCTTGGCGAAGACCGGTTGGCTGCTCATCAGATTGCCATCAATATGGCATCCGTTACGTATATGATGGCTACGGGTATTTCGTCTGCGGCTGCTATTCGGGTTAGTGCAGCCGTTGGGCGGGGTAGTCAGACGGGGGTCCTACACGCGGGTCTTGCTGCGTTTCTGTTGTCGGTAAGCTTCATGAGTATTACGGCTTTATTGTTCCTGACAGCAAACGACTGGCTGGTGACACTTTATATCCGGGATAACCCGGAGGTTATGAGAATTGCGGCTTCACTCGTTATTATGGCCGGTTTTTTTCAACTTTCAGATGGCATACAGGTAGTTGCTCTGGGGGATTGCGGGGACTGTCAGATGTGAATATCCCAACACTCATTACGTTATTTTCGTACTGGGTTGTTGCGCTGCCGCTGAGTTACATACTGGCATTCCCGTTTAAAATGGACGCTATTGGCGTTTGGATTGGTTTACTAACCGGGTTGACTATTGCCGCTATACTGTTGACCTGGCGGTTTTTTCGGCGGGCAAAGCGAATGAATTTGCCGACTGAAACGGGCCGTCAGACATGGGCACCCTCTGTGGCCTGATTACTACGCTTAACGCATTTTGTCCAGCATCTCAGATCGGGTTGGCCGACTGGCCACTAGCTCATAGGATATACCTTCGCGGTCGAGATAATTCATGAAAGATTGGTAATCTTCTTTTTCAACAGAGAATACGTACCAATTTTCGTAAGGTTCGTTAAACAACTCAACCTCAGTCAGTACGGCACGCTTCTGTATGGCTTGATACTGAGTTCTTTCGAGTGTGTTTTGTTGGATAATAAAGTACCACATAAGCAAATAAAGTGTCAACCCTTATAAAACTCAAACCCCGTACAACAGTTCGATGCACGGGGTTTAGTTTTAGGGTCCGTATTTCAACGGAAACTACTTGTTCACTGCCAGAATATAATCAGCCAGCACCAGTCCTGCTTCGGTCAAATACAGATCTTTTTTCTTCTTGGAAGTAGCAGGGCTGCCTGTCTCATCGATAGGAGCACTGACCTGCGACACTTTATTGGCAGCCGCCCGTTTGCGTTCTGCCTCCTCGCGCTCTTTCCGGCGTTTCGACTCCTGTAAGGAGACTACCGTGTTTTCCTTCGCTTTTTTGAAATCTGCCAGATCCTGCGCCAGTTGTTTTAATTCGGGATCGGATTTGAGCCGTTGATCAAAACGGTCACGCAGACGAGCCAGGATTTTATCATCAATCCCGCGTGATTGTTCATAACGGGTTGAATTAATCTGATCCCAGGGGAGTGCACTTTTCTGAGAACTCTCGCCATATTCTTCGGCCGAAAATGCAGATGGCAACTCAATGTCGGGCGTTACGCCTTTATGCTGCGTGCTGCTGCCGTTGATGCGGTAGAATTTCTGGATCGTCATTTTTACCTGGCCAACTTTCTCCGGTTCTTTGGGCAGCCAGCGGTTCAGGTCAATCAGCGTTTGTACGGTGCCTTTGCCGAAGGTTTGCCCACCGACGATAATACCACGTTTATAATCCTGAATGGCAGCGGCAAAAATTTCGGAAGCGGAAGCGCTAAACCGGTTTACCAGAACAGCCATTGGGCCGTCATACGTAACGGACGGATCTGGGTCGGTATATACTTCAGTTTCACCCGTTGCTTCTTTCACCTGCACAACCGGCCCTTTCGGTATAAACAGTCCGGTCAGGTCAATCGCTTCCGTAAGCGAACCGCCACCATTATCACGCAAGTCGATGACAATACCGTCGACCTTATCCGCTTTCAGCTCTTCAATAAATTTCTTTACATCGCTGGTAGTACTACTGAAACCTTGCTCGTGCTTACGGGCACCTTCGAAGTCACGGTAGAACATCGGGATATTGATAACGCCAATTTTAAACGGCTTACCATTATCCGATACCTCAATGACTTCTTTCTTCGCACGTTGCTCTTCCAGTTTTATTTTCTCGCGTACCAGTCTGATTTCCTTTGGTGGCGCGCCTGCCAGTGCATCGGGCGACATAACCTGCAAACGTACCACGGTGCCTTTAGGCCCTTTTATAAGTTTGACAACCTCATCGACCTGCCAATTCATGGTATTGACCATAGCCCCATTATCACCCTGAGCAACACCTGCAATTTTGTCGTTGACCTTCAGCAGATTGCTTTTGAAAGCGGGTCCACCCGGCAGAACGCTGGTAATCTTGATATAATCACCATCTTCCTGCAGCATAGCGCCAATTCCCTCCAGCGACTGACTCATCTCCTGATTGAACCGGTCAGCGTTGTTAGGCGAAAAATAATTCGTGTGCGGGTCGAGTGCTTCGGCAAACGAGTTCATGTAAATCTGGAACACGTCAGCGCTCTTAATGCGGTTGATGGCTTTGTCGAGATTGGTATACCGTTGCTTCATCGTGGCCGCAACGGCACTATCCGGCCGGTTACCCAAGCGAAGCTCCAGTTCCTGATTTTTCAGGATTTTTCGCCATAGATCATTCTGTTCTTCAACAGTTTTAGGCCATGGCGATTTCTCCCGATCCGTATTAAAGCTTTCGTCAGCCGTAAACGTAAAGGGTGTTGTCAACTGCTGCTTAATGAATTCGCTACGTTCTTTATACCGTTGGCGAAATACGTTATACAGGTCATAAGCTGCTGTCAGATCGCCATTGATTAGGGCGTCGTCAATCTGGTAGCGGTACTTTTCGAACGACGCTACGTCCGATGCCAGCAAATAGGTTTTATTGCCATCTACTTCCTTCAGGTAATTATCCCAAACGACTGATGAGAGCGAGTCATTGAGCCTCACCTTCCGGTAGTGATATGTCGTCAGCAGTTTTGCTACGAGCGTTTCTACTTTCTCCTGCGAGATAGACGGTTTCAGGTCGTCAGCGGCAGATGAGGGTGGCGCCATAGACGGGGCCGTACCACTCAACGTGGACGCTCCCGACGGCGAATCCGGCTGAAAGCTCAGCATCAGCACGGGCACAAGGGTTACCAGATACTTCTTCATCTATACTACCCAGGTTAATGGCGAAAGAGCGAATGAGTAAAAGAGTGATTCGGTAACCATACTATTTTCGCTCTTTCACTCTTTCTTTCTTTCACTCTTTGAATTATTGTTTAACAATATCAAGCAACTCTACATCGAACACTAATGTTGAACCGGGTTTAATGTCTGCTCCTGCGCCCCGATCACCATAAGCCAGATCTGAAGGGATATACAGTTTCCATTTAGAGCCAACAGGCATCAGTTGCAAGGCCTCTGTCCAACCTTTAATAACCTCACTTACTCCAAACTCGGCAGGTTGACCCCGTTCTACTGAACTATCGAAAACCTTACCATCGATCAGTTTGCCGGTATAATGTACCTTAACTCGATCTGTAGCCGTTGGTTTGGCGCCAGTCCCTTCTTTTTCAACAGAATATTGTAAGCCGCTTTTCGTAGTCGTTACGCCTGCCTTCGCTTTATTCTCAGCCAGGAAAGCGTCTCCGATTTTCTTGTTTTCTTCTGCCACTTTCGTTGCTTCTGCATTTCGGGAAGCCATTTGTTTCTGCATAAAAGTGTTCATAACCTGACCAGCCTGAGGTACCGTCAACTGAGTTTTCCGATCAGTCAGAACGTCCTCCAAACCGCGCATCAACAAGGCCTGGTTAATATCATTTATACCCTGTTGTTTCAGGTTCTGGGCCATAAATAGCCCGATACTGTAGCTTATAGAGTCCTGAGTAGATGACAACACCGTAGCACCAGCAACAGATTTAGCGCCTGAAGCCGGCTTTGCACTGGAAGCGGGTTTAGAAACAGCAGGTTTTTTTTTCGTTTGGGCAATGGCAGATTCGGTAATGAAAAAAGCTGATACAATACCAGCCAACATTAGTTGGGTGAACTTCATGCGAACAAAAGCAAAAGGATGAATGCAATAATTGATTTGTTAATAAAACGTGAATATGTATCAGAAAAGTTTGGTTAGCTCAGGTTTTAGTAAAATTTCATCTAACCTTAATTGCAGATAACTAACTGATAAAAATAGGGGTTTCTGGTAAAGTTTGCTAGGATTTACCTTCGAAAATACACCGAATCTGGACGAACGGTTTTCTGCCATTTCCAGCGGTTTACCATTCTAACGGCTGATTATTGGAAAAGTCTAACATTCAGCCCGTAATTATAGATACGAACAAGTTTTTATTAAATTTTAATCGTACCTTTGCGGCCGAAAATAAAACTTAAAAATCTCCTTATACACATATGGAATCCGTAAGACCCGACGAGATATCAGCCATTCTGCGCCAGCAACTGGCCGGAACGCAAACCGAGGCTGAACTCGAAGAAGTCGGTACGGTGCTGCAAATCGGCGACGGCGTAGCGCGTATCTACGGCCTCTCGAAAGTGCAGGCCGGCGAATTGCTGTCGTTCGAAAATGGGCTTCAGGCCATGGCGCTGAACCTCGAAGAAGATAACGTTGGGGCCGTTTTGCTCTGGCGATTACTCAGACGTTAAAGAAGGCGATACTGTCAAACGTACCGACCAGATTGCTTACGTTAACGTAGGCGATGGCATTCTTGGCCGCGTTGTGAACACACTCGGCCTGCCAATCGATGGTTTAGGCCCCATTCAGGGTGAATTGTTCCCGATGCCGATGGAACGGAAAGCGCCGGGCGTAATCTTCCGCCAACCCGTAAACGAACCGCTCCAGACAGGAATCAAGGCTATCGATGCCATGATCCCTATCGGCCGTGGCCAGCGTGAGCTGATCATCGGTGACCGGCAAACGGGTAAGACGGCTGTTGCTATCGACACCATCATTAACCAGAAAGAATTTTTCGACAAAGGCGAACCCGTTTATTGTATTTATGTAGCCTGCGGTCAGAAAGCATCAACCGTTAAGCAGGTTGAGCAAACCCTCCGTAAGGCGGGCGCTATGGACTATACGGTTATCGTGTCGGCCAATGCATCTGACCCATCACCAATGCAGTTCTTTGCTCCATTTACGGGGGCTGCTATCGGGGAGTTCTTCCGCGATACGGGTCGCCCGGCGCTTGTTGTTTATGACGATCTGTCCAAGCAGGCCGTAGCGTACCGTGAAGTATCGCTGTTGTTACGTCGTCCACCAGGCCGTGAGGCTTATCCGGGAGACGTGTTCTACCTGCACAGCCGGTTACTGGAACGGGCCGCTAAAATCAACTCGAACGACGCCATTGCCAAAAATATGAACGACCTGCCACCGTCGCTGAAAGACAAGGTGAAAGGTGGTGGTTCGCTGACAGCGTTGCCGATTATCGAAACACAGGCTGGTGACGTATCGGCCTATATTCCGACAAACGTAATTTCGATTACCGACGGTCAGATCTTCCTTGAGTCGAACTTGTTTAACTCAGGTATTCGTCCGGCCATCAACGTAGGTATTTCGGTATCGCGCGTGGGTGGTAATGCGCAGATCAAGTCGATGAAGAAAGTAGCCGGTACGCTGAAGCTTGATCAGGCGCAGTTCCGGGAGCTGGAAGCCTTCGCGAAGTTCGGCTCTGATCTGGATGCATCGACTAAACTGACGATTGAACGGGGTCGGCGGAACCAGGAGATGCTGAAACAGCCTCAATATTCGCCTGTTCCGGTTGAGCAGCAGGTTGCAATTATTTATGCTTCAACGAATGGCTTGCTCGATAAGGTGCCGGTCAATAAAGTAAAAGCTTTCGAGGGCGAATTCGCTATGGTTCTTAGTGCACAGTACCCGAACGTACTGAACGATTTGCGTGCTGGTAAACTGTCTGATGAAGCAACAGCAGCGCTTAAGAAAGTAGCAGCTGATCTTTCAGCGCAATATAAATAGTAGTCATAAGGAGTAAAGCCGACCGATGAATTTCGCTTTTGGCTTTACTCCTTGGGCCTTTATGACCGCACCGGCGAACCGGTTACGACTATTTTATGGCAAGTCTTAAAGAAGTACGCGCCCGAATTGCGTCGATTAATTCGACACAGCAGATTACCAAAGCGATGAAAATGGTATCGGCTGCCAAACTGCGTCGGGCGCAGGAAAATATTACGCAGTTACGCCCCTATGCTCAGAAACTGAGCCAAATGCTTGGTACGGTTTCGGCGGGAGCTGAAACAGCATCGGATAGCCCTTATAAGCAGGCTCGCTCTATTGATCGAGTGTTGCTAATTGTCATTACCTCCGACCGTGGTTTGTGTGGAGCTTTCAATACAAATGCAGTAAAAGGGGCTTTGGCAATCATGGACGAAAAGTATGCTGCTCAGGCTCGTTTGGGTAATGTTGAGATTATGGCTATCGGCAAAAAAGGAGCGGAAGCCTTTCAACGCCGGGGTTTTAAAGTGAACAAGAATCACATGGAAGCATTCGGTTCGCTCAACTTCGCTACGGTTCGTGCTGCTGCTGAAGAAGCCATGGACGGTTTTGCCAGTGGTCGATACGACGTAGTTGACGTTATCTACAATGAATTCCGTAATGCCGCCGTGCAGATTGTGCGGGTCGAACAGATGTTACCTATTGTCGCTGCAGAAGCGCCAGCTGGTTCGTCGGGAGCGACCAATTATATTTTTGAGCCATCTGAAGAAGAAATCGTTACGGAGTTAATTCCTAAAACGATTAAAATTCAGCTGTACAAAGCGGTATTGGATTCCAATGCCGCCGAACACGGGGCTCGTATGACAGCGATGGACAAAGCAACCGAGAATGCGGGAGAGCTTTTGAAAGAACTGCGGTTAGTCTATAACCGTACTCGTCAGGCGGCCATCACGACTGAAATTCTCGAAATCGTGGGTGGTGCCGAAGCGCTGGCCAGTGCTTAAGCGCATACGTTACGTTGTACAAACCGATGAGATTTTTCCGCTACCTGAGCTTTTTCAGGTAGCGGATTTTTTTGCTTAAATCGAGACTGAAAACTCTGTGTTGCGCCTTTAAAAGCCACTACGTCAAAATGGTTGCCTTTCCCAATTGTAAAATCAATATAGGTCTGCACATTACTGAAAAGCGTTCCGACGGGTTTCATAATCTGCAATCCTGCTTTTATCCGGTTGGTTGGAGTGACGTACTGGAAGTGATTCCATCAGATTCGTTTTCGTTTGCCAGCAGCGGTCTCGATATTCCGGGCGAGGTAAGTAAAAATCTTTGTGTTAAAGCGTATAATCTGCTGAAAGCGGACTTCGACTTGCCACCCGTTCAGATGCACCTGCACAAAATCGTACCCATTGGTGCAGGCCTGGGTGGTGGCTCAGCCGACGCTGCTTTTACGCTAAAATTACTGAATGATCGATTTTCGTTAGGAATCAATACGCCACAGTTAGAAGATTACGCTCGATTGCTGGGTAGTGACTGCGCATTTTTTATCCAAAACCGCCCGTTGTATTGCCTTGAAAAAGGGGATGTGTTCAGGGATATTGCTGTCGATTTAAGCGGCTATCATATACTGCTTGTTTACCCGAATTTGGCGATCTCTACAGCGGAGGCTTATGCTGCCGTAAAGCCTCAGAAGCCAGCCATTCCGTTGGCTACGCTTTTACAGAATCCCGTTGATACGTGGCGGAATACCATTCATAATGATTTCGAAGACAGCCTGTTCCCTACGTATCCAGAACTGGCTCAGATCAAACAAGCGCTGTATGATGCCGGTGCGGTATACGCAAGTATGAGTGGTTCTGGCTCTACTGTGTACGGAATTTTTAATGCGCCCGCTGTGGTCCCAAACCAATTTTGGAATTACAGCGTTTGGCAAGGAAGGTTATAGTGGTTAGGGAGAGTGATTAGTAGTCAGTAGTGAAAGGCAGAATAACTAACCACTAATTGCTATTGACTAAACACGGGTAACTACCATGAGTAACTTTGTGACCAAGCGACGAGAACCCTTCCGCTTTATGGTCTGGCTGGGCATTGCAAGCAGTGTGATGATTTTTACAATGCTCCTGGTTGCTTATGTCATCCGCCGGACGGGCTCGGGCTGGGCAGATATAAAGCTGCCGGGTGTATTCCTGGTGAGCACACTGGTTATTCTTCTGAGCAGCTTTACGCTCCACAATGCCATTCAGGCTTTCCGACACGAACGTTTTAATAACTATCGCACTAATTTAGGGACTACGCTTGTCCTTGGTACGTTGTTTATGCTACTGCAAGCCTGGGGATGGCGGCAGATGATCCGGTCAGGTATTACGCTCGAGCACAATCCGGCAGGAGGCTTTATCTATATTATTTCCGGCATTCACCTGCTGCATATTTTAGTGGGTCTCATTTTTTTAGGAATCATGTTAGTTGAGGCTCTACGTCGTCGTCCCTACGTTGATTCCTTTGTTTATAGTGTGAACCCGCCAAACCGCTTAAAAATCAGGCTTATTACGCTTTACTGGCATTTCGTCGATATTCTCTGGATTGGCTTGTTTATTTTTCTGCTTGTCCATCATGGTCTTGACCTGCACCTGTCTTTCTGAGCGAGTATCCGGTTTTAAGGCTTTATCGCGTTATTTGTAGTATATACAGCTGACCTAACTTTATTCATGAGAAAAATTGCTCTCTGGGCCGGTTTTTGGGCCTTAAGCTTTGCTTCATTTGCTCAAACGACACCCTCATCAACGCCGACATCCAAATACGATCCGCTTGCCTTATTTCATCCACTGTTTAATATGCAGCCCGGCAACGACTATCGAACGGGCAGCGGTGCTCCGGGGCCACGTTACTGGCAAAACCGATCAGACTACCAAATCAACGTAATGTTAGATGACCAGCAAAACACAGTGTCGGGTGAGGTGGTCATTACGTACAAAAACAATTCACCCGAAACACTGCCATATCTATGGCTACAGCTCGATCAGAATGCGTTCAGTGATACGTCAAGGGCAACCAAAACAACGCCGGTGTCGGGTGGACGTTTTGGCAACCAGGGTTTTGCAGGCGGGTATTCGATCACCAGCGTAACAGTGGACCAGGCTAAGGGAAAGTTCGCAGCTACTCCTTACGTTATTACCGATACCCGGATGCAGGTACGTTTGACAGAACCTGTTAAACCGAACGGAGATGTGGTTAAAATTAAAGTGACCTATTCGTTCAAAATTCCTGAGTATGCTTCTGACCGTATGGGAAAGTTGCAGCGCAAAGATGGGATCATCTACGAAATTGCTCAATGGTATCCGCGTATGTGCGTGTACGATGACATTGAAGGCTGGAACGTACTGCCTTATCTGGGCGCAGGCGAGTTTTACCTCGACTATGGCGATTATGAATACAGCATCACAGCGCCTTGGAATCACATTGTTGTCGGATCAGGCGAATTGCTGAATCCAAATGACGTGCTGACTGCCGAACAGATCAAACGGCTGGCGCAGGCTCGTAACAGCGATCAGACGGTTATCATACGTAGCAAAGATGACGTAAACAACCCGGATACCCGGCCTAAAAAATCCGGTACGTTAACCTGGAAATTTCGCTGTCAGAATAGCCGCGATGTGGCCTGGGCCTCGTCAAAAGCGTTTGTGTGGGATGCAGCCAAAATGAATCTGCCAAGTGGTAAGTCGGGCCTGGCTCAGTCTGTTTATCCAGCCGAAAGTGCGACAAATGATTCCTGGAATCGCTCGACAGAATACGTAAAAGGGTGTGTTGAATACTACTCGAAATATCTGTATGAGTATAGTTATCCGGTGGCCACAAACGTAGCGGGCATTGTTGGCGGTATGGAGTATCCAGGCATTATTTTCTGCAATCATAAAGACAAAAAAGATGCACTCTGGGGCGTAACCGATCACGAGTTTGGTCACAACTGGTTCCCCATGATTGTCGGCAACAATGAGCGCAAATTCCCGTGGATGGATGAAGGCTTCAATACGTTTATCAACGGTTTATCAACGGCAAATTTCAATAAAGGCGAGTATGACCGCGAGCGGGGAACCATGCACGATATTGCTCCTGCCCTTGCTTTTCCAACGGAACCAATTATGACACTTCCGGATGTTCAGCAACCACGGGCATTGGGTATTCTGGCTTATTATAAACCAGGCATAGGCCTGAAACTGCTTCGCGATGTAATTCTCGGTCCCGATCGGTTCGACTTTGCATTCAGGAATTATGTGAATCGCTGGGCATTCAAGCATCCGACCCCCTACGATTTCTTCCGGAGTATGGAAGATGGGGCAGGCGAAGATTTAGGCTGGTTCTGGCGCGGCTTTTTCTATGAAACCTGGAAACTGGATCAAAGCGTAAAAGACGTTAAATACGTAGATGCCGCACCCGATAAAGGCTCGCTGATTTCAATCGAAAACCTCGAAAAAATGGCAATGCCCGTTACCATCGAGGTTACGGAAAATAATGGTAAAAAAGGACGTATCAACCTGCCTGTAGAAGTGTGGGAGCGGGGAGGCACCTGGACCTTCAAATACGATTCGACTTCACCGCTGAAGACCGTAGTTGTCGACCCCGACCAAAAACTTCCGGATATAAACGGGAAAAACAACGTTTGGCGGGCAGAAGCGCAGTAAAAAAGCGGAAAGGCGAAGGGAGGAAGGGAATAAAGGACTAGCAACAGCCTTCATTCCCTTCCTCCCTTCGCCTTTCCGCCCTTAAACTTCTACTAACATCGCTCCATAAGAGTATCCACCTCCAAAGACGGTAATTACAATGTGTTCGCCTTTTTTGAAGGTGCCCCATCGCTCCGAAAGGGCAATAGCGCAACCAGCGCAGCCTGTATTACCGTAATACTGAATGTTCGAGATTAATTTTTCTTCGGGCAATCCAAGCGTATTCATTACGTTGCGCGAAATCCGCAGATTAGCCTGGTGAGGTAAAATGTAATCTACATCACTTAATGAAAGGCCGCATCGTTCGAGTACCTGTAAGCTAGCCTTTGGCATATACTGGCAGGCATTGATAAATACATCCCGGCCGTGAGGCATTGTAACGCCCCCATCGGCAGGTTTCATCATAACCCCCGTAGTAGCCTTGGATGTATGCGCTGCTCCCCCGGTTAGTAAAGCTTTTATCGCAAAATCTTCTTCGCTTTCGCGTTCTTTGGTAATGAGCAATGCGGCAGCTCCATCGCCCCACAAATGTCCTGAAACCGTATCGGTTTCGTTGTAGTAAAGTGTATTGTGCTCCGATACAATGACTAGCGCCCGAGTGGCTTTATTCAGCGCAAAATAGCCTTCAACGACTTCGATGGCATTCAATAGAGAGGAACAGGCTGTTGATATCGAAATAGTGGGGATATCCGCAATTCCCAGAAAATGCTGCGCTTCGTGAGCTATCGAAACAATGGTGTCGTAAGGGGTATACGTACCACCTACGATCAGATCAATCGTCGATAAGTCCGTTTTTTCCATGAGCCGTTTAACAACCTCAATGGTCATGGTATTCGTATTCTCACCAGGGGCGGCTTTACGTCGCTCCAATATACCGGTACGCTCGATAATCCACTCGCTGGAAAGCCCATTGAGCTGGGTAAAGTGTTCGTTGCCAACTACCTGCGTGGGTAGGTAATGACTTACTGCATGTATATACATCAGGCCAAAAAATAGAGGGCTAGCACAGGGATAACCTATATCAGCGCTTAAAGTTAAATCCTTCCGGGAAAACGTGGTATTGTACATTGGAACAATACCATAATGTGTTGATAACGTATTATTTTAACGCAAGAAACCAGCATTCATTTAGTACTGTTGAGTATACTTTCGTAAAAACCGAGTAACTTCTTGGCTTCAGAAGACCAGTTGTATTCTGTCTCAACGGCAGCTCTTCCGCGTTGTCCCATTGCATAACCGACCTCTGGGTGTTCGATCAGAAAATCAAGAGCCTGGGTAATTTGTGCTGGGTCGGTTGGAGATACGCAAAAACCACAGTTATGCCGTTCGACAACGTTTTTATAAAGCGGAAAGTTTGACGTAATAACGGGTAGGCCAAGTGCCATGTATTCGAATAGTTTGGTCGTATAAGAATCGGGATAATCGCCAACAGGCTTTAGCAAAGCCAAACCTGCGGTCGCTTGAATTGCATATGGAAAAGCTTCTCGTTGATCTGTGTAGCCATAAAAATAGAGATTTTCTCGTATGGCTTTAAATTCGGATGACTGGTCCAGTTCGCGTTGTGAAAAGGTGCGCTGGCCAAACAGATGGAGGACAAAATCAGGGTATTTGCTTTTTAATTGAACCAGACTCGACATCAACGTATCGAAAGCCCGCTCAAAGCTAAGCCATCCAATGTAAAAAAAAGATGGTTTTATCGAATTAGGTTGGTACGGCCGACAAAATGGGTCTAAGAAAGACAAAAGTGGGTAGTTATAAATGATTACAAAACGGTTTTTCACGCTCGTGTACGTATCCAGATAACTATGCTCGGTAAAAATCAGATAGAAATGGCGCTGAGCGAGATAATCGAACCAGCGGAAGGTTTTTTCCAGCAGGTAACCGCGGTTGAATGTTTTAAGGTGCATTTTTTTGTGTAGATTCTCCTGCACCTCATAGATTACTTTAGCCCCTAAAAGCCGAAACACATAGGCAAAGGGCAAAAACTCCGGTACGTAAACATGAATAAGTTTTGGACGTATCCATATACACCGAAGCAGAATAAACGGGCAAGTCAAAAGGATTCGGTAGATAACGCGCCGGAAATAGGGTAAGCGAATGAAGTGAATGTTGTGCGCAATAGATGAACTGGCATGGGGTATAGCACAGAATACGTCGTACAACTCAGTCAGCGTCTGACATTGTTTAAATACGATACGGGGATCTTGAGGTTGGTGGGCCGTACTTACGTGCAGAACACGAATTTTTTTCAAGGATACGCTTATTTGATCACCCCAAAGCTACGTAGTTCTGCATCAATTTTTTGATTCCAGCGTTCCTGTGCTGCCTGATTCAGGCTGTGATTGGTTTCGTCATCATATTGTGTCTGCAGCCGATTCATCTCCCTAAACGACTCCAGAAACTCATACTGCATCTGGCTGTTATAATCTTCCAGGGTTAAAATATCGGCCTGAACTTTACGCTTAAACCGCTCGGCTATGATCTTGACAATGTCGAAATGGCGTTGTTCATGATTCAGGGCGTACGCATTCTTTGCGTCAGGACGCCCCCACGAGGATTCCTTTAGCATATACGCTTTGGCAGTCAGGTTCAGGATGATAACGCCGTCTTTTACTGTACTTTTTCCTTCGTAGGCAAAACTTGTAAAAACTTCAGCTGCATAATGGCTGCCTCGTCGTGGCTCAGCTTTAAAATCAGCCCAGGTTAATTTCCGGTCAGGGTTATAATGAACCGTATCGTCACCAGTTATGCGGGTATCGTCCAGAAAATTAATTTTCAGGCTACGGGCTAACTT